>NZ_BBJR01000033.1 GCF_000739875.1 Comamonas aquatica NBRC 14918
CAGTCAGCGGTTGGAGCTGACCGCAAAGGAGTTCCTGCTTCTGACGCTGTTCCTGCGAAGGAAAGGCGAGGTACTGTCTCGCACCGAGCTTGCTGAGCAGGTGTGGGACATGCACTTCGACAGCGAAACCAACGTAGTGGAGGTCGCTATTCGTCGCTTGCGAAGCAAGATAGACAAACCCTTTGACACTGTGCTGCTTCACACCATCCGAGGCATGGGCTACATCATGGAGGAGCGTAACGGATGAAGGCATTGATCCACCATCGCTCGCTGCGCCAGAGGCTGTCGTGGTGGTTGGCGTTGCAAAGCTTTGCAGGCCTGGGCCTGGTCTGCCTGGCCGTGTATCTGGTAACCGAGTTCAATTTTCGCGATCGGCAAGAGGAAACGCTGGCGCAAAAGGAGAACGTCATTCGGCATCTCTTGGTAGAGGGGACGGAGCACCGGGAGTCGGAAGCTCTCGCTCACAAGCTCGATGACTTCCTGGCGGGGCATGGAGATTTATCGCTTGAGGTGTCACTGGCCGATGGGACCGTGCTCTACGCGCACACCCGCAACCAGAATGCACAGACGGTATGGCGCCAACGGAAATTCGAGGTGGCGCAGGTTGCAGGCCCTGCCTCGCCGGCTTTGCACGTCCAGCTGTCGCTGGATATTCAAACCGACAACCAGTTGTTGCACCGGCTCGCACTCACCCTGCTGGTGGCTGCCATCGGGGGCGCCATCGTGGTTTCACTGGGCGGCTTCTCCCTGGTCAAACTCGGCCTTGCGCCTGTGCGAAGGCTGGCCGGCCAAACGCGAGCACTGTCGGCGGATAGCCTGCACCAACGGCTCGATGGCGACGAGCAACCTCTTGAACTCGTGCCGCTGATCGACCAGTTCAACGCCCTCCTTGCACGCATTGAGAAGGCCTACTCACAGATGGCGGGTTTCAATGCGGATGTGGCGCACGAGCTATGCACGCCACTGGCCACGCTCATTGCCAACAATGAACTGGCTCTAAGGCGTCCTGAGCAGGCGGATATGCGGGAGGTCCTCGCCTCAAATCTGGAGGAACTGCATCGCCTGACCGGCATCGTCAACGATATGCTGTTCCTATCGCAAGCTGATCGGGGTGTAGGCGCGCGTCGCGTTCCCGTATCGAGTCTTGCATCGGTGGCTGTAGACGTGCTGGACTATCACGAGGCGGCACTGGCCGAGGCCGGGCTCACCGCCAAAGTAGTCGGCGACGCACATGGTGCCTTCGACGTGCCCCTGTTGCGCCGAGCCTTGTCAAACCTGCTGGGGAACGCCACCCGATACGCGAGAAATGGCTCGATCGTCCAAGTCAACTTCAGGACCGTTGATGAGGACCGCGTGCTGATCAGTGTCTCCAACTGCGGAGACAGCATCGATCCCGAAATACTCCCTCACTTGTTCGATCGATTTTTCCGCGCCGATCCCGCTCGCAGTCATGGACAAAGCAACCACGGCCTAGGCCTGGCCATCGTTGGCGCGATCGCTCGCATGCATCAGGGCAAACCAGTCGCATGGTCGGAGAGCGGGGTGACGAGCGTTGGGCTGGAGATCCGAGCCCAATGACTTTTGGCAGTCAGCCCTTACGGTTAATGCGCAGCTGTTTGGCAGCGGCTCCGATTTCGCGATGCACGCCAGGTGGATGCGCTTCATTGGGGTTGGCTGTAGGCATGTGATTGTGTTGGCGCGCCGCTATTGCCAGGCCGCCCAAGATGCCGCAGTCCCCGGCCAGGTGACCTGGCGAACACTGCTGCTGCAGACTGCGCAATTCTAATTCCAGCACCTGGAGTTCCCGGATTCGCGAGACGACATGATCAATGTGCTCCTCAAGAAGCGCATCCACCGCGCCACAGTTCTCACCAGGTGCGTCCTTGAAATGCAACAGCACGCGGATTTCATTGAGTGTCATGTCCAGGCAGCGGCAATGCCGGATGAAGGCAAGACGCTCGATGTGGCTGCTATCGTAGATTCGGTAATTGCTTTCCGTACGTATCGCCGCCGGCAGCAGACACTCCCGCTCGTAGTAGCGAATGGTCTCTGTCTGGGTGCCGGTGGCCTTGGCCAATTCGCCGATCTTCATGGCACATCCTTTGCAAATGGGGGTAGTGCCTGACGGTGCTGGGGCGCATTTCGCGCTGTCACTTGACTTTAAGGTCACTACAGGGTTTCCAATTAAGCCATGAAACTAGAAACCAGCACCTCTTCAAGCGTTGACACCTGCTGCTCAGCGGGATGCTCCAGTTCCGCCTCTCCGGTCAATGCCGCCGCAAGCGGCCCGGGCCAAGTCAAGCTGTTCAGAATTGCGACCATGGACTGCAGCGCCGAGGAGGCGGAAATCCGCCGCGCGCTGGAACCCTTGGACGGAATCCGCTCTCTGGGCTTCCAGCTCGGTGCTCGCACGTTGAAGATCGATGCGGCAGAAAGCACGTATCCCTTGGCCCTGGAGGCTATCCGCAAGGCGGGCTTCGATCCACAGCCGGTGGCCGGCGCAATGAACTCCCAGGGGGGGCCGGCAGTAGGGCCTGTCGAAGGCGACGACGATGGACATGGGTTCGCTGGCGGCATTTCTCGCCTGGTGGCTGCGCTTGTGTTCGCCACGGGCGCGGAGGTGCTCTCCTTCTTCGCGCCCGACCAGATGGCCTGGAAGGTGGCAGGCATGGCCATCGCCGCGTTGGCCATCTGGCTGGCTGGAATCGACACCTACAAGAAGGGCATCGCAGCGCTGCTACGTGGCAAGCTCAACATCAATGCCCTGATGTCGGTGGCCGTCACAGGCGCTTTCCTCATTGGCCAGTGGCCCGAGGCTGCCATGGTGATGGCCCTGTACGCCATTGCTGAGCTGATTGAGGCCAAGGCCGTGGACCGGGCACGCAATGCGATCAAGGGGTTGCTGGAACTGGCGCCGGAAGAGGCTCTGGTTCTGGGCCCCAATGGCGCATGGTCTGCCACGCCGGTCGCCGCTGTAGCCATCGGTGCGACCGTGCGCATCAAGCCGGGAGAACGGGTGCCGCTGGACGGCAAGGTGACGAAGGGGAACGGGGCCATCAACCAGGCTCCGGTGACTGGCGAGAGCATTCCCGTGGACAAGGCACCCGGCGATCAGGTGTTCGCGGGCACCATCAATGAGACCGGTGAACTTGAGTTCGAGGTCACGGCCCTATCGAGCAACACCACCTTGGCCAGAATCATTCAAGCCGTTGAGCAGGCACAAGGCACGCGCGCACCGACACAGCGCTTTGTCGATCGGTTCGCCGCGATCTACACGCCTGCGGTCTTCGCCATTGCGGTGGCGGTGGCAGTTCTCACACCGTTCCTGATGGGACTGACCTGGCTGGAAGCGCTCTACAAGGCCCTTGTCCTGCTGGTGATTGCCTGCCCATGTGCCTTGGTCATTTCCACGCCTGTGACGGTGGTAAGCGGACTGGCGGCCGGCGCTCGCCGAGGCATCCTGATCAAGGGCGGAACCTACTTGGAAGACGCGCGGCTCCTGAAGGCGGTGGCGCTGGACAAGACGGGCACCATCACCGAAGGTAAACCCAAGCTGGTGCAGTGGCACGTCTGGGGCGCTGGCGATGAAGCTGCAGCCCAACAGATGGCCGCCAGCCTGGCTGGCAGATCCGATCACCCGGTGTCCAAGGCGATCATCCAGGGTCTGGAAGTACCAGGCCCGGAGGCCGAAAACTTCAAGGCCTTGCCGGGGCGCGGTGTCGAAGGCGTGGTCAATGGAGTACGCCTCGTGCTGGGCAATCACCGACTGATCCATGAACGGGGACTGTGCACCCCTGAACTGGAGGCGGAACTCGCCATCCATGAAAAGCAAGGCCGCACGGTCACCCTCCTGGCTGACGATTCGTGCGTCCTGGCCTTGTTTGCTGTTGCAGACACCATTCGGGAGACATCAAAGCAAGCCATCGTCGATCTCAAGGCGCTGGGAGTGACCTCGGTGATGCTGACCGGCGACAACACAGCCACGGCCAAGGCAATCGCGGCGCAGGCGGGGATCGATGACGCCCGCGGCGACCTGCTGCCCGAAGCCAAGCTCGACGCCATCAAGGAGATGCAAAAGCGCTACGGCGCCACCGGCATGACCGGGGACGGCATTAACGATGCACCGGCATTGGCCCAGGCTGATATCGGTTTTGCCATGGGCGGCGCTGGTACCGACACTGCCATGGAAGCGGCCGACGTGGTCATCATGAACGACAACCTGCAGCGCGTCGCCGAGACTGTGCGGCTATCCAAGCGCACGCATGCCGTGCTCTGGCAGAACATCACCTTGGCTCTGGGCATCAAGAGCGTGTTCCTGGTGATGGCGGTCGTTGGCACGGCGACCATGTGGATGGCGGTTTTCGCGGACATGGGTGCGAGCTTACTGGTAGTGGGCAACGGGCTTAGGCTGCTTCGCGGGACACTGGATCCAGCCTCCAAGCTCAACCGCTCAGAACCCAAGGAGCATGCCCATTCCCACTAGTGTGTCCGCGCCGAAGTGA
>NZ_BBJR01000032.1 GCF_000739875.1 Comamonas aquatica NBRC 14918
CCCTGGCCAGGCAGGGCCGGCACCGTGCGGACCGCACAGGACTCCCAACTTCGCACAGGCTTGGCAGCCGGCCTAGCTCGCACGGCTTCGCACGCCTGTCAGGCTTCGACATCAGCCTCTTTCTCTCCTGCATCAAATCGACCTGCAACGCAGATGCATGCAGCAAGCACCAACAGCTCTCAAAACCGTACGGGCCACGAAACAAACCGGCTTTCGCCCTCCGAACTGGCGCACAGCCCAGCGCCCTCCGCAAACCGGTGCCGCCTGACCGCCGTATGCCAAGCGGCAGGCCGCTGCGATCCCACCATCGCACCACCTCCAGGCGAATGCGCGCCCAGGTGACAAGGACAAGCGCCCAGGGTTTGACGACACCCGCCGCTTGCAGCGACGATGTGCGCTTTGCTGCCCCACCACCCTAGGAGACCCGCATGCCTTTTGCCACCGCC
The DNA here is from genome assembly GCF_000739875.1 of Comamonas aquatica NBRC 14918. Taxonomy (GTDB): domain Bacteria; phylum Pseudomonadota; class Gammaproteobacteria; order Burkholderiales; family Burkholderiaceae_C; genus Comamonas; species Comamonas aquatica. The sequence continues at coordinate 447 of NZ_BBJR01000032.1, forward strand.
TTCACCGATCCAGCCCCAGCGCCCGAGGACCTGGCCGACCTGCCGGGCACCGTCGCTGTGGAGTTTGGTGTCGACTGGTGCCCGCACTGCCAGGCCGCCCAACCGTTTTTGCGCGAGGCGCTGCACGAACGCCGCGACATCACGCACATCAAGATCGAAGATGGCCAGGGCCGCAAGCTGGGCCGCCACTTCAAGGTCAAGCTCTGGCCCACCCTGGTCGTGCTGCGCCAGGGCCAGGAAATCGGCCGCGTCACCCGCCCGCAATCGGCCCAGGAAGTCGAAGAACAACTGCCCGTCGCCGTCTGACCACCCCTGGCCGCCGGGGCCACACAGGCATCTGTCGGACACGCGCAGAACCGCCTGCCCCGGACAATTGACAGCTTGATACAAGCAGGAAGCCCCAGACCGCTGCACTTGCGGTGAATTTGCCATTCACGGCCAAGGGGGCGTCCTACAATTGAGGCCATCCATGACGACACCATCCATTCTTGACCCCGTGGCCGAGCGCATCGAGCTTCTGCTGGAGAAGTACGAAGCGCTGCAACATGCCAACCGCCTGCTGAGCGCAGAGGTCCATGCGCTGCAGCAAGAGCGCGACTCGCTGCGCTCACGCCTGAAGGCTGCGCGCGCCCGGGTGGATGCGTTGATCGAACGCCTGCCTGCGAATCAAGAAGCGCCATGAGCCAGATCGAAATCCAGATCCTGCACCAGGACTACCTGCTCACCTGCCCGGACGGCCAGGAAAACCAGTTGCTGGAAGCCGTGGAACGCGTCGACCAGCAGTTCCAGCACATGCGCAACACCAGCAAGCTGCGCTCGCGCGAACGCGTGGGGGTGCTGCTGGCCGTGAACCTGGCCTACGAAAACCTGGAATTGCGCAAACAGTTGCAGGCCCTGCAGCAACAGCTGGCCGATGTGCAAGAACTGGGGGATGCCGGATTGTCCGACATCGCCGAACCCGATCCTTTGCTACTCGCGCTGCAGGCCCAGGCCGAGCACGACGCCCACCTGGCCGCACAGCTGCTGCACCGGCTGGACACGGCCCTGACGCCGGTGGCCGAACCTGACGCACCGTCCTACCCCACACAACTGCAAGTCCAGGCCATGACCGCAGCACAGCAGGTTGCACAGGCTGAAATCGCCTTTCAAACCATCCCGGACAGCCTGCCTGGTGCGGCAACCTTGGACACCACCGCAAGCGCTGCCGATTTAGACAATGACATTCGCGTGGAATTGCCACCCGCCGGTTCACAAGCCCTGTAAAATCACAACCGTCTGCAATCCTCCGGGCTTTATATTGCCTTGAACCAATGCTCTGTGAGCACGGGCTTGATACATTGCCTGGCAAGCGTGATCGTCTCGCGTCAGATGAACCCAATGCTAGGTTGCTCTCGCCCACCTGAACCCCCGGTTCAGGTTGACGGCCCGGCGGCTTTGCAGACACCTTCACCGCCTTGACGCAGGCATCCCCCAAAAAACCAACCACATGCTTGGCCAGGCCGCCTGAATTGGCGCCCGAATAGCTTTGGCATGCTTGGTTGTTCATATGCACAGTGGTCCTGCAACTGCTGCAACTGCTGCAACATGGTGCCGGAGGCGCCGCCTGCCACCTAGCGGCACCACATGGCGGGGGTAAAGATCAGATCCATCCAGAGCGCCCACAGCGACACCGCCACCAGCATCAGACCGGCCACGCGGGTGCCCCACTCTGCCCGCCAGCGGCGCACCCGCCCACTGAGCCAGCGCCACGCGTACGGTGCCAACCACAGCCACAACCCGCCCCCCACGGCAAACGCCACCATGCTGCCAGCCCCTGCCACAGTACCACCACTCAGGGCGGCCACCAGCACGGCGGAATAAAGCAGGCCGCATGGCATCAGCGCCCACGCGATGCCCGCCAGCAGCCCCCCGCCGGGCAACGCCAGCACGGGTTGGACCTTGGCCCAGGTCGCACGGCCGGCGCGCTCCAGCCATGCCGGCTGCTGTCCCTGAAACACCATGAGCAAACCCCAGGCCAGAATCAGCAGATGCATCAGCACCCACACCGGGTGCAGCAAGGAGGTGCGGTCAGAAAACCAAGCCACCTGCTCCATCGCCAGAGCAGCCACCGCCCCCAGCATCCCGTAGCCCAGCAAGCGCCCGGCGTGGAATTGCAGGGCCGCCCAGCCAGGCACGGCGCGGGACGACGCCGCAGCGGCGCCGGCATGCAGGCGCACGGCATGGGCCTGCCCCTGGATGACGGCATGACAAGGTGCAGCACACATGGCAAGACAATGGGGCCCACCCACGAGCCCCATGAAAAATGCCGTCCAAAGCAGAGAAAGCGCCATAGGGATCAGATGATCCGTGAAAACCTGGCCCGGTTGCGATCGGCCTGCAAATAACGGTCAAACACCAGGGCGACGCCGCGCACAAAGAACCAGCCCTTCTCGGTCACCTTGATGCAGTCGTCCTGGATTTCCACCAGGCCTTCTTCCTGCTGGCTTTCGAGTGCAGCGATTTCCGCCGCGAAATACTGCGGGAAGTCGATCAGCCATGCGTTGTTGATCGACTCGAACAGCACTTCGCCCTGGCACATGATGGTCATGATCACGGCCCGGCGGATCAAGTCATCGCGCGTCAGCGCCAGACCGCGCACCACGGGCAGGCGCCCCTGGTCCAGCAGGTCGTAATACTCTTCCAGCGTCTTGGCGTTCTGGCTGTAGGTGGCCCCCACGCGGCCGATCGCAGAAACCCCCAGCGCAATCAAATCGCAATCCGGCTGGGTGCTGTAGCCCTGGAAGTTGCGATGCAGGCGACCCTGGCGCTTGGCCACAGCCAGCGCATCCTCAGGCAAGGCAAAGTGATCCATGCCCACATACACGTAGCCCGCATCAATGAAACTGGCGATGGCCGCCGACAGCATATTCACCTTGTCTGGCGCAGGCGGCAAGTCCTGCTGCAGGATGCGGCGCTGGGCCTTGAAACGCTCAGGCAAGTGGGCGTACGCATACAAGGCAATGCGATCCGGGCGCAGCTGTGCCACCTGTTGCAGCGTGCGCGCAAACGATTGCGCGTTCTGCTTGGGCAGGCCATAGATCAGGTCCACATTGATGGACTGGAATCCCAGTTCGCGCGCAGCGGCCACCAGATCGAACACCTGCTCGGCAGGCTGCTCGCGGTGCACGGCCTTTTGCACGTCGGGATCAAAGTCCTGCACGCCGAAACTCAGGCGGTTGAAGCCAACCTCCTTGAGCACAGCCAGGCGCTCGCGCGTCACTGTGCGCGGGTCCACCTCGATGGAGTACTCGCCAGCAGGATCAAAGGCGAAACGCTCGCGCAGCATCTGCCACAGCTCACGCAGCTCGTCATCGGACAGGAACGTGGGTGTGCCCCCACCGACATGGAACTGGCTGACCACCTGCCCCCGCCCGCAGTGCTGCAGGTGCAGATCGACCTCGCGTTCCAGGTAGCGCATGTACGTGGCCGCACGCTCATGGTGCTTGGTCGCGATCTTGTTGCACGCGCAGTAATAGCACAGCGATTCACAGAACGGGATGTGCACATACAGCGACATTGGCTGCTTGGCAGCCGCAGCGACTTTGCGTTGCTTCAGAGCCAAGATATAGTCGCTATCACCAAACGCTTCCACAAACCTGTCTGCTGTGGGGTAAGAGGTATAGCGTGGACCAGGTACGTCGTAACGACGCAGGAGTTCGGGTGTGACGACAGTCATGAATCTTTTTTCCTTGATTGTTAGACTGTGCACCAATGGCCCGCGACCATCCTTGACGTGAATCAAGAGGTCTGCGATCAAGCAATGCCACAATTTTGACAAGCATCATTCACCGCAACCCCAGTTGTAACAGCTTCTTTTTTACCGACCTTTAACGCACCGCGTGACCCGCAAGAATGCCTGCACCACGCCGCGTCCGAGTACATGACCCCTCCAACCATCAAAGTCACCTGTTCCAACTGCAACCTGCGCGAGCTGTGCATGCCTGTGGGGCTGAGTGAGCAGCAGTTGCAGCGCATCGACGAAATTGTGGCAACCCGCCGCAAGGTCAAGCGCGGCGGCACCCTGTTCCGCAACGGGGAGCCCTTCACATCGCTGTATGCCATCCGCACAGGCTTTTTCAAGACCTGCGTGGCTACCGAAGATGGTCGCGACCAGGTGACAGGCTTCCAGATGGCCGGCGAGATCATTGGCCTGGATGGCATCGTGCATGACCACCACACCTGCGATGCGGTGGCCCTGGAAGATGCCGAAGTGTGCGTGATGCCGTTTGACGGGCTGGAGGAGGTGTCGCGCGAAGTGACGGCCCTGCAGACCCACGTGCACAAGGTCATGAGCCGCGAAATCGTGCGCGAGCACGGTGTGATGCTGCTGCTGGGCAGCATGCGCGCCGAAGAACGCCTGGCGGCCTTCATCCTGAATCTGGTGCAGCGCCTGCACGCACGCGGCTTCTCGTCGTCGGAGCTGGTGCTGCGCATGACGCGCGAAGAGATCGGCAGCTACCTGGGCCTGAAGCTGGAGACGGTCAGCCGCACTTTCTCGAAGTTCGTCGAAGAAGGCATGGTGGAGGTCAAACAGCGCCACGTGCGCATTCTGGATACTGCCGCGCTGCAACGCTTGGTCAACAGCCACCAGGACTGCAACAAATAACCACCTGCCGCCGCCTCAGCGCGGGTGCACGAAAAGGCCTCCCTGGATTTGCAGGGAGGCCTTTTTACTTCAAGCGTTGTTGGGATAGCAGGCTTGCAGCCGCTCGGGATCGCCAAGCCCGGCAGACGGCGCCTGGGCTTGGGCATTGACCGCTGCGCTGGGCAGGGCCAGCACCATGGTCATCCAGCCGGCCACGGCGAAGACCGCCCAGAACGCAAAGAATGCCAGGGTGTAGATGGCCGTGCGCGACAGCTCCACCGCCTGCCCCATCCAAAGCATGTCGTGCGGGTCAAATGCCGCAAAGACCAGCATCTCCATCACGCCGGCCGCCGCAAAGGCCGGCCAGCCAATCCACATCCAGCGTCGTGTCCACATAAAAGCACTCCTTCGCAAGAGGTTGTGCATAAATTGTGTCCACAGCCGCTGAACCATGGTTGTGGGACAAACACTGAATAAAAAAACATAGCTGCCAGCGCTTGATTCCATTGAATTTCAAATAGTTTTCTATTTGAAACCTACTGATTACATGCGCCAGCAGCTATGTTTCAAGCCAATCCCATCTGCGCTGTCATACCCCCGTGCGGCCGAGAACAGCACAAACGGCCTGTCAGCACGCCGCATCACTTGGGTGCCAGGTTGGGCAAATCGTCCGCAGGGGTGGCGGCGTGGTTGCGCACCGCGTGCGCAGGCGCATGGCTTTTGTCCGGGTTGCGCAATTGCTCGTTGATGTTCACGCCCTTCTGGTAATAGTCGGGGTCCACAACCGGATCCGCGCCACGCGTGGCAATGACCAAGGTGACAATGCCCGCCACCACCACGATGGCAGGACCCGCCAGCACCAGCCATACATGACCGAACTTCCACCAGGGAGCGGTCGAGACTTCGGGCTTCATTTCAGCTTGAGACATCCTAGACTTTCTGAGAGATAAACACACACTGCGCACAATGCCCAACGGCAGCGTGCGCCAGACCAGCAATCACCATCAACGCGGCACCACGAACACCGATTTTTCGGACACACGACCCTCGCCGCTGCGCGCATCGATGTCGAACACGATGTGGTGCGAACCGGGCTCCGCCGCACCGTAGGGAATCTGCACCCGCACGGCCACGCCGCGCGTCTGGGCGGGCAGCACTTCAACCTCGCCCCCCTCGACGAGTTCGATCCCGTTGAGCCCATGCACCTGCACATGGTAGGTCTGGGTGGCCTCGGTGGCGTTCATGACCTGCAGCCGATAGACATTCTCCAGCTTGCCACCGGCCACGATCCGGGCCAGCGAAGCACGGTCGCGAATCACGTCCACCTTCAACGGCTCACGCAGCGCCATGCTCACCACCATCGCCACCGACAGGCCGACCAGAACCGCACCGTAAATCAGCACCCGAGGACGGGCGATGCGCCGCAGGATCTGGGAGCGCGGCCAGCGCTGGGTGACGGCGTTTTGCGTCGTCAAGCGGATCAGGCCCCGCGGGTAATGCATGCTGTCCATCACGTTGTTGCACGCATCGATGCACAAGCCACAGCCGATGCACTCGTACTGCAGGCCGTTGCGGATGTCGATGCCCACCGGGCAGACCTGGACACAGAGCTTGCAGTCGATGCAGTCGCCCAGTCCCTGGGCCTTGTAATCCGCATCCTTCTTGCGCGGACCGCGCGCTTCACCGCGCACGGTGTCATAGCTGACCACCAGCGTGTCCTTGTCAAACATCGCGCTCTGGAAGCGCGCGTAGGGACACATGTACTTGCAGACCTGCTCGCGCATGTAGCCGGCATTGCCATAGGTGGCAAAACCGTAGAACAGCACCCAGAAAATCTGCCAGCCACCTTGCAGGGCCAGCAGTTCGCTGCCCAGCTCGCGGATGGGCACAAAGTAGCCCACAAAGGTGAAGCCGGTCCAAAAGGCAAACGCCACCCACAGCAACTGCTTGAGCGATTTTTTCCAAACCTTCTCCCAGGTCCAGCCGGCCTGATCGAGACGGATGCGTGCACTGCGATCGCCTTCGACCTTGTGCTCGATCCACATGAAGATTTCCGTGTACACCGTCTGCGGGCAGGTGAAGCCGCACCACAGGCGCCCGGCCACGGCCGTGAACAGGAACAGGGCCAACGCGCTGATGATCAGCAGCCCCGTGAGGTAGATGAAGTCCTGCGGGTACAGCACGTAGCCGAACAGGTAAAAGCGCCGCGCGCCCAGATCGAACAGCACCATCTGGCGCTGCCCCCAATCCAGCCAGGGCAGGCCGTAGAACAGCAGCTGCGTGGCCCACACCATCAGCCAGCGCCAGCGCATGAAAGTCCCGCTGATGGAGCGCGGATAGATTTTCTTATGCGCTTCGTAAAACGAGACAGATTTTTCCTGGCTTTCCGCTTTGATAGGAATGACTTTTTGCGGTTTCTTTTGCTCGGAACTCATGAATTACGCTCCTCTAATCGCACCAAATAAAAAGGCGGCACACAGTGCCGCCTTTTGGATCGCCACAACGATCAGTTAGCCGCTGCGGGCTTGTGCGACAAACCCCAGACATAGGCGGTCAGAACGTCGATCTGGGCAGGGGTCAGCTTCTTGTCCTGCGCAGGCATTTCGTTCATCTTGCCATTGTTGATCATGTCCACAATCGCCTGTTCACCCCAGCCGTGAAGCCAGATGTCATCGGTCAGGTTAGGCGCGCCGAGCATGGTGTTGCCCTTGCCGTCCATGCCGTGGCAGGCTGCGCAAGCGGTGAACTTGGACTTGCCCAGCGAAGCCTTCAGCGAGTCATGAGGGCTGCCGGACAGGCTCAAAACATAGTGGGCCAGATTGCGCACATCGTCGGGAGAACCCACGGCTTCGGCCTGGGGAGGCATCATGCCGATACGACCTTGGGTGATGGTTTGCTTGATGTTCTCAGGCGCGCCACCGTGCAGCCAATCGCTGTCGGCCAGGTTCGGGAAACCCTTGCTGCCACGGGCGTCGGAACCGTGGCATTGCGCGCAGTTGTTCATGAACAAACGCTCGCCGATGGCCATGGCCTGGTTGTCCTTGGACACATCTTCCGTGCTCATGGCGGTGAAGCGTGCATACAGTGGCTCCAGCTCGGCCTTGGCTTTTTCCACCTCGGCTTCGTAGGCGCCCACCTGGCTCCATTGCAGCTTGCCGGCATAAGTACCCAGACCAGGATAAGCCGTCAGGTACAGCAGACCAAAGATGATGGTGATCACGAACATCCAGACCCACCAGCGTGGCATGGGGTTGTTCAGTTCACGCAGGTCTTCGTCCCAGACGTGGCCGGTGGTGTTTTCCTCATCGGAAACCACCTTCTTGCGGGCGGTAATGACCAGGAGCACCAAGCAGCCGACGATGCCGGCTAAGGTAATGCCTGCGACATAAACCGACCAGAAATTGTTTATGAAATCGCTCATGGGATGTTCTCGTTCTGGTGGAGAGAATCAGTCTTGTTGGAAAGGCAGCTGCGCCGCCTCATCAAAGCGGGCCTGGTTACGGCGGGCATACGCCCACCACCAGATGCCTAGAAAACACGCCAGCGATGCCAACGTCGCAACAATGCGCATGGTGGTGATATCCATAACCCGCTCCTTCTTACTTCAGCGCAGTGCCCAGACCCTGCAGGTAAGCAATCAATGCTTCCATTTCGGTCTTGCCCTTGACCTGCTCCGCTGCACCGGCGATTTGCTCGTCGGTATAGGGAACACCCACCGTGCGCAGCGCAGACATGCGCTGGGCCACCACGGTGTGATCCACCAGGTTCTTTTGCAGCCATGGGTACTCGGGCATGTTGGACTCGGGCACCAGATCACGAGGGTTGTTCAAGTGGATACGGTGCCATTCATCGCTGTACTTGCCGCCCACGCGGTGCAGGTCAGGACCGGTACGCTTGGAGCCCCACTGGAAGGGGTGGTCGTACACGAACTCGCCCGCCACCGAGTAGTGGCCGTAGCGCATGGTTTCTGCGCGGAAAGGACGGATCATCTGGGAGTGGCAGTTGTAGCAACCCTCACGCAGATAGACGTCGCGCCCCATCAGTTGCAGTGGAGGGTAGGGCTCCACGCCCTGCACCGCCTCGGTCGTCGACTTTTGGAAGAACAAGGGAACGATTTCCACCAGCCCCCCCACAGCCACCACCAGCAAGATCAAGACGATCATCAAGAAATTGCTGGTTTCCACTTTCTCGTGGGTGAAGCCACCAGAGGCCTTGTTGTTGTTTGCAGACATTTCAGACTCCTAGTACTCAGGCGTGGGCAGGATGCACTGCAGGCACAGCCACCTTCACGGCGCGGCCAGACGCAGCGGTCTTCAACACGTTCCAGGCCATGATCAACATGCCGACCAAGTACAGAAGGCCACCGATCGTACGAATCACATAGAAGGGATACGTCGCCTTCACGCTTTCCACAAAGGTGTAGGTCAAAGTACCGTCGGGATTCACAGCGCGCCACATCAGGCCCTGCATCACACCGGCAATCCACATCGCAGCGATGTACAGCACGATGCCGATGGTGGCCATCCAGAAGTGCAGCTCGATCGCCGACTTGGAGTGCATTTCCTTCTTGCCGAACAGGCGAGGAATCAGGTAGTACAGCGAACCCATGGTGATCAGCCCCACCCAACCCAGAGCGCCAGAGTGCACGTGACCCACGGTCCAGTCGGTGTAGTGGCTCAGCGCGTTCACGGTCTTGATGGACATCATCGGACCTTCGAACGTGGACATGCCGTAGAACGACAGGGACACGATCAGGAAACGCAGCACGGGGTCATCACGCAGTTTGTGCCAGGCGCCGGACAGGGTCATGATGCCGTTGATCATGCCGCCCCAGGACGGTGCCAGCAGAATCAGCGAGAACACCATACCAACCGACTGCGTCCAGTTGGGCAGTGCCGTGAAGTGCAGGTGGTGAGGACCCGCCCACATGTAGGTGAAGATCAGTGCCCAGAAGTGCACGATCGACAGGCGGTAGGAGTACACCGGACGACCCGCCTGCTTGGGGATGAAGTAGTACATCATGCCCAGGAAGCCTGCGGTCAGGAAGAAGCCCACCGCGTTGTGGCCGTACCACCACTGGATCATGGCATCTTGCACACCAGCGTAGGCCGAGTAGCTCTTCATCAGGCCAGCAGGCACGGCGGCGCTGTTGACCAGGTGCAGCAGTGCCACCGCGATGATGAAGGCGCCGAAGAACCAGTTGGCCACGTAGATGTGCTTGACCTTGCGCGTACCGATCGTTCCGAAGAACACAATCGCGTAGGACACCCACACCAGGGTGATCAGGATGTCGATGGGCCATTCCAGCTCAGCGTATTCCTTGCCCGAGGTAAAACCCAGAGGCAGAGACACAGCCGCAGCCACGATCACCAACTGCCAACCCCAGAAGGTGAAGGCTGCCAGCTTGGGCAGGAACAATGTGGTTTGGCAGGTACGCTGCACCACGTAGTAGCTCGTTGCGAACAAGGCGCATCCGCCGAACGCAAAAATCACCGCGTTTGTATGCAATGGACGCAGACGCCCAAAGCTAAGCCAAGAAATTCCGAAGTTGAGTTCAGGCCAAGCCAATTGGGCGGCGATAAAAACGCCGACCAACATGCCTACTACCCCCCACACGACGGCCATGATTGAAAACTGTCGCACTACGGTGTCGTTGTAGTGTGCAGCACTGGTTTTTAGAGAATCCATCGGGCACCTCTTAATATGCAGTCGAAAGTGTTCACTGTTATGGTCTGGGTGTTGTTGACAAACATCAATCGTCTCGAAGAATGCGTTCTGCCTCCTGCTCGACGCTTTCAAACTGCCCGCGGTAAATCGCCCACCACAACCCCCCAGCGATCAGTAGCACCAGCACCACGGACAACGGAATCAGCAAATACAAAATTTCCATGAAAACAACCGCCTAGGCCGTGGCCGGCATTGAGGGAGAAACCGGCGACACCTGCGACGCAGCCGACTGCAACGGCACAGGCTTGGCTAGGCGCGCGGCATTCAGCACCACCAGCAACGAACTCAATGCCATGCCCAGGCCCGCAAGCCATGCGGGCATCCACCCCGCCATGGCCAGCGGGATCGACAGTGCGTTGTACAAGGCCGAACCCAGCAGATTCTGGCGCACGACGCGCAGCGTCTTGCGCGCCAACAAGACCGCCTGCCACACCAGCTCCAGGTTGTCGCTCAGCACCACGAAGTCCGAGCGCGCCTGCGCCAGCGGTACGGCATGCCCAAAAGCGAACGACACATTGGCCCCCGCCAGCACCGGGCCATCGTTCAGGCCGTCTCCCACCATCGCAATATGCCGCCCATCCTCTTGCATTGCGCGAATATGTGCAAGCTTGGACTGTGGCGAGCACTCCGCCACAAAATCGCCAACCCCCACCTCCTGCGCAATCCGGGCCACAGCCTGCGGCCCATCGCCGGACAGCAGTTGCACACGCAGGCCACTGCGCTGCATTGCGGCAACGACAGCTGCGGCTTCTGCGCGCAGGCCTTCGCTCAGCTCAAAGCCGGCCAGCGGCGTCAGCAAGGATGGCTGCACCTCTTGTGCCAGATAGACAGCCTGCCCGGCCTGCACCACCCCGGGAGCCCCGGCATAGGCGTGCGAGCCCAGGCGCACCCACATCGCAGGCTGCGCGGCACCGACGGGTTGCACACAGGCACGCAAGCCCTGCCCTGCCAGCTCTTCCACCTCCAGCACCTGCCACTTGTGCGCCCATGCCTGGCCAAAACTGGCCACAGCCCTGGAGACAGGGTGGCGTGATTGCAGCGCCACCGCGGCCGCCAAGCCCTGCAAGGCGCGCCCATCGCCAGTTGCACCCACCTCCATGCGCGCCACCTGCAGGCCATCGCGTGTCAGCGTGCCCGTCTTGTCGAACACCAAGGTATCGGCCGTCGCCAGCGCTTCAATCCCCTGGAGGTTGCGCACCAGAATCCCATGGCGCGCCAGGGTCCCCGCTGCCGTGAGCATGGCCACGGGCGTCGCCAGCGAGAGGGCGCAGGGGCATGTCACGATCAGCACGGCTGCCGCGATCATCAGGGCATGCCCCGGATCGGTGGGCCACCAGTACACCGCGGACAGCAAGGCCAAGCCCAGGACCACCACCAGGAACGGCGCAGCCACCTTGTCGGCCAGTTGCGCCAAGCGCGGCTTTTGCGTGGAGGCGCTTTCCATCAACTCGACAATCTGGGCAAACTTGGTCTGCGCCCCGACGCAGTCCACGCGCAACTCGACCGGTGCAGTCAGGTTGTAGCTCCCGGCAATCACACGCTCGCCCTCAGTGCGCGACACAGGCCGCGACTCCCCGGTCAGCAAGGCCTCATCCGCCTGGGTGCGCCCCCGCACAATGACCCCGTCCACGGGAAAGGCCTCGCCCGGCAGAATGCGCAGCACATCCCCCGCGGCAATCCGGCGCAGCGCCACGCGCTCAAAGCTGCCATCGGCCTGGCGCTTTTCGACACTGTCCGGCAAACGGTTCAGCACCGCATCCAAGGCACCGGCGGTGCGGTCACGCAGGCGCACTTCCAGCCAACGCCCGGCCAGCAAAAAACTGACGAACATGGTCAGTGAGTCGTAGAACACCTCTTGGCCAAAAATCCCTTCCGGCGCGAAGGTTCCGATCGTGCTGACGATGAACGTGATGATCATGCCCAGCGCCACGGGTAAATCCATGCTCACGCGCCGCCGACGCAGGTCACGCCAGGCACCGCTGAAGAAGGGCCCACAGGCAAAAATCAGCATGGGAATGCAAATCACCCAGGAAGCCCAGCGCAGCAGACGCTCGAACTCCATGAGCAAATCGCCGGGCTGGGCGTCGTAGGCCGGCCATGCGTACATCATGACCTGCATCATGCAAAAGGTGGCCAGCAACCAGCGCCACAAGGCCTTGCGGTGCTGTGCCAGACGGATCTCGCGCGCCACCGCATCACGGGCAGGAAAAGCCTTGTACCCCGCCTTCTGCACCGCGGCCATCCATTGCGAAGGCAGCACCATGGCTGGGCGCCACACCACGCGGGCACGCTTGGCGGCGGCGCTCACTTCGGCACGATCCACGCCCGGCACGGCTCGCAGGGCATCTTCGATGGTCAGCGCGCAGGTCGCGCAGTACATGCCATCCAGGGCGATGTGCGAGTCCCAGACCTCCACATCCTGCGGCACGTAGGACTGGCCTGGCACAACTGCCAGCGGCTTGCCAAAGCTGTCCCATTCCGCTGGATCGTCCAGCAAATGGAGTTCTCCGGCAACAGCAGGAAAGTCGCGACTGGGCGCCGTTTCTTCCGGTTCGGAAGCTGGCCGAGGATGCTCTTGGGACATGGTGCGAGAGTATCCATGAACACCCTTACACACATTGACTTACATCAAGACCCAACCTGTGGCAAAAACTATGCTGGAAACTATCCACACGACAACTTGGAGATAAGCAATGTACGAACGCATTCTGGTCGCAACCGATGGCTCCCCCCTGTCCGACAAGGCGGTCAGCCACGCCCTGTCCATCGCCAAGATGAACCAGGCCACCCTCATCGCCCTCAAGGTGGTGCCGCGCTATCCCCGCAGCTACCTGGAAGGCGGCGCCACTGTGGATCCCTCGGAAATCAAGCGCATTGAAGCGCAATGGACCGAGCAGGCCCAGGCCGTGCTGAACAAGATCAAAACCGACGGCAAGGCGATTGGCGTCACCGTCAAGACCAGCGTGGCCAAATCCGACCTGATTGCAGAATCCATCATCTCGGCCGCCGCCAAGCAAAATGCCGATTTGATCGTCATGGCTTCGCATGGCCGCAAAGGCCTCAAGCGCTTGCTGCTGGGCAGCGAGACACAGCACGTGCTCACCCACTCCGAGGTGCCGGTGCTGGTGCTGCGCTGAGCCGCGGCCCCTGCGCCACCCACAAAAAAGGGATCCCCGGGGATCCCTTTTTTACATCCATGCGGCCTGCGTTCAGGTCCCAGCCGCCGTGACGAAGTGCGCGGCACGGTCCAGCAAGGTTCCCGCGCCATCTTCCCCACAGGTGTAGACGGCACGGCAGCCCTGCAAGAACGCGAGCTTGGACACCCAGCCAAATACCTCGGGCGGACAGACCACCACCGCAGGCGAGGCCTGTGCCAGCGCATCGCGCACCTCCTCCGGCCGCAACACCCCGGGGCCATCAATGGCGTGCAAGCCCGCATGCCGCACAGCCGCGTGGATCACGGCACGCATGGTCGGTGACGGCAGCATCACCCACACCGCCGCGCCGGGCACATCTGCAAACTGGGCCAGCAACCGCCCTATGGGCACCTCCCACGCCGTTGACAGGCCAGATTCCGAACCATTCCGCATCACGTCAAGCGCTTTCTGGGCCTTGCCCCAACAGACCCTGGCCTAGCCAAAATTCGGCACCCGCTTGGCCAGGAAAGCGGCGATGCCTTCCTGGTGCTCGGCGCTTGCGGCGTACGCATAGGGTGAGGGCACGACTTCACCACACACCAGGCTGCGCAGGGTCTGCTTGTTCAAGCGCGCAGCCTGGGGGGCCAGGCTGGCAATACGCTGGGTCGTGCGCTGCACCAGCTGCGGCAATTGTGCCGCCGGGACTGGTGGCGCCATAAAACCCACAGCGGCCACCTCGTGTGCGTTCAACACCGCCGCCTCCAGCAGCATGCGCCTGGCCGTGTGCATACCCAGGGCCGCCGACACCAACTGTGCCTCCTTGGGAGCCATGGGAAAGCCCAGCTTGGCGATCGGTGCACCGAATTTCGCGTTGTCGGCGGCCAGGCGTACATCGCAGCAGCTGGCAATCTCCACCCCGGCACCCATGCAGGCCCCGGCAATGCTGGCCACGATGGGCACATCACACGCCAGCATCGCCTGCAAACCGCCCCAGACCTCCTCTTCGTGGAAGGCCTCCAGCTGCACCGGATCGAACCGGAATGCCGGATATTCGGAAATGTCCCCGCCGGCGCAGAAGGTCTCACCCGCGCCCTGCACCACGACACAGCGCACCCGCGGGTCGTGCTGCAGTTGCTCAAAGACTGCGCACAGCTGGCGCCACATCGCGCGTGTCATCGCATTGAGCTTGCCTGGATGGCTGATCTCAACCTGCCAGATCCCGGTGCTGTTGCCCGCTGCATCCTGCAGCGGCTGTGCCTGAATATGCCCCACGGTGTTCAGCCCTCTTCCGGATTTTTTTGCAAAATATGCTGCAGTCCTAAGGCCTTCATGCGCTGGGCCCACTCCAGGGTCTGCTCCTTGACCATGGATTCAAAAGCCTCGCTGTACAGCCCGCCCCAGCCAATGCCCAGATCGGCCAGGCTCGACCTCAGTTGCGGATCGGCGCCCAGCTGCCGCAGCACGTCCACAATCGCGGCCGCGCGGCTGTCCGGCAGTTGCTTGGGCGCGAAAAGGCCATACCAGGCCACACGGTCCATGGCATGCACCCCCAATTCGGTCGCGCAGGGCACATCGGGCAGGGAGGCGACCCGTTCATTGCCCGACACCATCAAGGCCTTCAAACGGCCACTGCGCACATGCGGCAGGCAGGACACCACGCCATCAATCATCATGTCCACCGAGCCGGCCAGCAAATCCTGCAAGGCAGGTCCGGCCCCTCGGAAATGCACGAACTTGAAACGCAAGGCCTCCTGCTGGCGCAAGATTTCGGCATAGACATGGCTGGAAGAGCCTAGGCCGGCTGAAGCCATGCGGTAGTACATCGGCTTGCGCCCCAGGTCCGACAGCCACTCCATCGCGGTCCGTGAACGCATGCGCCCCGGATTGACCAGCAGCACCAGGGGGACGCGCGCCACCAGCGCCAGCGGGCGCAGGTCCTCCACCAGGTCGAAGTCATCATCGCCCGCCAAGGCGCGGGCCACGGCCAGATTACTGCCCCCCATCAGCAGGTGCTTGCCATCCGGCGGTGCACTGGCGGCATACGCTGCCCCTTGCACCCCTGCGGCGCCGCTTTGGTATTGCAGGCGCAAGCTCTGCTGGGTATGTTGCTGAAAGGGTTTGACCAGTTGCTTGGCCAGCAAGGCCGTGGTGCCGCCGGCAGGAAAGGGAACCACCAGGGTCACCGGATCCGTCGGCCAGGCCCCCGGGCCTTTCCGCGCCACGGCGGCCGTCTGTGCCCAGGGCTCGCGCACGGACGGCCATGCCGCCAGGGCAGCAGTCCACTGCAAACACGTACGCCTGTCTGGCAAACCGGACTCTCTTTCTGCAGGTTAATCGACCGCGCGCAGGTTCATGCCTGGGGCTTGCGCTGTGCAGCCCAGGCCCACAGGAGTGCGCCCCCCAGCACCATGGGCACGCACAGCCACTGTCCCATGCTCATGCCCAGGGACAGAATGCCCAGGTAGGCATCAGGCTCGCGGAAATATTCGGCAATGAAACGGAATGCGCCGTAGCCCATCAGGAACACCGCGGCCACCTGGCCGGGCTTGCGCTCTTTCTGCGCGTACAGCCACAGCAGTACAAACAGCAGCAAGCCTTCCAGCAGGAACTGGTAGATCTGCGAGGGGTGGCGCGGCAGCATGGAGCCGCTTTGCGGAAACACCATTGCCCAGGGCAGCTCGGGGTTGGCAAAGCGCCCCCAAAGCTCTCCATTGATGAAGTTGCCGATCCGCCCGGCCGCCAGGCCCGTGGGCACACACGGTGCCACGAAGTCGGCCACCTGCAGCCAGGAGCGCTTGCGCTGGTAGGCGAACCACAGCATGGCGGCAATCACGCCCAGCAGGCCGCCATGGAAGCTCATGCCGCCTTCCCAGACCGCGAAGACTTCCAGCGGATGGCTGAGGTAGTAAGCAGGCTTGTAGAACAGGCAATACCCCAGACGTCCCCCGATGATGACCCCCACCACCCCCTGGAACAGCAAGTCCTCCACGTCCCGGCGTGTCCAGGCCGTGGGCCCTTGCATGCGGTTGAACGGCGGGTGCTGCAGACGGCGCACGCCAAGCCAGAGAAACAATCCGAACGCGGCCAGGTACGTCAGGCCATACCAGTGGATGGCAACCGGCCCCAATTGCAGGGCCACGGGATCAATCTGTGGGTACATCAACATGCCATGCATTGTGCCGCAGGCAGGGGCCACCAAAAGACGCAGAGGCGGCAGCCGGCACCATCGCGAATGATTCTGCGTTTCGCATGCATGCAATCCGCTACAGCGGGGGATTAGCGTCCGGCCATTTGGCAGCCGGTGGGCTTGCCGCCATACTGCGGCCATCGCTCACTTTTGAAGAACAAGAACCATGCAAGGCCATCCCGACGTCATCTCCTGCCTCAACGCGCTGCTGCGCGGCGAACTGGCAGCCCGCGACCAGTACTTCATCCATTCGCGCCAGTACGAAGACCAGGGCTTCATGCGCCTGTACGAACGCATCCACCACGAAATGGAAGAGGAAACCGTCCACGCCGACGTCATCCTGCGCCGCATCCTGTTCCTTGGCGGCAAGCCCGACATGCGCCCCCATGCCTTCGAGCCCGGTGACACGGTCGAAGCCATGCTGCGCAAGGATCTGGCCGTGGAATACCAAGTGCGCGACAACCTGCGCGCCGCCATGGTGCTGTGCGAGCAGCACCACGACTTCCAGACACGCGACCTGCTGCTGGCCCAGCTCAAGGACACCGAGGAAGACCACGCCTACTGGCTGGAAAAGCAGCTGGGCCTGATCGACAAGATCGGCCTGCCCAACTACCTGCAGGCCCAGATGGGCGCCGCCGCCTGACGGCCGCCCCCTCGCTCTTTCGCATCGGCGCCCCTTGTGGGCGCCTTTTTCATGGGTGCCAGGCTATTGGATCGCCGTGCTTCACGGCGATCCGTCGCTGATGCCGCGTTGCTGCACCAGCGCCCGCACCTGGGCCGTGGTCTGGGCCACCAGGTGCTCCAGATGGATGGGCGTGCCCCCCAGCGGGGTCACCCCCAGCTGTGCCAGGCGGGCGCGCAAGGCGGGCTGCTGCAGTGCCTGGTTGGCCGCCCGGTTCAGGCGCTGCACCACGGGCGCTGGCGTGCCGGCAGGCACCACCAGGCCAAACCAGGTGATGGCCAGTGCATTGAGTTCGGGGTAGCCCAGTTCTGCCAGCGTCGGCACCTGCGGCAGATCGGCCAGGCGCTCCTTGGCCGCCACGGCCACGGGAACCAGTCGGCCCGTCTGGATGTGCGGTGCCGAGGACGGGTACTGGTCGCTGAGCACCTGGGTCTGCCCGGCCAGCGTGCTGTTGATCACCGGCCCCATGCCCTTGAACGGGATATGGCGCAGCTGCAGACCGAGATCGGCGTTCAAGGCCTCCAGGATGACGTGGCCCACCGACCCGACGCCCGAAGACCCCGCTGCCCAGCCATCGCCCTGCAGGCGCGCCTGTTTGAGGAACTGCGCAAAGTCGTGCACCTGCAGGCTGGCGGGCACCGAGAACACCGAGGCGATCGACGCCAGCGGCACCACCATGGCGAAGTCCTGCAGCGGCTGCACCCGCGATGCCTTGAGCACCACCGGATTGACCGCCAGGGTGCTGATGGAGCCCATGCCCAGGGTGTAGCCGTCGGGCATGGAGCGGGCCACCGCCTCGGCCCCCAGCATGCCACCGGCGCCGGCCTTGTTCTCCACGTACACCGGCTGGCCCAGCGGCCCCTGCAGGGCATCGGCCACCAGCCGCGCCACGATGTCGGTGGAGCCCGCGGCCGCAAACGGCACCACCAGCTTGACGGGCCTGTGCGGAAATTCCTGGGCCAGCGCCGGCACGGTGCCCGCCACCCATGCCAGCATGCCGGCCATCACTGCCTGCCACCCGCGGCGACAGACCCAGGATCCCAACCTGCAACACGCGACCTTCAGCCCTGACACCGATTCATAAAACATAGCTGCAAGCGTATTCAAAACAAGGATTTGAAAGCATTTTCATTACCAATCCCTTTTTACATCTGCGCAAATAGCTACGTTTAAATGAGCTATCCACGCCCCCAAAAGATGGCCCCCGCGTGACCTGACCTGCGTTGCGCCCCCCCGCCTGCCCTGGCGGCCGGCGATGAAAAAAAAGCCGCTGGTTCACAGCGGCTTGTGCAGACTCGGCGCCGAGGCGCCTCAGTCGTCCAGCAGGGACAGGTCGCGCACCGCGCCCGTGTCGGCGCTGGTGACCAGCTTGGCGTAGGCCTTGAGCGCCGCCGAAATCTTGCGCGGACGTGGGTTGGCGGGCTTCCAGCCCTTGGCGTTCTGCAGCTCGCGGCGGCGGGCCAGTTCTTCGTCGCTGACCAGGGCGTTGATGGTGCGGTTGGGGATGTCGATGCGGATCTTGTCGCCGTTCTGCACCAGGCCGATGGCGCCACCGGCCGCCGCTTCGGGCGAGCAGTGGCCGATCGACAGGCCCGAGGTCCCGCCGGAGAAGCGGCCGTCCGTCAGCAGCGCGCAGGCCTTGCCCAGGCCCTTGGACTTGAGGTAGCTGGTGGGGTAGAGCATTTCCTGCATGCCGGGGCCGCCCTTGGGGCCTTCGTAGCGCACGATGACCACATCGCCGGCCTTGACCTTGTCGGCCAGGATGTTCTCCACGGCTTCGTCCTGCGACTCGACCACGTGGGCCGTGCCTTCAAACACCAAGATGGATTCGTCCACGCCAGCAGACTTCACCACGCAGCCGTTCAGGGCGATATTGCCCGTCAGCACGGCCAGACCGCCTTCCTTGCTGAACGCATGCTCATAAGAGCGGATGCAGCCTTCGGCGCGATCCAGGTCCAGGCTGGGCCAGCGGGTGTTCTGGCTGAATGCCACTTGCGTGGGGATACCGGCAGGGCCAGCCATGTAGAACTTGCGCACGGCTTCGTCTTGCGAGACGGTGATGTCCCACTTGGCCAGCACCTCGGCCATGCTGCCACCGGCCACCGAGGGCACATCGGTGTGCAGCTTGCCGGCGCGGGCCAGCTCGCCCAGGATGGCCATGATGCCACCCGCGCGGTGCACATCTTCAATGTGGTACTTGGCGGTGTTGGGCGCCACCTTGCACAGCTGCGGCACGACGCGCGAGAGGCGGTCGATGTCGGCCATGGTGAAGTCGATGCCGGCTTCCTGGGCGATGGCCAGCAGGTGCAGGATGGTGTTGGTGGAGCCGCCCATGGCGATGTCCAGCGTGATGGCGTTCTCAAAGGCCTTGAAGCCCACGGCGCGCGGCAGCACGGATGCGTCGTCTTGTTCGTAGTACTGGCGGGCCAGTTCCACAATGCGACGGCCGGCGCTCAGGAACAGCGCTTCGCGGTCGGCGTGCGTGGCCACCACGGTGCCGTTGCCGGGCAGGGACAGGCCCAGTGCCTCGGTCAGGCAGTTCATGGAGTTGGCGGTGAACATGCCCGAGCACGAGCCGCAGGTAGGGCAGGCCGAGCGTTCCACCTCGGCCACTTCGGCGTCGGAATAGCGCTGGTCGGCGGCGATCACCATGGCGTCCACCAGGTCCAGCTTCTTGAACTCGATGACCTTGGTGTCGGGGTTGGCCAGCTTGGTCTTGCCGGCTTCCATGGGGCCGCCGGAGACGAAGATCACCGGAATGTTCAGGCGCATGGCGGCCATCAGCATGCCGGGGGTGATCTTGTCGCAGTTGGAGATGCACACCAGCGCGTCGGCGCAGTGGGCGTTGACCATGTACTCGACCGAATCGGCAATCAGGTCACGGCTGGGCAGCGAATACAGCATGCCGTCGTGGCCCATGGCGATGCCGTCGTCCACAGCGATGGTGTTGAATTCCTTGGCCACCCCGCCGGCCTTCTCGATCTCGCGCGCCACCAGCTGGCCCAGGTCCTTCAGGTGCACATGGCCGGGCACGAACTGCGTGAACGAATTGGCAATGGCGATGATGGGCTTGTCGAAGTCGCCATCTTTCATGCCAGTGGCACGCCACAGGGCGCGGGCACCGGCCATGTTACGGCCGCCGGTGGAAGTCTTGGAACGGTATGCGGGCATGGTGGAGCGGGTCGTTGGTTGGTGTCTCAAGGCTGTCGAAAGCCCATCGCACCATTATCGCCCACCACCGTCCATCGACAGGTACGTGATGCCCCGCAGGCCAGCGGCCCCAGGCGTCGCGATTTGCGACCCCTGCCCTCAGCGCTTGCGCCGCGTGCGGTTGCGCAGCAGGTCGCGCTGCGCCTCCAGGCGGTCCTGCTTGCGCCGGGCCAGTTGCTCCATGGCCTTGCGGCTGCTCAGCCCGGAATGGTCGGCGTAGGCAAACCAGGCCGCGGTCAGCACGAACGCGCCGATCACCCACCACCACGACAGGGCGACCAGCCACGCCACCTCCAGCATCCCCAGGAACGCCAGCACCTTGCACACCGCCAGCACCGCTGCAATTGTTAACAGCCACATGTTTTGTCACTCCTGTTCACCGCGCGTTCACACACGGCAGCCCACCCGGATGACGCTGCACCTAAAATGGACAGCACCCCTCCAACCAGAAGAAAGTGTAGCGATGAAGCGTTCTTTGATCACCCTGGCGATGACTCTGGCGGTGGCCGCCCCCGCGCTGGCCGATCAGGCACTGGCCACGGCCAAGAACTGCATGGCCTGCCATGCGGTGGAGAAGAAGCTGGTGGGGCCGTCGTACAAGGACGTGGCCAACAAATACGCCGGCCAGGGCGATGCCGTGAACAAGCTGGCCGCCAAGATCGTCAAGGGCGGCAGCGGCGTCTGGGGCCCCATCCCCATGCCGGCCAACAACCAGGTCAGCGAAGCCGAGGCCCAGAAACTGGCCGCCTGGATCCTGGGCCTGAAGTAAGCCCGGGCCACACCCACACAGAAAGCCACCGCCAGCGGTGGCTTTTTTCATTCCAGCTCGCGCGCCTGGGCCATGCGCCGCTGGGCCCAGCCTTGCAGCAGGCGCGGCATGACGACCAGCAGCAACGCAATCACCAGCAGCGCCAGCGAACCGGGGCGCGTCACAAAGATGCTGAAGCTGCCATGCCCCACGGCCAGGGCCTGTCGCAACTGCACTTCGGCCTGCGGCCCCAGGGCCAGCCCCACCACCAGGGGGGTGAAGGGAAAGTCGAAGCGCCGCATGACCACCCCCAGCAGGCCAAAGCCGAACAGCAGCAGCAAGTCGACCGTGCTGTGCCGCATGCCATACACCCCGGCGGCGGCCAGCACCAGCATGGTGGCATACAGCTGGGGCCGCGGAATGCGCAGCATCCAGGTCCACATGCGCACCATGGGCAGATTCAGCACCAGCAGCATCAGGTTGCCGATGAACAGGGAGCCAATCAGCGTCCACACCAGCACCTGGCCGCTGCCGAACAGCTGGTGCCCGGGGAACACGCCGTAGTTGTTGAAGGCCCCCAGCATCACTGCCGTGGTGTTGCTGGTGGGAATGCCCATGGTCAGCAGCGGAATCAGCGCCGCCGTCACCGTGGCGTTGTTGGCGGCCTCGGGCCCGGCCACCCCCTCGATCGCCCCTTCGCGGCCGAACTCCTCGCGGTAGGCCGGGCGCACCATGTAGCGCTCGGCGGCATAGCTCACATAGGTCGGCATGTCGATGCCCCCCACGGGTACGCAGCCAAACGGCGTGCCGATCACCGTGCCGCGCAGCCAGGGGCGCCAGGAGCGCTTCCAGTCCAGGCGGGACATGCGCAAGCGCCCCACGGTGTTGAGGGTGGTGTGCACCCGCCGCTCGTACAGGGCCGAATACAGGACCTCCCCCACGACAAACAGGCCCACCGCCACCAGCACCATGTCCACCCCGTCCGTCAGTGCCGGCCAGCCACCGGTCAACCGCTCCACGCCACTGACAGATTCCACGCCCACACAGGCCAGCGCCAGTCCCACGAACAAGGCCGTCACCCCGCGCAGCGTGCTCTTGCCGACGGCCGCGCTGACCGCCCCGAAGGCCAGCACCATCAGCATGAAGGTCTCGGCATGGCCCAGCCCCTGGGCCACCCCGGCCACCCAGGGCGCCACCCACACCACCAGCAGCGACGCCAGGGTGCCGGCAATGAACGAGCCGATCGCCGCCGTGGCCAGCGCCACGCCCGCGCGGCCATTCAGGGCCATGCGGTGCCCTTCCATGGCCGTCACCATGCTGGCGCTTTCCCCGGGGGTGTTGAGCAGGATGGAGGCCGTGGAGCCGCCATACATGCCCCCGCAGGCAATCGCGATAAAGAAGATGAAGGCCTCGGTGATGCCCACATGGAAGGTCATGGGCAGCAGCAGCGCCACCGCCACCGAGGGGCCAAACCCCGGAAGCACCCCCAGGGCCGTGCCCAGCAGGCAGCCCGCCAGGGCGAACATCAGGTGCTCCGGCGTGCTGGCCAGCACCAGGCCTTGCCACAAGGCGTGCATCACATCCATGGCCAGCTCCCGCCAGGCAGCGTCACGCCCAGCACGCGGGTGAACAGCAGATAGACACCGCCTGCCACCACCACGCCCGCGCCCAGGTCCGCCGCCAGGCGCCGGGCCCGCAGCCCTTCACCCGGCCGGTCGGCACGGCGCAGGCCCTGCACCGCCAGCACATAGCCCAGCGCCGCAGCCGGCACAAACCCGGCCTGCGTGATCAACTGGGCTGGCAGCAGCAGCCCGGCCACCACCCAGACCGCCGCGGTGATCTGCGGGCGCCCCCCGCTGGACGGTGGCATCTGGCGCCAGCCCCCCTGCCAGGCCTCCCACACCAGCCACAGTCCGCACAGCAGCAGCACACCGGCACTCAGCCACGGCAGCAAGCGTGGCCCGCCATCGTCGCCCGCCTGGGCTAAGGCGGGCAATGCCCCACCACCCCAGGCCAATGCCAGGGCAAGCAGCGCCACCGCGCCGCCTACGGCCGCCTGTCCCACCTCCACCGGCCGGCGGGCGCCCTGCGGCGCCTCCCCTGGCCCAGGCTGTACACCCGGCACAGCACCCTCTTGTGTCATATCAAAGCCTCTGATCTTGGTTCCATCGCCCAGCCTACGCCCGCCCACAGGCTGCCACCAGCGGGCACCCGGGATTCTGCGCAGGATCAAGCTTGCGGGGCTGCCGCATCATCCCGTCCATCGGCCCCGACACAGCCGGTAAAAACCCGGATTGCCACGCACGGCGGGCTTGAGCGCCCTCCCCAGCCCACACGGTATCCCCGACAATCGGCCCATGAGTGAAATTTCTTCCATGCGACTGGACAAATGGCTGTGGGCGGCACGTTTTTACAAGACCCGCAGCCTGGCCGTGGAACAGATCAGCAAGGGCCGCGTGACGGTGAACCAGGCCGCGGCCAAGGCCTCGCGCGAAGTGCGCGTGGGCGACACCATTGCCCTGCGCCAGGGTCAGGTACCCCGCACGGTGCAGGTGCTCGGCCTGAGCGCGATGCGCGGCCCGGCCCCGGTGGCGCAACAGCTGTACCGCGAAACCGCCGACAGCCTGGCCGAGCGCGCACGCCTGGCCGAGGAACGCCGCCTGGCACCCGAGCCGGCCGCCAGCATTGCCCAGCACCACGACGGACGCCCCACCAAGCGTGACCGCCGCGACATCGAACGCGCGCGCCACAGCTGGGACGACCGCTGGAGCGCCAGCTGGGATGGCAATTAATCTGCGATCTCTGCCCCACCGATAACCATTCATCGGAACCTTTTGTCGAAAACTGCTCCAATCCTTGCTATTGATAGATGAACACCTGCCTTAGAGGCAGCAAGGGATTCCAGTGATTTTCGACAAGTTTTCGGCGCGCAGTGCACGCGCCTGGGCCGCCTCTGTACTGGGGGCCGCCCTGCTGACCGCCTGTCTGGGCAACTCTTCCCCCACCGCCAGCCAGGCCCCTGTCGCCGCCCGCCCGGGATCGGCCGCCCCGGCCCCCGCGGCCCAGGCCACCCGCGCCGGCTTTCAGGACTGCCGACAGTTCTTTGCCGCCGGCCAGCCACCGGCCGTCGCGGCCCAGCCCAAGCTGCGCGATCTGTGCTACGACGCGTTTGCCATCCTGCACAACGGCAACACCCGCACCCCGATGTTCGTGGCCCAGCGCATGAACCGCTCCCTGGTGGACGATGCCGACGAAAAGCGCACCAACAAGTTCTTTGCCGACGCCCGCCTGCCCCGGGCCGAACGCGCCGAGCTGAACGACTACAAGGGCTCCGGCTACTCGCGCGGCCACATGGCACCTGCGGCCGACATGCCCACGGCCCAGGCCATGGCGCAAAGCTTTTCGCTGGCCAACATGGTGCCCCAGTCCATCAAGCAGAACAGCGGCCCCTGGGCGCGGATTGAAAAGGACACGCGCCACTACGCCAGCCGCGCACAGGGCGATGTCTTCATCATCACCGGTCCGGTGTACGAGGGACAGCCAGCCACCGTGGGCGACAACCACGTGGCCGTGCCCAGCTACCTGTACAAGCTGGTCTACGACGCCAGCACCAACCGCGCCTGGGCCCACTGGCAGTCCAACCGCGACGACGCCCGCGTGAGCAAGCCCATCAGCTACGCCGAGCTGGTGCAGCGCACCGGCATCGACTTCCTGCCCGGCGTGCACCCCCAGTGAGCCGGGGCCGGCTCCGCCGGTGTCCGCTGTGCTTGGGAGCGAAAACTGCCTCCAACCGTTATTTAGCAAGCGCTGACAGCTCTGCTTTTTGAGAACCTGCAGGCAATCAGCCCCACCGGGGTCTGCAGAGCTTGAAAACCAAAACCAGCTCTAGCGCGCATGCAGCAAGCGCTGGTAGTTCTTTTTTTAAGCCCCTCGGAAGGCAGCCGGCCCCAGCACCTACAGCGCGGCGGGTGCGGTCAAATCCGACACTGCCATGCGACGCAGCAGCTGGCGGGCAACGCCAGCCAGCGCGCGGCGGCGGCCTGCAAGGCGGGCAGGCTGCCCGTGATCATCAGCCGACCCTGCTGGCGCCTGCATGGATTGAGGATAAAAACCACCTCCAGCGCTTATGGATTCAACGCTGGCAGCTCTGCTTTTTGAGAAGTGAGGAAGGCAACCGGCCCCAGCACCTACAGCGCGGCGGGTGCGGTCAGGTCCGGCACTGCCACGCTGGCACAGCAACTGGCGGGCAGCGCCAGCTAGCCAGCCAGCGGGCGACGGCGGCCTGCAAAACGGACAGACTGCCCGTGGTCATCAGCCGCCCCTGCTGGCGCCTGCATGGATTGAGGGTAAAAACCACCTCCAGCGCTGATGGAGCCAGCGCTGGCAGCTCTGCTTTTTAAAAACCCAGCAAGACAGCCGAAGCAGGCGCACCTACAGCGCCGCAGGCGCGGTCAAATCCGGCACCGCCACACTGGCACAGCAGCTGGCGGGCAGCGCCAGCCAACGTGCGGCGGCGGCCTGCAAGGCGGGCAGGCTGCCCGTGGTCATCAGCTGGATCTGTTCGGCCCCCGCCAGGGCTGCGGCCTCGCCGGGCTCGGCACGCAGGTGGCCGGCCTGGGCCAGCAGGCGGCGGGTCTGCCGCGCCACGGGGGCGCCGGTGTCGATCAACTGCACATCAGGGCCCAGCAGGGCGCGCAGCTCGTCCTTGATAAAGATGTAGTGGGTGCAGCCCAGCACCAGGGTGTCCATCTCGCCCGTTTTCAGGCCGAAATGCCCCAAAGCCTTGGTGTATCGGGCGCACAGTGCTTCGATTTCTGAAGTCTCGCCATCCGCCGCAGCGGGGGCTTGCAGCGCGCTTTGCTCGATCGCACGCGCCAGCCCATCGCAGGCCTGCACCTGGAATTGCACCCCCTGACCATGCTCCTGCAGCAGCTTGTGAAATCGCCGGCTTTCCACCGTGCCACGCGTGGCCATCACACCCACCTGGTGGGTCTGGCTGGACAGTGCCGCCGGCTTGATCGCCGGCTCCACGCCGATCAGAGGCAGGTCCGGCATGGCCATGCGCAGCGACTCGACCGCCGCCGCCGTGGCGGTGTTGCAGGCAATCACCAGGGCCTTGATGCCATGGCGCTCGCGCAGGTACTGGGCGATGGCGTGCGTGCGCGCCTGCACAAAGGCATCGCCCCGCTCGCCATAGGGGGCGTTGCCACTGTCGGCCAGGTAGACAAAATGCTCGTGCGGCAACTCGTGGCGCAGCGCTTGCAGCACGCTGAGGCCCCCGATCCCGCTGTCAAAAACGCCAATCGGCGCAGCAGCCACTGTCATGGAAAGTTCGGACACAAATCAGATGGGTGCCCAGTATGCACCCGCTGTGCCCGGCCGCGCCGCAGCGCAGGGCCACAAGCCCCTGCGGCCAGCGCGCACCGCGGCGGACAGGGTCTGCAAGCAAACCCGTGGCTAGGGCATGGTCGCCAGGTAGGACGCCACGGCCCGGATGTCCTGGTCGCTCATGCTTTTGGTCACGAAGGCCATGTTCGGGTCCGAGCGCACGCGGCTGCCTTCGCGGTAGCGCGTCAGCGTCATCTGCACATAGCCGGTGTGCTGGCCGGCAATGCGCGGCAGGCGCTCGTTGCCACGCCCGTCGGTGCCATGGCAGTTGACGCAGATGCGCTCGAAGTAGGCCTTGCCCTGCGTCACCAGGGCCGCGTCCTTGGCAGGCCGCGCCGGCAGGGGCTCTTTTTCGTAGAACAGCACCATGCCCACCATCTCGTCGCGGCTCATGGCTTTCAGGATGCCTTCCATGAAGGTGTTCTTGCGCAGCCCCTGGGAGAACTGGCGGATCTGCTCGACCAGGTAGGCGGGGTTCTGCCCATCCAAATAAGGCACTTCCAGAATCGCCTTGCCGTTCTGGTCGGCGTGGCAATTCGCACACACCGCCGCCACCTTGCGGCCCAGCGTGTAGAGCTTGTGCCCCAGTTCCGGCTGGGCCTTGGCCTCCTGCAAACGGGCCTGCAGCTCGTCCTGGGTGATGGACTTCGCGGGCTGCGCCTGCACCGCCGTTGCAACCACGGCACAGAGGCAGGCGGCACGCAGGACAAGCTTGAGACAGACGTGCAGTGGGGCGAGGAAGCGCAAATGCATGGGTGGATCCACAGCGGGCATCGGGATGGGATGCGGCCCATTATCTGCACATCCCCGGGCGAAAACCGTCTGCGCCACAAGCTGCGCAAAGCTTGATTTCGGGGCTTGCCAAACCCCACCCCAGGCGTTCTCGCCACCCAACCGGCGGTGCCAGCAATGCGCGTATGTCCCAATACGAAAGCATTCACATCTGGTTTCAACTAGCGTTTCGCACGGTCGTGCTTTTTAACCACTGCAGCCGCCCAGCACCCCTGGCGCAGCCTGCCGGTGCCACCGCCCACCCGCGCCGTGCGCACGGCACGACCTCCCCCGCAACGC
>NZ_BBJR01000031.1 GCF_000739875.1 Comamonas aquatica NBRC 14918
CCCCCGGCCTGTCCGACGGGCGCCGCAGCCTGACCACCAACAGCGAGCTGACCGAGCTGCTGCGCGAGTTGAGCCAGGCCAGCACCAGTGGCGGCCCACGGCTGGGCGTGCTCAACAGCGGCAGCGCGCAAAGTGGCGCCCCCATCCTGGCGCTGATTGCCACGCAGAACCCCAGCATCTCGCCCCTGGCCCTGGAAGAAAGCGGGCGCCCCAGCGTCATGATCGTGGCCGGCCAGCAAGGCACGGACACCGCCGCCACCGAGGCCGCCCTGGTCCTGGCCAAAGAGCTGGGCACCGGCGGTCTGCTGGCGCCACTGCTGGACAAGATCAACATCATCCTGGTGCCACGCGCCAACCCCGACGGCTTTGACCAGGGCCGCGCCACCACCGCCGATGGCACGGACCTGCGTTTTGACCACCTGCTGCTCAAGACACCGGAAGCGCGCTTCCTGGCCAAGCTGGCGCGCGACTACCGCCCGGCCATCGTGCTGGATGCCGGCGAATTCGCCGCCATCGAACCCACGCTGCAGCGCTTTGCTGCCGTGCGCGCCAACGCCATGGGCCTGCAGTACGGCATCACGCCGAATGCCCACGAGTTCGTGACCAAGGCCGCGCGCGAGTGGCTGCACGAACCCGTAGTGCAAGCCCTCAGCCAGGCGCGGCTGCGTGCCGACTGGGCGTTCACAGCCACCGGCAGCGACGCCGCCGCCGGCTTTGCCATGGGCGGCCTGGCCCCCACCACGCTGCGCAACGCCTCCAGCCTGAAGAACATGGCCAGCATGGAAACCCTGAGCCGCGGCAGCGACCTGGGCCGCACCCACATCCAGCGCCGCGTGCACAGCCAGGTCAAGGCCATGATGGCGGTGCTGCAGAACGCCGCCCAACGCGCCGACAACCTGCGCCAGGTGAGCGCCTTCGTGGCGCGCGATGTCGCCTCCAAGGCCTGCCGCAGCACGCTGACCGTGCAGGCGCAGCCGCGCCAGGAACAGCGCGAAGTGACGCTGGTGGACGCCCAGACCGCCCAGTTGGTGCAAAAGCCCGTGGCATGGACCAGCGGCATGAGCATGGTGCAGCCACGCCAGCGCCACCAGGCCTGCGGCTACTGGCTGTCGCCGAATGCCGTGCAGGCCACCGAGCGCCTGAGCATGCTGGGCGTGATCGTGCAACGCGTGGGCGAACTCTCGCCCATGCAGGTAGAGACCTACCAGGCCGCCACACCCGGCACCAGCACGCCCACGGCGAATGTCACGCTGGCCCGCACAGCCATGGAGGCCACGCCCGGCAGCTACTACGTCAGCATGAACCAGCCTCTGGCCTACCTGGCGGCGGCAGCCCTGGAGCCCGACACCCCGTACAGCTACATGAGCCACGGCGTGCTGGGCGGTCTGGGCGACGTGGCGCGGGTGGTGACACGGCCCAACATCGTGTTCGACGAGGATTGAACCCCCCCGCGCGACAAGGTCCGCCATACCGCACCCGCAGCGGCGCTCAACAAAAAGCCCCGTACTGGTATCCAGTGCGGGGCTTTTTTACACTACATCAACGATAGCAATCAGCGCTCACTGCACCTGGGCTGCAGCCACTTTGGACTCATAGACGGCCACCACAGCGCCCGATGGTTCAACCCTGCACCACGGCCGGTGCCACAGTGGCGGGCGACAGCGCCGCCATGCTGCTGACCACGCGGTTGCGCCCGGCCCGCTTGGCCTCGTACAACAGGGTATCCGCATGCCGCAGCAGCGTCTGCAGGGAAGCCATGGCATCGCACATCACCACCCCGAAGCTGGCGGTCAACGGCTGGGGCAGCAGGCGCAGCGACTCCAGGGCCAGCTGCTCGCGCATGCGCTGCACCACCGCCACCGCGCCCTCCAGGTCCGTGCAGCGCAGCATCAGCACAAACTCCTCGCCCCCAAAGCGCACCACCAGATCGTCCTGGCGCACATGCTGTACCAGCACCTGCGCCACCAGTTTGAGCACCTCGTCACCCATGCCATGGCCCAGGTTGTCGTTGATGTGCTTGAAATGGTCGACATCGCAGACCACCAGGGCCCACTGCCCGCCAGGCTGGCGCATGCGCGCCGGGGCCTGCTCGAAGAAGGCGCGGCGGTTGAGCAGCTGGGTCAGCGAATCGCGGTCCCGCTCGTGCTTCAGGATCACGAACATCTCGCGCACACTGACGGCCAGCAGCACGGCGATGAACCACAGGCTCAGCAACAGGTTGACCGCCAGCATCAGCAGCCACAGGGGCGAGCTCGACAGCTCCGGCAGCGGACCCTCCCACAGGAACACGGCCACCATCGCCGGGCGCAGCACCGAATACGCCACAAACACCAGGTAGGAGGCGCGCAGCAGGCGCTCCAGCCCATGCACCGGCCGGCGCTGCCGGTACACGGCCATCACCCCCAGCAGCAACAGCAGCACCATGGCCAGGTTCAGCACCAGGATGCGGATGCGCAACTGGTCGGTGACCTGCGAGAAGTAATACAGCAGCCCCAGCGCCAGCACGCCCACGACCGCCGCCAGTCGGGGGTGGGCCGCGCCCCCGTACTTGAGCGCCATGCCCTGGGCCATGGCCCACAGGCCGGACAGGTAGAACGCCCCCAGCAGCACAGCCGTGCGCGCCAGCTGCTCGTTGCTCATCAGGGTCTGCGCCGCCAGCGGCACTGCGGGCAGGATGTAAGCCGCCGCCAGCCACAGCAGGTAGCGATGCTGACGCAGTACTGTCCAGCAGACGACCAGGGCCAGGCCGAGCAGCACCCCACACACAGGCACGATCAATGAGAAATACTGGCTGGCTTGCAAAAATGGATCTCGAATATCAAGGGCAATCGCAAAGTCTAACGCTGGCCTCATTTGGCAAGCAGTTTTCCTGCATGAACGGGGGGATTCTCCGCATCAGGCTCACCGCGCACTGGAGACGTTGGTGTGCAGGGTTGGTGCGCACACCCCAGGATTGCTCTTTTTTCATGAGCATCCATCGCATTATGGATAAGCGCCAAATCCATTTTCAGCATCCATCAAACTTCCTTCCAACCCCAAGCCTGCATCCCCTCCCAAGTCATTCATTCTTCCGACGAAAAACCCGCAGGCACCTGCCTTCCACCTGCACCACCCAGGCGGCGCGGCATTTTATGCGGCTTGCATATAAAGTAAGTTTCTTTTATAATCCTTGGTTTTCAGGGGCTGGGCTTGTGGCTCCTGGGCAGCGCCTCTGCACCGCGCTGCCGCACCCAGGGCTTCGCCCCAGCAAGACATTGCCATCACCACAAGCCGCCGCCCGCCCCCGGGCCGTTGCCCTTCGCCGACTCCGAAGGGATATTTTTTAACCATTCTTTTCTGCCTGGCTGCCACCCGCTCAGGGTCTGCGCCAGCTTCGACACCATGCACCATGCTTCGATCACCGAGCGTGTCGGCCACTATGTGGTCACCCCGCTCACCCACACCACCGCCAGCGGCAAAGTGTCCGCGGCGGTCTCCATCCGCCGCGGCGTCTATGACCGCGTCTTCCGCTTCATCGACCAGTTCGACTCGCGCGCCAGCGCCACCCGCTACGCCTTGCAAGAAGGCCGCAGCATGGTGCTGTGCAACCAGCTGAGCTGACCCCACCACCACAGAGGAGTGAAATCACATTGGCCAAAGAAGAACTGATTGAAATGCAAGGCCGGGTGGACGAAGTGCTGCCCGATGCCCGTTTTCGCGTCACCCTGGACAACGGACACCAACTGATCGCCTACTCCGGCGGCAAGATGCGCAAGCACCGCATCCGCGTGCTGGCCGGCGACAAGGTCAGCCTGGAAATGTCCCCCTACGACCTGGACAAGGGCCGACTGACATTCCGACACATCGAACAGCGCAGCGGCAGCCCTGCCCCGCAGCGCCGCCGCTGAGCGCCCCGGCGATTGCATCCTTCTCAGCCCGCCCTGCAGCGGGCTTTGTTTTTTGCGCCATGTCCCGCTCCACGGGCATCTTGAAAGCATAGCGCGCTGCGCTTGCCAGGCAATGGTCTGCAGGGGCTTCATGCTGCAAGCACCACACCCATCCACCTCAGCGGGCCTGCCTTGCAGTACCCGCGCGACTACGCCTGCACCCTCGTAGGATTTGACCGACAATTCCAGGCGACATGCAAGGGCGGCCACCCCGGCCGCCCCAACCAACGTTTGCAGGGATGGAATGCGCAGACTTCGCCACCTGACCAACCGACACCGGGCACCGTCCACCAACATGGCCCTGGGGCTGCTGCTGGCCTTCAATGCCGGCGCCGTGAATGCGGGCGGCTTCCTCATCCTCGGCATGTACACCTCGCACATGACGGGCTTTGCCTCGCAACTGGCCGACGGTCTGGTGCTGGGCAACGGTAAGCTGCTGCTCAATGCCCTGGGCGCCATCCTGGCCTTCATGACCGGCGCCGCCGTGTGCGCCGTGCTGGTCAACTGGGGGCGCCAGCGCCAGCTGTACAGCGTCTATGCCCTGCCCCTGATGCTGGAGGCGCTGATGCTCTTTCCCTTCGGCCTGATGGGCACCGTCACCCTGAACTGGAACACCCCGTTCGCCGTGCCACTGACCGTGCTGCTGCTGTCTTTCATGATGGGCCTGCAAAATGCCGTCGGCTCGAAGACCTCGGGGGGCAGCACGCGCACCACGCACATGACCGGCAACTTCACCGACCTCGGCATGGAACTGGGCAAGGCCCTGTTCTGGCGCCGCCAGCGCCGGCAGTCCGCCACGGCCCTACCCACTGTGCAGCACGACTGGCGCCGCATGCGCATGACGGCCGGGCTGATCGCGATGTTCGTGCTGGGCGGCATCACCGGCGCCCTGGGCTTCAAACACATCGGTTTTTTCTGCGTGGTGCCGCTGGCCCTGCTGCTGCTGGCCCTGTCCGTGCCGCCGTTTCTGCGCGATGCCGCACACTCCGCGGAACTGCAGGCCCTGTGGCGCAGGTTCCACCAACGCTGAGGCTGCGGCGCCCGCCCCCATGCCCTGTTGCAGGTCGCGGGGCGCCAAATCGGGGCATAATGACGCCCACTCATGAAGATGGCGTTTTACAAATGCGGAGCGCTCCGCATTTGATCAATCAAACGCTACTCTTTATGAAGCTACAGGCACAGATACACAAACGCGGTGGCGTTAGCTCAGTTGGATAGAGCAACAGCCTTCTAAGCTGTGGGTCACTGGTTCGATTCCAGTACGCCGCGCCATCTCTGCACCAGCCCCTATAAGCCGTCCGATGCCTGCATCGCACGGCTTTTTTGTTTTCCGCAACCACCATAACGAGACAGCCATGCCCACCCTGCCCACCACCATGCTGGCCGCCGCCCACCACGGGTTCGGCGACCCCGAGGTTCTGCAGCCCACCACGATGCCGCTGCCCAGCCTGCGCCCCAACGACCTGCTGGTGCGCGTGCGCGCGGCCGGTCTGAACCGTGCCGAGATGAACTGGCGCCAGGGCAAGTACGGCGCGCAGCCCGGCTTTGGCGACAGCGACGCGGTGATCGGCCTGGAGATGGCCGGCGAGGTGGTGGCCATCGGCCCCGAGGCCCAGGGCTTTGCCATCGGCGACCGCGTCATGGGCATTGTCGGCGGCGGCGCCTATGCCGAATACGCCCGCATCGATGCCGGCATGGCCATGCACACGCCCGACAACCTGAGCGATGAGGAAGCCGCGTGCATCCCCGAGGCCATGGTCACCGCACACCACGTGCTGCTGCACCTGGGCGAGATGCAGCCCGGCGCCCGCGTGCTGGTCCACGGCGCGGGCGGCGGCGTCGGCACCTCGCTGATGCAGATGGCGCGCATGGCCGGCGCGCGCACCATCGTCACCACCAGCAGCGCTGGCAAGCACGAACGCCTGCGCGAACTGGGCGCCGACATCACCATCGACTACGCCAGCCAGGACTTCGCCGAAGTGATTGCCCGCGACGTGCCTGGCGGGCGCGTGGATGTGGTGATCTGCAACATGGGCGCCCCTTACCTGGAGCGCAACCTACGCAGCCTGGAAGCCGGGGGCTGCCTGATCCAGCTGGGCCTGCAGGGTGGCGCCCAGGGCAGCCTGCCCATGGATGTGCTGATGACACGCCGGCTGCGCATCGAAGGCACGGTGATGAAATCCCTGACCCCGGCGCAGAAGGCTGCCATGACCCAGCGCTTTGCGCAGCGCTGGCTGCCGGTGATTGCCCAGCGCCAGCTGCTGCCGCTGATCGAGCGCAGCTACCCGCTGCGCGAAGCGGCCCAAGCGCACCGCCATTTCGAGCAGCAACAACCCTTCGGCAAGCTGCTGCTGCGCTGCTGAACGCCGCAGCCAACAAAAAAAGAGAGCTGTCAGCGCTTGCAGTGATTGGGTTTCAGGATGTTTTCCATCCTAAACCGGCACACAACAAGCGCCAGCAGCTCTCTTTTCAGATGAGTTCTGGGCGCGTCGGCAGACTTACTTGCTGGCCGCCAACAGGCTGTGGCCACCGGCCTCCACCCAGCTGCGCACACGCTCGGCGTCGCCCAGTCGGCTGTACTTGCCCACCGAATCCAGGAACACCATGATGATCTTGCGACCCGCCACCTCGGCCTGCATCACCAGGCAACGGCCGGCTTCGGAGATGTAGCCGGTCTTTTGCAGGCCGATCTCCCAGTGGTCGCTCTTGACCAAGCGGTTGGTGTTGTTGAATTGCAGGGTGCGGTTGCCCACGGCCACTTCGTAGCTGGGCGAGGTCGAGAATTCGCGTACCAGCGCGTTGGAATGCGCCACGTTCACCAGGGTCGCCAGATCATGGGCGCTGGACTGGTTGCGGCTGGACAGGCCGGTGGGCTCGACAAACTGGGTTTCCGACATGCCCAGCAGCTTGGCCTTCATGTTCATCAGCTGCACAAAGTGCTGCAGGCCACCGGGGTAGGTGCGGCCCAGCGCATGCGCAGCGCGGTTCTCGCTGGACATCAGCGCCAGGTGCAGCATCTCACCACGGGTCAGCGTGGTGCCCACGCGCAGGCGCGAGCTGCTGTTCTTTTCGGTGTCGACGTCTTCCTGCGTAATGGTGATCATTTCATCCATCGGCAGCTTGGCCTCGGCCACCAGCAGGCCGGTCATCAGCTTGGTGATCGACGCGATCGGCAGCACGGCGTGGTCGTTCTTGCGCAGCAGCACCTCGCTGGTTTCCTGGTCCATGACCAGGGCCACGCTGGACTTCAGGTCCAGCGGATCGGACACCTGGTGCAAGCCGGCCAACTGGCCAAAGGACGGACGCGCCACCACGGCGGCGGCCGCAGCAGCACCAGCAGCCGCCGCGGCGACCGTGCGACGTGCAGCGGGCTTGGCCGCAACCTTGGTCTGCTGAGCCTTGGCCGGACGCGCCACTGCCACCTTGCGGCTGGAACTGGCGGGAGACTTCTGGGCCACGGCCTTGCGCACCACGGGCGCTTTTTGCTGCTTTGACGCAGTGGCAGTCTTTTTGGCAGGTGCCGTCTTGGATGCGTAGGCGGCCGGGGTGGCCAATGCGCAACTTAGTGTCAGGAATGCCAGGGCTTTGGCGATGCGCGCATACGCAACAGAGGATCGGTGGTGCATGCAAGTGCTCCAAACAACAGACGACGGTAGAAGTGCCGGTAACCACCAAAAAAGTCGTGCACTCACGCGAATTGCACGACTTTTTGGACAGAAATTAGGGAAATTATAGGACGGCCGCTACCGTTTGTAGCAAGGAGTTAGCACTCAATCGCATTTATTTGAGAGCAAACAATACAGGCGGCATCGCAGCTGGCACCTGCGATACCGCCTGTCATGCGACAGATTTCACCATCCGGAAAGTCAGCAGCCCGGCGGCACTTGCGCGCACAGCGCAAGCGCACCAGAGCGCTGCATCAGGCTGCCGCCGTCTGTACGGCCGGGGCGCGTCGCACACCGGACAAAATCGCACGAATCGACGCCGAGACGATGTTTGCATCAATGCCCACACCGAACACCGTGTGGCTGTCGTCCACACGCACTTCCACATAGGCCACGGCCTGGGCGTTGGCACCCTCGCCCACGGCATGCTCGCTGTAGTTCATCACGCGCACGCTGCGGCCCAGGGATTGCGACAGGGCCTGCACAAAGGCATCGATAGGGCCGGTGCCCTTGCCTTCGAGCACGCGCTCCTGGCCGTCCCAGTGCAGCTTGGCGTTGAGCGTGACCTCGCCGTTTTCTTCTGCCAGACGGTATTGCGGGGCCTGTGCCACATCCATGCCGAATTCCTTGCGGAAGATCTGCCACAGGTGGTTGGCGGTGAACTCGGTGCCCAAGGCATCCATTTCACGCTGCACGACCTGGCTGAACTCGATCTGCAGGCGGCGGGGCAACTGCAAACCGTATTCGGCTTCGAGCAGGTAGGAAATGCCGCCCTTGCCGGACTGGCTGTTGACGCGGATCACGGCTTCGTAGCTGCGGCCCAAGTCCTTGGGGTCGATCGGCAAATAAGGCATGTCCCAGATGTCACCTTCCTGGCGCGCACTGAAGGCCTTCTTGATCGCGTCCTGGTGCGAACCCGAGAACGAGGTGTAGACCAGCTCGCCCACATAGGGATGGCGGGGGTGAACAGGCAACTGGTTGCAGTACTCCACCGTGGCACGGATGCCGTCGATGTCCGAGAAATCCAGGCCCGGGTTGATGCCCTGGATGTACATGTTCAAGGCCACGTTCACCACATCCAGGTTGCCGGTGCGCTCGCCATTGCCGAACAGGCAGCCTTCCAGGCGGTCGGCGCCGGCCAGCAAGGCCATTTCCGCGGTGGCCGTGCCCGTGCCACGGTCATTGTGCGGGTGTACCGACAGCACGATGGAGTCGCGGCGGTTCACATGGCGGTGGGTCCACTCCACCATGTCAGCAAAGATGTTGGGGCTGGAGTGCTCGACCGTGGTGGGCAGGTTGATGATGCACTTCTTCTGGGGCGTGGGCTGCCAGACATCGGTCACGGCATCAATCACACGCTTGGAGAACTCCACCTCGGTGTCCGAGTACATCTCGGGCGAGTATTCAAAGGTCCAGTCAGTGTGGGGGTGGTCGGCCGCAATGTCCTTGAACAGTTGGGCATTGCTGCGGGCCAGTTCGACGATCTCGTCCTCGCTCATGCCCAGCACCACGCGGCGCATCACCGGGGCCGTGGCGTTGTAGAGGTGAACGATGGCGCGGGGCACGCCTTCCAAGGCTTCAAAAGTGCGGCGGATCAGGTGTTCGCGCGCCTGGGTCAGCACCTGCACGGTCACGTCATCGGGAATGCGCTTTTCCTCGATCAGCTTGCGCATGAAGTCGAATTCGATCTGCGACGCCGAGGGGAAACCGACTTCGATTTCCTTGAAACCGATCTTCACCAGCTGTTCGAACATGCGGATCTTACGCTCGATGTCCATGGGCTCAATCAGGGCCTGGTTGCCATCACGCAGGTCCACACTGCACCAGACCGGTGGCTTGGTGATGGTGGCGTCGGGCCAGGTGCGATCGGTCAGGCGCACTGGCACAAAAGGACGGTATTTGCTGGCGGGGTTCTGCAACATCGACATGGGGCGCTCTCTTTCGTGGATCAAGAAAATGTGGCCTGGACTCCAGCAACCCCAAACAAAAAAGGCCCGTCGCTGGAAGCTACGGGCCTGGGAAGTAGGGTGTGTGTACGCGCGCGCTACTAGATCTGCCCGTTGGACATGGTTGGTAGTAGAGCTAGCGACAGGTTTTGCATGCGGACAACTCTAGCACAGTTTCTGGGAAAGTGTTGCCCGCATTTGTGCTCAATCGTGCAAACCGCGTTCTTCCGGCTCTTCCTTGGAAGTGCTGATCACGCTGGTGCGCTGACCCTTGGACTTGCGCCAGGCGTAGACGGCATAGCCGCTGAAGCCATAGATGGCGAACACGGCAAACAGCACGGTGGGCGTGTGGATATTGATGATGGCGATGCCCAGCACGATCAGCACGATCGCGGCGAACGGCACGCTGCGCTTCATGTTCACGTCCTTGAAGCTGTAGAAAGGCACGTTGGTGACCATCGTCAGACCCGAGTACAGCGTGAGAAAGAACATTACCCACATCAGTTGCACCCAGGTCAACACGCCATCCTCACCGCGCACCACGCCGTAGTCGTTCAGCACCCACATGAAGCCGACGACCAGCGCCGCCGCCGCGGGCGAAGGCAGCCCCTGGAACCAGCGCTTGTCCACCACGCCGGTGTTGACGTTGAAACGCGCCAGACGCAGCGCTGCGCACGAGCAGTAGACGAAGGCGGCAATCCATCCCCAGCGCCCCAGGCCCTTGAGCGCCCATTCGTAGGCAACCAGTGCTGGCGCCACGCCAAACGAGACCATGTCGCACAACGAATCCATCTGCTCGCCAAACGCGCTTTGCGTGTTGGTCATGCGGGCCACGCGGCCATCCAGGCTGTCCAGCACCATGGCGCAGAAAACGCCAATCGCGGCCAGATCAAAGCGGCCATTCATCGCCATGACGATGGCATAGAAGCCGCCGAACAAGGCGGCCAGCGTGAATAGGTTGGGCAGGATGTAAATACCCTTGCGGCGCTTGCGAACCACCACGCCGGCGTCGCCCGCTTGGGCGTCGTTGCTGTCATGCATGTAATGCACCTCCAGAGCGCTGCCGCAAGCATCCGCGGCAGCTATTAAAACCATAGTATTTTAAGCAGATGGCTTGCACCATCTGGATGACAGCCAGTGTAGCGGCGTTGGCTTTGCCCCCAACAAAGAAAAAAGGCCACTGCACAGGCAGCGGCCTTGGGCTGCCGTAGCCTGGCTGCGGCAGGGGATGCACCAGCATCAGTTGCGGGTCTGGTCCACCAGCTTGTTCTTGGCGATCCAAGGCATCATGGAGCGCAGTTGGCCACCGACCTGCTCGATGGCGTGCTCGGCGTTCTGGCGACGGCGGGCGGTCATCGAGGGGTAGTTCAGGCGACCTTCGCTGATGAACATCTTGGCGTATTCACCGCTCTGGATGCGCTTCAGGGCGTTGCGCATGGCCTTGCGGGATTCTTCGTTGATGACTTCGGGGCCGGTCACGTACTCGCCATACTCCGCGTTGTTGGAGATGGAGTAGTTCATGTTGGCGATGCCGCCTTCGTACATCAGGTCCACGATCAGCTTCAGCTCGTGCAGGCACTCGAAGTAAGCCATTTCAGGGGCGTAGCCCGCTTCGGTCAGGGTCTCGAAGCCCATCTTCACCAGCTCCACGGCACCGCCGCACAGCACGGCCTGCTCGCCGAACAGGTCGGTCTCGGTTTCTTCCTTGAAGTTGGTCTCGATGATGCCGCCCTTGCCGCCGCCGTTGGCGGAAGCGTAGGACAGGGCCACGTCACGGGCCTTGCCGGACTTGTCCTGGTAGATGGCGATCAGGGAAGGCACGCCGCCGCCCTTCAGGTATTCGGAGCGCACGGTGTGGCCGGGCCCCTTGGGGGCGACCATGATCACGTCCAGATCGGCGCGGGGCACGACCTGGTTGTAGTGCACATTGAAGCCGTGGGCGAACGCCAGGGTCGCGCCGGACTTGATGTTGGGCGCCACGTTGTTGTTGTACACCTCGGGGATGTTCTCGTCGGGCAGCAGGATCATGACCACGTCGGCCGCCTTGACCGCATCGTTCACTTCCATCACGGTCAGACCGGCCTTGCCGACCTTGTCCCAGGAAGAGCCGCCCTTGCGCAGACCGACAATGACCTTCACGCCGCTGTCATTCAGGTTCTGTGCGTGGGCGTGGCCTTGGCTGCCGTAGCCGATGATGGCCACGGTCTTGCCCTTGATCAGGCTCAGGTCACAGTCTTTGTCGTAGAAAACTTTCATGGTTGGCTCCAGTGGTTTGTTGGGGTGTTGAAACTTGGGAATTCAAAAAATCAGTGTACGCGGCAAACGACAGGGTTATGCCTCAGACACGCAAAATGCGCTCGCCGCGACCGATGCCCGAGGCACCGGTGCGCACGGTCTCCAGGATGGCGGTGCGGTCGATGGCCTGCAAGAAGGCATCGTTCTTGGATTGGTCGCCGGTCAGCTCGATGGTGTAGCTTTTCTCGGTCACGTCGATGATGCGACCGCGGAATATGTCGGCCATGCGCTTCATCTCCTCGCGCTCCTTGCCCACGGCGCGCACCTTGACCATCATGAGTTCGCGCTCGGTGTAGGCGCCTTCGGTCAGATCGACCACCTTCACAACTTCGATCAGGCGATTCAGGTGCTTGGTGATTTGCTCGATGATGTCGTCCGAACCGGTGGTCTGGATGGTCATGCGCGACAGCGACGGGTCTTCCGTCGGTGCCACGGTGAGCGACTCGATGTTGTAGCCGCGGGCCGAGAACAGGCCGACCACGCGCGACAGGGCTCCGGGCTCGTTCTCGAGCAGCACGGCAATGATGTGTTTCATGGTGAAGGATTCCTCTTTTCGCTGCCCTCCCCCGCGACCGGTAAGCCGCAGGTTTGGCAGACAATAGATTCGTCAAAATTCGGAGCGCCGTGCGCAAGCCATGCTTACGGTTGCAACTCCTATCACTTGGAAACATAGCGCTGGCATGCGCCAACAGCTATGTTTTCACAAGCATGCTCAGAGGTCGTCCGGCCCCAGCAGCATTTCGGTGATGCCCTTGCCCGCCTGCACCATGGGGAACACGTTCTCCGTGGGGTCGGTGCGGAAGTCCAGGAACACGCACTTGTTCTCTTCGCGGGCAATCCGGCGCGCTTCCTTCAAGGCCGCTTCGACCTGGGAAGGGTCCTCGATCAGGATGCCGGCGTGGCCGTAGGCTTCGGCCAGCTTCACGAAGTCGGGCAGCGAATCCATGTAGCTGCTGGAATAGCGGCCCGAGTATTCGATCTCCTGCCACTGCCGCACCATGCCCAGGTAGCGGTTGTTCAGCGCACAGATGATCACCGGGGTGTTGTACTGGCGGCAGGTGGCCAGCTCCTGGATGTTCATCTGGATCGAGCCTTCGCCCGTGATGCAGAAGACTTCCGCCTGTGGCTTGGCCAGCTTGATGCCCATGGCATAGGGCAGGCCCACACCCATGGTGCCCAGCCCACCGGAGTTGATCCAGCGGCGGGGCTCGTCAAAGCGGTAGTACTGCGCGGCCCACATCTGGTGCTGGCCCACATCGGAGGTGATGTAGACGTCTTCGCCCTGGGTCATGTTGAACAAAGTGTCCACCACGTACTGGGGCTTGATGACGTCCTTGTTGTCGCGGTCGAACTGCAGGCAGTCGCGGCTGCGCCAGGCTTCGATCTGCGTCCACCACTGGGCCAGGGCCCCGTCGTCGGGCTTGGTCGTGGTTTCACGCACCATGGCAATCAACTCGGCCAGCACCTCTTTCACATCGCCCACGATGGGCACATCCACCTTCACGCGCTTGGAGATGGAGGAAGGGTCGATGTCGATGTGGATGATCTTGCGCTCCACCGACATGAAGTGCTTGGGGTTGCCCACCACACGGTCGTCAAAACGCGCGCCCACAGCCAGCAGCACATCGCAGTTCTGCATGGCGTTGTTGGCTTCGATCGTGCCATGCATGCCCAGCATGCCCAGGAACTTGCGGTCGCTGGCCGGGTAGGCACCCAGGCCCATCAGCGTGTGCGTGACGGGGTAGCCCAGCATGTCCACCAGGGTGCGCAGTTCGGGGCAGGCATTGCCCAACAGCACGCCACCACCGGTATAGATATAGGGACGCTTGGCGCTCAGCAGCAATTGCAGGGCCTTGCGGATCTGGCCGGAGTGCCCCTTCTTGGCCGGGTTGTACGAACGCATTTCCACGCTTTGTGGGTAGCCGCTGTACGCTGCCTTCTTGAAGGACACGTCCTTGGGAATATCGACCACCACCGGGCCGGGTCGGCCGGTGCGCGCCACATGAAAAGCCTTTTTCATGGTAATCGCCAGGTCGCGCACATCCTTGACCAGGAAGTTGTGCTTGACGATGGGGCGGGTGATGCCCACGGTGTCGCACTCCTGGAAGGCATCGGTGCCGATGGCAGCCACCGAGGTCTGCCCGCTGATGACCACCAGCGGAATCGAATCGGTATAGGCCGTGGCAATGCCGGTCACGGCGTTGGTCAGTCCAGGACCGGAAGTGACCAGTGCCACGCCCACTTCACCAGTGGCACGGGCAAAGCCGTCGGCAGCGTGCACGGCCGCCTGCTCATGGCGCACCAGCACATGCTCGATGCTGTCTTGCTTGTACAGCGCATCGTAGATATAGAGCACCGCGCCACCTGGGTAGCCCCACAGGTGCTTCACACCTTCAGCTTGCAGTGACTTGACGAGGATTTCGGCACCCATCAGTTCCTGGGTACCAGCTTGCGAAGAGGCCGCCGCCGCGTTGGCGTGCTCTGCTTTGGAGATTTCCATGATCCACCTTTGTGAATTTCTCTAACGAAAAACCTTGGGTGCCCCTCGCCAGCGTCCTTGTGGGACAGGTTCAGGACTTAAGGCCAAAGGACATGGGCGTGAGGGTGTACGCCGGACCTTGACCCGTTTGCCTTGTTGAATTGCAAGCACCCATTATGGCACTGCAACATACGGTTTGGCGAACGCTTTTCGGCAGTTTGCCAACGCGATGCGATAATCAGGGTCTTTGCGCAAGATGCATCCAGTTACAGCTGCATGGATTTTGTGCGTTATCGACTTACCG
This sequence comes from Comamonas aquatica NBRC 14918, assembly GCF_000739875.1. GTDB lineage: Bacteria > Pseudomonadota > Gammaproteobacteria > Burkholderiales > Burkholderiaceae_C > Comamonas > Comamonas aquatica. Next base: position 14,616 of record NZ_BBJR01000031.1, read on the forward strand.
GGCACTTCTGTCTTGGCCACCGAACAAGAGCTATCTGACTTCCTAAAAGGCGTGGAGAAACGAGCGTTCAAACGTTCGGTTTACCACGTCCGCGACGAGGAGGCCGCCTTGGACATCGTGCAAGACAGCATGCTGAAACTGGCGCAGCATTACGGCGACAAACCCGCGCAGGAACTGCCCATGCTGTTCCACCGTATCTTGTCCAATTGCACCCTGGACTGGTTCCGGCGACAGAAAACCCGCAACGCGTTGTTTACCAATATGGAAGACCTCGCGCATGGAGATGACCCGGACGACGAACGGTTTGATTGGATGCAGACCTATGCCTCCGACGAGCAGCAAGAAGCCAGCCAGAGTGCCGAAGCCCTCACCCAGCGCGCGCAATTGTTACAAAGTATTGAAAATGAAATTCAAGCTTTGCCTGCGCGTCAACGGGAAGCGTTTTTGCTGCGTTACTGGGAAGACATGGACGTGGCGGAAACCGCCGCCGCCATGGGCTGCTCAGAGGGCAGCGTGAAAACCCACTGTTTTCGCGCCATCCAATCGCTGAGCAAAGCGCTCAAAGCCAAAGGAATCGAGTTATGACCACACCTTCGCACCATGATGAACTTGCGGCCGACACCTTCGCCCGCAAGCTGGCTGCGCACCTGTCTTCTGCAGATGCCAACCTGCCGTATGTGGTCACCGAGCGCCTGCGTGCAGCCCGCGTCCAAGCCGTGTCCCTGCGCAAACGCAGCTCGGCGCCGTTGCGCGCCCTGCACACGGAGTCGGCTCCCACCCTGCTGGGCACGCAGAACGGAACCGCCATTCTGGGAACTCGCAGCGACCAAGGTGACTCTACGCCCCTGTGGCTGCAACGCCTGCTGACGGCCCTGCCGCTGGTGGCACTGGTGGCGGGTCTGGCATTCATCGGCGCCGAGCAGGACAGCCGCGCCACCGTGGATGTGGCCGAAGTGGATGCTGCCTTGCTCACCAGCGAGCTGCCTCCAGCCGCATTTACCGATCCGGGATTTCAGCAATACTTGCAGACCACCGTGTCTGACACCCCCTAAGAAACCGCTCCCTGCCGCACCAAGCCCCTGGGGCTGGTGTGCAGTTGTTACACTCGGCCCTACATGCCACTGACCTCTGCTCCCTCAACAATTTCACGCTCGTCCTGGATCGCTGTTGGCTTGGCGAGCGTGCTGTTGCTGGGCTTGGCCGCAGGGGGCATCTGGAGCAGCTACCAAGTCACCATGGTGCCCAGTGCCGTGCCGCCGGGCATGGCCGTGGAAGAGCAAGGGGATGGCGCCTCCCTGACCACCGACACCCACTCGCGCTTGCGTCTGAGCGCAGCCGGCCCCAGCTGGCGCGAAATCAGCGAAGCCCAGCGCCAGGCGCTCATGCCCTTGCGCGATCGCTGGAACACCATGGGCGCCCTCGCCAAGCGCCGCTGGCTGGTGCTTGCAGACCGTTATCCCACCATGGATGAGGCCGAGCGCAATCGCCTGGTCAGCCGCATGACCACCTGGGCCAACCTGAGCGTCCAGCAGCGCAACCAGGCCCGTATCAATTTTGAGAGCGCAAAGCGCTTGTCTGCAGAGGAACTGCAGTCAAAATGGGATGCCTACCAGGCCCTGAGCGAAGCCGAAAAGCAACGCTTGGCCGAGCAGGCCCGCAAGGCCAAGGCAGCCAAGAAATCCAAACGCCGGCTGGCCCAGGTGCCCCCCCCCGCGCCGCCGGCCGTCAAGGACGACAAACCGGTCAAGACCGCCCCACTGCCTGCCGTCATCACCCAGCCCGTGGCCACACCTTCAGTGGTGGAAAGCGTGCCGGTGTTCACACCCCAAGCCGCCCCAGCGGTGCAGCTGACACCCCTGGAACAGAAAAGCGCCAAGCCCGAAGCCCCGGCAGCGGCCAGCCAGCCCGTGGCCGTACCACAGGCAACCCCGGCCCTGGTGCTTCCGCCCTTGCACCCCGCCACGGATCCCCACCAACCGGCCACTGCAACACAGCCGCCTGCTGCACATCCCCCAGCTCCCGCCGCGGCACAATAATCCCCTTCCGCCCGGAAGCTGCCCATCGAGCCTGCATGCCCCCATCCGCCCCATCCCCGTTGTCGCTCGCCCCACTGCACGCGCCCAGCCTGCGCCGGCGCATGGCTTGCTGGCTGTACGAAAGCCTGTTGCTGTTTGGCGTCGTGTTCGTCGGGGGTCTGGTGCTGGGCAGCGCAGGTGTCCTGTTTGGTCACCCCCTCTCACCCAAGACACTGCAGGCCCTGTTGTTCGTGGTGCTCGGCATTTACTTTGCGTGGTTCTGGAGCAAGGGCCAGACCCTGGCCATGAAGACCTGGCACATCCGCGTCGTGGACCAGCAAGGCCGGCCACTGACACGCGTGCGTGCGCTGGCACGGTACGCCCTGTGCTGGCTGTGGTTGCTGCCCCCGCTGGCATTGCTGGCGCCGTTCCACCTGCCCTGGGCCGAAGTCGCCGTGCTCACCACGGGCTGGGTCGCCGTGTGGGCCTTGCTCAGCCGCTTTCACCCCGAGCGCCAGTTTTTGCACGATGTGCTGGCCGGCACCCGTCTGGTGGCCGAGCCCGCCGCATTGACCCCGCCCCGCCCTCAACCCTGAGGATTGCGGACGTTGGCGGCCACCACCAAGGATCTCCCCATGCACCAGCCCCCTGCTTTTTCCATCTGCGTTTACTGCGGCTCGCGCCCCGGCGAAGCTGCTGCCTATGAAGCTGCGGCCCGCGCCGTCGGCACATGGATTGGCCTGCGCGGGGGGCAACTGGTGTACGGTGGCGGAAAAACCGGCCTGATGGGCATGGTGGCCGAGGCCACCAAGGCCGCCGGTGGCCGCGTGGTCGGCATCATCCCCCAGGCGCTGGTCGACAAGGAGCTGGCGAACGCCGCGTGCGATGAGCTGCACATCGTCACCACCATGCATGAGCGCAAGGCGATGATGGCCGAGCGCAGCAATGCTTTCCTGGCCCTGCCCGGCGGGATCGGCACCTTCGAGGAGCTGTTTGAAGTCTGGACATGGCGCCAGCTGGGGTACCACGACAAGCCCATCGGCCTGCTGAATGTCGAGGGCTACTACACCAACCTGCTGGCCTTCCTGGAGTCCACCGTGCACCAGGGCTTCATGGGCGCCTGGCAAATGGACCTGATCCGCAGCAGCGACAGCCCGGCCGAATTGCTGAAGTTCCTGGTCGAATCGGCCGGCACAGCCCCCGAAAGCCAGAACCTGCGCGAAGTGATCTGACTTCCCGGCTCGGCCATCTGGCCTGCACACAAAAAAAGCGATCTTTCCAGATCGATTTTTTCATGTGCGGCGCCACTCAGATCGCCGCGCTGTCCAGGTCACCGGTGCGAATGCGCACCACTTTTTCCACGGCAGTGACGAAGATCTTGCCATCCCCGATCTTGCCCGTCCGGGCAGCCGCCACGATCGCATCGACACAGCGGTCCGCATCTTCCGTCGCCACGGCCACTTCAATCTTCACCTTGGGCAGGAAGTCCACCACATACTCCGCGCCACGGTACAGCTCCGTGTGACCCTTCTGCCGGCCAAAGCCTTTCACTTCCGTCACGGTCAGGCCCGTCACGCCGCACTCAGCCAGAGCTTCGCGCACCTCTTCGAGCTTGAAAGGCTTGATGATGGCAGTGATCATTTTCATGGTGAGGACTCCAATTTGAATTGCAAAACTAAGACAGAGGGGCAGCCAGCAGGCACTAGCGCCTGAAGCCGTTGGTGATCGGGCAGCGCCAGTCTTTGCCAAAACTGCGCGGCGACAGACGCGGGCCCACCGGGGCTTGCCGGCGTTTGTATTCATTGATGCGGATCAGACGCACCACACGCTCCACATTCTCGGGCGTGTGCCCCTGGGCCAGGATGGTTTCGATGGGCTCGTCATTTTCCACATAACGGCGCACGATGTCGTCGAGCACCGGGTACGGCGGCAGGCTGTCCTCATCCTTCTGGTCGGGGCGCAGCTCGGCGCTGGGCGGACGGGTGATGATGCGCTCAGGGATGGGGTGCAGACCGGTCCCGAAGGGGTCGTTGGCATTGCGCCAGCGCGCCAGCGCAAACACCCGGGTCTTCAGCACATCTTTGATCACGGCAAAACCGCCGGCCATGTCGCCGTACAGCGTGCAGTAGCCCGTGGCCATTTCACTCTTGTTGCCGGTGGTCAGCACCACGGCGCCAAACTTGTTGGACAGCGCCATCAACAGCGTGCCGCGGATGCGCGCCTGCAGATTCTCTTCGGTGGTGTCTTCGGCCCGCCCCTGAAACTGGGTGGACAGGGCGGCCTTGAAGGCTTCGAACTGCGGCGCGATGTCGATCACCTCATGGTGCACGCCCACGCGATCGGCCATTTCCTGCGCATCTTTCCAGCTGATGTCCGCGGTATAGGGCGAGGGCATCATGACCGTGCGCACACGGTCCTTGCCCAATGCATCCACGGCAATCGCCAGCACCAAGGCGGAGTCGATGCCGCCCGACAAGCCCAGCAAAGCCCCCGGAAACCCATTCTTGCCGACGTAATCCCGCACGGCCAGCACCAGGGCATCCCACAGGGCGGCGTTGTCGTCCTGGACGGGGTCAATCTGGCCCGCCAGCTGCACGCCGTCGGCCTGCGGCTGGACAGCCACCTGCGCCAGCACCTGTTGGAACGCAGGCGCCCGCATGGCCACGGTGCCATCGGCCTGCAAGGCAAAGCTGCCCCCATCGAACACCAGCTCGTCCTGCCCGCCCACCATGTGGACATACACCACAGGCAAGCCGGTTTCCATGGCACGCTGCGCCAGCACGGCCTCGCGCTCGGACTGTTTGCCCAGGTGGTAGGGCGAGGCATTCAGCACCAACAGCATCTGTGCCCCGGCAACCTTGGCCGCCTGCGCGGGACCGGTGACCCAGGCATCCTCACAAATCAGCACCCCAGCCTTGACACCCCCCACCTCCACCACGCAGGCCTGCTGGCCCGGCGTGAAATAGCGCAGCTCATCGAACACGCCATAGTTGGGCAGCGCATGCTTGACATACTGCCCCAACACCCGGCCCTGACCGATCCAGACCGCCGTGTTCTGGCGGTGCAGGGTGCCCGGTACCGCCTGGGTGCAGCCCACCAACAGGCGCAGGTCTGGCCAGGCGGCACTGGCTGCAACGACCTGCTGCAGCGCAGCATCGCTGGCCTGCTGGAACGAAGGGCGCAGGAACAGATCCTCGGCCGCATAACCACACAAAGCCAGCTCCGGCGTTATCAGCAAGGCAGCGCCCTGGGCATGGGCTTGCTGGGCGGCTTCGATAATTTTTTGTGCGTTACCGCTCAAGTCTCCGACCGTGAAATTGAGCTGAGCAATGCAGATGGAAGTGGTCATGAAAATTAAAGCCCGCAGGCCTGCCAAAACACCAAGCGTTGCTGCCTGTGCGCCTTGTCACACACCCTGGCAGGCAAAGAAAGCGATTATCACTCCCTCACAGGATTGCGACGGCCGCAAGGAAATTGCGTGCCATCCCAGTACTTCGGTACGCACCAACGCCGCCATCGCAGACTTCCCAGAAAACAGGCCAAGCCCCGAAGACAGGAGGCTTGGCGATGGCGGCCTGCCCGGCACGCCACCCGGCGTGTGCCTCAGAAGGACTCCCAGTCATCCTCACGCGCCGTGACGGCCAGGGCCGGTTTGGCCGCGGGGACTGGCGCTGCTTCAGCCACGGCCCGGGTGCGGCCTCCAGGTGCTGCGGGCGCAGCGGATGCAAGCGCCACCGAAGCGGTCCGGGGCAAGGCCTGCGCTGGCAAAGCGACCGGCCGTGCCGCGGTGTGCGACAGCACGGCGGCCTGCGCCGGCTTGACCTTGAAGCTGGACACCGCGTCCACCAGCTGCTTGGCCTGGTGCTGCAGGCCCAGCGCGGCGGCCGCGCTTTCCTCGACCAGGGCGGCATTCTGCTGGGTCACCTGGTCCATCTGCGCAATCGCATCACTCACCTGCCCCACGCCCTGGCTTTGCTCCTTGCTGGCGGCACTGATCTCGCCCACCAGATCGGAGACATGGCGGATGGCCGTGACCACCTCCTGCATCGTGGCGCCGGCCTCGGCCACCAGATGGCTGCCCTGCCCCACGCGGTCCACGCTTTCGGTGATCAGCAGCTTGATTTCCTTGGCCGCGTCGGCGCTGCGGCCCGCCAGGGCGCGCACCTCGCCGGCGACCACGGCAAAGCCGCGGCCCTGCTCGCCCGCACGGGCAGCTTCGACTGCCGCATTCAGCGCCAGGATGTTGGTCTGGAAGGCAATCCCGTCGATCACGCCGATGATGTCGGCGATCTTCTGGCTGCTGGCATCAATGCCTTTCATCGTGTCCACCACCCGCGCCACGACATCACCGCCACGGGCGGCGACCTGCGAGGCATTCATGGCCAGCTGGTTGGCCTGGGCCGCACTGTCCGCGTTGTGCCGCACGGTGGAAGACATCTGCTCCATGGAAGCCGCCGTCTGCTGCAAGGCGCTGGCCTGCTCCTCCGTACGGCCGGACAGGTCGGCGTTGCCTGAGGCGATCTGCTCGCTCGAGGCCAGCACGCCCTGGGCATTGGTGCGCACATGGCTGACCACACGTTCCAGCTTGTCGCGCATGGACACCAGCTCCTGCAGCAGAACACCCATTTCATCGCGTCCGCCGCGGGGAATGTCCTGGGTCAGATCGCCTTCGGCAATCTGCAAGGCCGCATGCACCGCCTGCTTCACCGGCACGGTCACCGTGCGGGTGATCCACCATCCCCAGACCAGGGCCACCGCGGCACTCAGCCCCATGCCCAGCAGCACCCAGGTCACCGCAAACTGGTAGCTGCGCGTGGCCTCCTGGGCGGTCTGGTCGGCCTGCTCGCGGTTGACGCTGGACAGCTGGCCCAGCGCATCCAGCAGGTTCACGAACGCGGGCTCTGCCGTGCCCACGTAGAAGTTCGTCACGGCATCGCCCAGCAGCAAATCGCCTTCGGGCTGGCTGTAGTCCTTGTCGCGTGCCTGCTGCACAAAGCTGGCATGCGTCTGGGCATATTGGCCACGCAATTGCTGGTAGCGCTCCCAGAGCTGCTGCTCCTGCGGCTGGCGCGCCAAGGATTCATAGCTGCGCTCGTGCGCCTGGATCTCTTCCTGCACCCGCGTGATCTGGGCCACATAGCCGTCCACTTCGGCCACGCTGTTCACATTCAGGATGCCGGCTTCTGCACGGCGCAGGCGGCTCCACAGCTCGCGCAGGCTGCTGACATCGACCACGCTGGGCATGGCGTGCTGCACCACGGCCCGGGTGCTGGCATCCATCTGCCGCATCTGCCACAAAGAAATGCTGCCCAGCGCCAGCGTGAGCAACGTGACCAGTGCAAACCCGGCCCCCAGCTTGGTGGCCATCCGCATATTTGCCAAAAACATCTCGTCTCCAAGTGGACGCGGGGCCGAACAAGGGCAAAAAAAATGCAGACCCCGCCAAGGGTCTGCACATTAACAAACAATTACAAAGGTTTTTGCATTCCATTTGCGAAAACCAGGTTTCGCAAATGAAATTTTTAGGCCTTGTTGTAGTTGGCGATGCCGTCCACGATTTCCTTGTGGGCCTCGTCCACGCCCTTCCAACCCAGCACCTTCACCCACTTGCCCTTTTCCAGGTCCTTGTAGTGTTCGAAGAAGTGGGCGATCTGGTTCAGGGTCAGCTCGTGCACATCGGCCAGGCTTTCGATCTTCTCGTAGGCAGGCAGAATCTTCTTGGTGGGCACGGCCAGCACCTTGCCGTCCACGCCGCCTTCATCTTCCATGTGCAGGATGCCGATGGCACGGCAAGGCACGACCACGCCGGAGGGCAGCGGGAAGGGGGTCATCACCAGCACGTCCACGGGGTCACCGTCACCCGCCAGGGTCTGGGGCACATAGCCGTAGTTCACGGGGTAGTGCATGGCGGTGCCCATGAAACGGTCCACGAACACGCAGCCGGTTTCCTTGTCCACTTCGTACTTCACGGGATCGGAGTTGGCGGCGATCTCGATCACCACGTTGAAGGTTTCAGGGGCGTTCTTGCCGGGTGTCAGCTTTTCGAAGGACATGATGTTTGATCAGGTTGTGAAACAAAACCCCGCGAGGGGCAACCCGAGGATTTTAGAGGCATGCCCTTGCTGACTTCTTGCAGTGCGCTGGAATATCCGCGCCACCCGGCCTTGCGCCGCTCACAGTGAGGCGGGACGCGCGCCATGGCGCACCGGGCCGGAGCGGGCCTCAATGGCCTGCTGCACCTCCTTGCGCAGCCCCAGCGCAAAGCCCATTTCCGCCAGCACGAACAGCGGCCCGATCAGCAGACCGACGATGTCGTCCATGAAGGCCGGCTTGCGCCCTTCCCAGTAATGGCCCACGAACTGGATGACCCAGCCCACCACAAACAGCCCCACGCCCCAGCCCAGCCACAACGCCGTGGTCTGCTGGGCCAGCCACACGCCCACGGACAACATGCCCCCCAGCACCACGGCCAGGGCGATGCCGTAGCGGGTGTCCAGCAGCATGTAGTACACCGAGGCGGCCAGGGCCGCCAGCACCGCAGGGCTGACGGCCAGGCCACTGTCTCCCCAGGCCCAGCCGGGGCGCGACAGCAGGATCACCACGGCGAACAGGATCATCGGCACGCCCACAAAATGCGTCAGGATGTTGCGCCCATCGCGGTGGTACTCCGCGTACTGTGCCAACTGGTCCACCAAGGTTTTCATCACGGCCTCCCGGGCATCGCTAAGATCCTTGCATGCTGGTGGAGGGGCCACGCGCTGTCTACAGGGCTTGCCCTTAGAAAATTAGATAGCTGAATGCGCAGGCGGCATGCGCGCTACAGGCCTTTTTGCCTCACAAGGCGTAGCCTGGGTGACTGCACACTGGCGCCCAGCTGCCGACAATCGCCGCCACGTTGTGGCAGCGCGGCGGGGGATGCGGAATGCCCAAGGCACCCCCCCTGGCCGGACATGCGCTGCCGGCCCCACCCCACCAAGCCTATGCCCCTTTCCACCCCCACGATTTCACGCACCCCCCAGCACATCCGCCAGGTCCACTACCGCAGCTTCGAGCGCGCGGACGGCCTGTGGGACATCGAAGGCGAGCTGCTGGACACCAAGGCCATTGACCTGCCGCGCCCCAATGGCAGCGGCGTGCGCAAGGCCGGCGACCCCATCCACCACATGCGGATCCGCGTCACCGTGGACACGCAATTGGTGGTGCAGGCGATTGAGGCCTCGCTGGAAGCGCACCCGGTGCAAGGCTGCCCCGGCGCCCTGGCCGGCATGCAGCGCATGGTGGGCTGCAGCATGGCGCGGGGCTGGCGCAAAGCGATTGACACGCACCTGGCCGGCATCGCGGGCTGCACCCACCTGCGCGAGCTGCTGAACAACATGGCGACCGCCGCGTTCCAGAGCATCGTGTCGGCCTTCAGCACCACGCCCGACCAGCCCCCGGCCTATCTGGGGCGCTGCACGGGCTGGGACTTCCACGGCCCCGCCGTGCTCCAGTACTACCCCCAATTCGCCGGCTGGCGCCTGCCCGAAGGCAAGGGCCCGGCCCTGCCCCCCGCCACGGCTGTTACAAACCCCACAGCCCCGCACGGCTGAACACCATCGGGCACAATCGCTGGCCTATGGTAGATCGCGTGATTCCCCTGGTCGAGCAACGGTATGGCCTGCTGCAGGCCCCCCTGAACGCCGCGCCGATTGTCCCCACCGGGCAATTGCAGGATAGCCGCGCGCGGCCGCTGCGCGACCTGCGCATCAGCGTCACCGACCGCTGCAACTTCCGCTGCGCGTACTGCATGCCCAAGGAAGTCTTCGGCAAGGACTACGCCTACCTGCCGCACAAGGCCTTACTGAGCTTTGAGGAGATCACGCGGCTGGCCCGCCTCTTCACCCAGCACGGCGTGCGCAAGCTGCGCCTGACCGGCGGCGAACCCCTGCTGCGCAAGGACCTCGAGCGCCTGATCACCCAGTTGTCGGCCCTGCGCACGCCCGAAGACCAGGCCCTGGACATCACCCTCACCACCAACGGTTCGCTGCTGCGCCGCAAGGCCCAGTCCCTGAAGAACGCCGGCCTGCAGCGTGTCACAGTCAGCCTGGACGGTCTGGACGACGCCGTGTTCCGCCGCATGAACGATGTGGACTTCCCCGTCTCCGATGTGCTGGATGGCATCGAGGCCGCCCGCACGGCGGGGTTGTCGCACATCAAGGTCAACATGGTGGTCAAGCGCAGCACCAATGTGGACCAGATCCTGCCCATGGCGCGCCACTTCCGCGGCACGGGCGTGACGCTGCGCTTCATCGAATACATGGACGTGGGCGCCACCAACGGCTGGTGCATGGACGACGTGCTGCCCTCGGCCGACGTGGTGCGGCTGATCGATGCCGACATGCCCCTGGTGCCGCTGGAGCCCACAGCCGTCGGTGAGACCGCCCAACGCTGGGGCTACGCCGGGGCCGATGGCCGCCACGACCCCAGCCTGGGCGAGATCGGTGTCATCAGCAGCGTGACCCAGGCCTTTTGTGGCGACTGCAACCGTGCCCGCCTGTCCACCGAGGGCCGCCTGTACCTGTGCCTGTTCGCCAACCAAGGCTGGGACCTGCGCGAGCTGCTGCGCAACGCCTCCGACGATGCCACCATCAGCAACGCGATCGCCCACATCTGGGGCCAGCGCGATGACCGCTATTCGGAACTGCGCGCCAACCTGCCGCCCGACACCGCCGCCGGCCGCAAGCGGGTGGAGATGAGCTACATCGGTGGCTGACCGGCAAACGCCCATGGACTCCAGCCCCCCTCACACCCCAAGCGCCCTACTGCCTGCCGCGAACATCACCGGCATGGTGCTGGCCGGTGGCCGCGGCAGCCGCATGGGTGGCGTGGACAAGGGCCTGCAAGCCTTTCTCGGCCAGCCCCTGGCGCTGCACGCCCTGCAGCGCCTGCAACCCCAGGTGGGCACGTGCATGCTCAATGCCAACCGCCACCTGGAGGTCTACCAGGGCTTCCACGTGCCGGTGCACCCCGATGTGCTGCCCGACTACGCCGGACCCCTGGCCGGTTTTCTGACCGGCCTGACGCACTGCACCACCCCCTGGCTGCTGACCGTGCCCTGCGACAGCCCGCGCTTTCCGCGCGATCTGGCGGCGCGCATGGCCGCCACCGCCGTGCGCGAGCACGCCCAGATCGTGCTGGCCGCAGGCCCCGAAGCCGGGCGTGACGGGGCACTGCAGTTGCGCCCCCAGCCCGTGTTCGCCTTGCTGCACCGCAGCCTGCTGCCCAGCCTGCAGGACTTTGTACAGCAAGGGGGCCGCAAGATCGACGCCTGGACCGCGCAACATGCCCAGGCCCTGTGCCACTTCGATGCGGCGGGCGACGATGTCCATGCCTTCGCCAACGCCAACACGCTGCAGGAACTGCACCTGCTGGAAGACTCGGCCTAAAGCTTGCCCTGCTTGGACGATTGTTGACGCCAGGCACACCCGAAGCCCATCCCCTCTGTCACCAAGGCCATGCACTGAGCACTGAGCACTGAGCACTGAGCACTGAGCACTGAGCACTGAGCACTGAGCACTGAGCACTGAGCACTGAGCACTGA
>NZ_BBJR01000030.1 GCF_000739875.1 Comamonas aquatica NBRC 14918
CTCTGAAAAGCCAAGCATTACAAGATGCTTGGCTTTTTTCTTGGCCGCGTCCTCCACGCTCGCCACCCCAGTGGACTGGATGCGCAGCAGAAGCCCCTGAACGCACCTCAAGCGGCCCGGACAATCCCCACGGTCGGCGCCGCCCCTGCAGCGGCAGCCGCCGGCACGGATTCAATGCGATTGGGCGCAATGTACTTGCCCGCGTCCTGCAAGGGGTCCATGAGCACCGCCCCCTTCTTGCGCGCCTCCCAATGGGCGATCTCCTCCTCCAGCCGGCGCGCGCGCTCGGCATACATGGCCGCCGAGGCGTGGTAGTGCTCGGCCGCCATCGAATGCTCGAGCATGGCCATGCGCGCTTCCTGCAGACACGCCCGGGCACGGCGGATGTAACGGGGTTCACCACTGAAAATGCCGGAAAAGAACATGATTGCCACTCCTTCCATCCGCATGCGGCGACACCGCATTTCATAATGCCCCAAGGACATGACGCCACCATAGGCAAGCCCGATGGCGGGGTCTGTCCCCATAGGACAGCATTGACTGTAGGAGCAACCCACCACCCCACTGGCCCCCATGCTGGCGCAACACCCGACCGACCCACTTCCCAAGTTCATAGCAAAACATGCAAGCGCCATCGCTGATCTGGCTCGATTCCGAGGATGAGTTCCCCGCTGTGACGCATGCCTGGGGCGCCGACACCCCCATGCCCGGCCTGCTGGCAGCCGGGGGCACCCTGGATGCCGAACACCTGCAAGCGGCCTACCGCCAGGGCATCTTTCCCTGGTTCAGCCCCGGTCAGCCCAACCTGTGGTGGTCGCCCGACCCCCGCATGGTGCTGCAGACCGGTGACTTCCGGCTGCATCCGTCGCTGCGCAAGACCTTGCGCAAATTCCTGCGCACCCCGGGTTGCGAGGTGCGCGTGGACCACGACTTTCGCCAGGTGATGCAGCACTGCGCCCAGACCCCCCGCGCCGGCCAGGACGGCACCTGGATCGTGCCCAGCATCATCGATGCCTACTGCGGCCTGCATGCGCAGGGATTGGCCCACAGCGTGGAGACCTGGGTGGACGGGCGCTTGGTCGGCGGCCTGTACTGCGTGGCCCTGGGCCATGCCGTGTATGGCGAATCCATGTTCGCGCATGCCACCGACGCCTCCAAGCTGGCCCTGGCGGCACTGGTGGCGCTGTGCCGCCACCACGGCGCGCCGCAGATCGACTGCCAGCAGGCCACGCCCCACCTCGCCTCCCTGGGCGCGCGCGAACAAAGCCGCGCCAGCTTTCTGGCCGAGGCCACACGCCAGCAGCAGCGCCCGGCCATGGACTGGCAATGGCGCCCCGTATACTGGGATGCGCTTTCCCCTGGGTTGATTTCCTGAGGCTTTCGACGCATGACACAGCTCAATGACCTGCCGCACTACAGCCTGCAGTTCTATGCCACCGCGCCCTACCCGTGCAGCTACCTGCCGCACCAGGAAGCGCGCTCGCAGGTCGCCGCCCCCAGCCATCTGATCCAGTCCGAGGTCTACTCGGCCCTGGTCACCCAGGGGTTCCGCCGCAGCGGCATGTTCACCTACCGGCCGTACTGCAGCCAGTGCAAGGCCTGCGAGCCGCTGCGCGTGCTGACCGATGCATACCGCCCCAACCGCAGCCAGCGCCGCGCAGCACGCCAGCACGGGCAGTTGGAAGCCAGCGTGCAGCGCCTGCACTTCTCGCAGGAGCATTACGACCTGTACCAGCGCTACCAGCACGCCCGCCACAGCGGCGGCGGCATGGACCAGGACAGCATCGAGCAGTACACCCAGTTCCTGCTGCAAAGCCGGGTGGAGACCCGGCTGGTGGAGTTCCGCGACCCCGCCGCCGACAACGCCTTGCGCATGGTCTCCATCATCGATTTTCTGGAAGACGGCCTGTCGGCGGTCTACACCTTCTACGAACCGGACGCCGACGCCAGCTACGGTACCTATAACGTGCTGTGGCAGATTGCCTTCGCACGCAGCCTGCGGCTGCCCCACGTCTACCTGGGCTACTGGATCGAGGCCTCGGCCAAGATGCGCTACAAGGCGCAGTTCCACCCGCACGAGGTTTTGCGCAACAACCTGTGGCAGCGCATCGACAAAATCTGAGTCGCACCAGCGAATGCGGGCTGCCGCTCCAAAGAATGTGAGCAGGCCACACCCACGAGGGCTAGAATCCGGCCATCTTTGCCTTTGGATGCCCCATGAAGAAAAACGATCAAGACGCTCCCGCCAAACCCAGTGTGCAAGTGCTGGAGCGCATGTTTGTCTTGATCGACGTCCTGGCATCGCGCGAAGAGGCCGTCTCCCTGAAGGAAATCAGCGAACGCACCGGCCTGCACCCCTCGACCGCCCACCGCATCCTGAATGACCTGGCCGCCGGCCGCTTCGTGGATCGCCCCGAATCGGGCAGCTACCGCCTGGGCATGCGCCTGCTGGAGCTGGGCAACCTGGTCAAGGCCCGCCTGAGCGTGCGCGAGGCGGCCCTGCCCGCCATGCGCCTGCTGCACAAGCAGATCCAGCAACCCGTGAACCTCAGCGTGCGTCAGGGCGATGAGATCGTCTATGTGGAACGCGCGTATAGCGAACGCTCGGGCATGCAGGTGGTGCGCGCCATCGGCGGCCATGCACCGCTGCACCTGACATCGAACGGCAAACTGTTCCTAGCGGCCGACGAACCCCAGCGCGTGCGCGCCTACGCCATGCGCACCGGCCTGGCCGGCAACACCCACAACAGCCTGACCCAGCTGCCCCTGCTGGAGCGCGAGTTGTCCAAGGCCCGCGAAACCGGCGTGGCCTATGACAACGAGGAACTGGAGCTGGGGGTGCGCTGCATGGCCGCGGGCATCTACGACGACCAGGCCAAGCTGGTCGCGGCGCTGTCCATCTCCGCCCCAGCCGATCGCCTGGACGAAGGCTGGCTGCCCAAGCTGCAGGGCACGGCCTACGAGATCTCGCAGGCCCTGGGCTTTCGCGGCCCAGCCCCCAGCAGCCTGCGCTGAGCCAGCGGTCCCCACGGCCCCACCAAGCGGATCGCGTGCCCCGGCGCTGCGCGGCAGCCGGGGGCATGGCCCTCAGGCCAGGGCCGCCGTCGGCAGCGGCAGGCCGCGGTAATCGGCGAAGTCCAGCACGCGCGGGTACTGGCGCACCAGGTCCGTACCGAACCCCGCCGTGAACCACGCAAACCGCACCCCGGCCGCCTGCGCGCAGGCCGCGTCGGCGTGCGTGTCGCCAAAGAACACCGCTGCCTCCGGTGGCACATGCAGATGGCCCAGGGTGAACAGCAGCGGATCGGGCGCGGGCTTGGCCACGCCACAGCTGTCGCGCCCGGTGACCACCTGGAACAGCTCCAGGATGCCCGCCGCCTCCAGCCCCTTGAGGGCCAGCGCATGCTGTTTGTTGGTGCACACGGCCAGGGCCAGCCCCTGGTCGCGCGCCGCCTGCAGCCAGGCGCGCACGCCGGCGTACAAGGGCGCGCCATGCGGGGGCTGCTGGGCATAGTGGTGCTCGAACCACTGCCCCAGCTGTGCCTTGCCGGCCTGCGGCATTGGCAGTTGCCGCTCCTTGAGCACATCCGCCATCAGGTCGGCCGCCGTGCCAAACATGTTGGGCATGCGGTAGGCCGCGGGCAGCGGGGCATGGCCCAGTTGCACCAGGGTCTGGCTGGCGGCCGTGACGATGGCGTGTTCGGTGTTCAGCAGCGTGCCGTCCATGTCGAAGACCATGGCGCGCACGCCGGTCCAGTCCATGGTCTGTAGTGTGTGGTCCGTCCCTGTCATGCGGTCGATTGTCGGCCGAGACGGCCCGGCCTGCAGCACGACCGGTTTTGGCCCACCCCCAGGTTGGTTCAAAAAGATGAGCACATCGCGCACGTCAAAAGCGCCATTCAGATCAATTAACCTCTGAAAGGCTGGTTCCACGCGTGCCATGCGCTCCTGTTTTCAAGCAGCCGACCACCCTCAGACATGGCGTTTGACATGGCTGCCGGGCTCGGGCGGCAACTCGGCATCGGCCTGGGCATGCAGGGTGGCGATCAGGTTGCACGCCCCGGGGCGGCCATCGCACAGGGTCTTGAGCTGGCGCAACTCCCGCTCCAGCAGCCGCAGCTCGCCCAGCCGCTGGCGCACGTGCTGCAGGTGGGATTCCACCGTCTGGCTGGCGGCGCGGCAGTCTTCCGGGCGCTGGCCGTCCAGCGCCAGCAGGGTGCGTACCTCGTCCAGCGACATGTCCATGGCGCGGCACATGCGGATGAAGCGCAGGCGGTGCAGGTCCGCATCGCCATACAGGCGGTAGTCGTTGTCCTGCCGCAGGGCCGGCGCCAGCAGGCCCTGTTTTTCGTAGTAGCGGATGTTGGCGGCCGACACGCCGGTGCGTTGGGCGGCCTCTCCGATGCGCAATCCTGTCATGGGTGCTTGACCTTGAAGTTACTTTCAGCTTTCCAATCATGGCATGGACTCCCAACACACACCAAAGCGGCTGCTGCAGCCCCGCCCCCCGGAAACCCGAGGCCCATGGGCACGACCACGGTCACGACCATGAAGACAGCGAACACGACCACGGCCACGACCATGGCGTGCTGCCCGGCTGGCCCCGCATCGGGGCCGCGCTGGGCCTGGCGCTGCTGGCCGAAATCTCGCACTGGTTCACGCCGCAGTACCCGGCACTGGAATACGCCGGCATTGCCCTGGCCGTGGTGGCCATCGCCCTGTCCGGCCTGGGCGTGTACAAGGCCGGCCTGCAAAGCCTGGCGCGCCTGCAGTTGGGCATCCATGCGCTGATGGCCGTGGCCGTCACCGGCGCCTTCCTGATCGGCCAGTGGCCCGAGGCCGCCATGGTCATGGCCTTGTACGCGGCCGCCGAACGCATCGAAGACCGCGCCATGGACCGCGCGCGCCTGGCCATCCGCAACCTGCTGCGCCTGGCGCCGGACACCACCGAGGTGCTGCAGCCCAACGGCCACAGCCTGACCGTGCCCACGGCCGATGTGCCCACCGGCGCCCTGGTGCGCGTGGCCCCCGGGGCCCGCATTCCGCTGGACGGTGAGGTCATCGCCGGCCACAGCAGCGTGAACCAGGCCCCCATCACCGGCGAAAGCGTGCCCGTGGACAAGGCCCCGGGCGACAGCGTCTGGGCCGGCAGCATCAACCAGCAGGCCGAGCTGCAGCTGCGCGTCAGCGCCGCCACCGCCAACTCCATGCTGGCGCGCATCGTCCAGGCCGTGGAGCAGGCCCAGGCCAGCAAGGCGCCCACGCAGCGCTTCGTCGACCGCTTTGCCGCCATCTACACCCCCATCGTCATGGTCCTGGCCCTGGCCCTGGCCGTGCTGGCCCCGCTGCTGCTGGGCTGGACCTGGCTGGATGCCATCTACCAGGCCCTGGCCCTGCTGGTCATCGCCTGCCCCTGCGCGCTGGTGCTGTCCACCCCGGTCACCGTGGTCAGCGCGCTGACGGCCGCCGCCCGCCAGGGCGTGCTGCTCAAGGGCGGCAGCGTGCTGGAAGCCGCGCGCCAGCTGCGCAGCATCGCGCTGGACAAGACCGGCACCCTGACCACGGGCAAGCCCACCCTGGTGGACTGGGACGTGCTGGACGCCGCACAGACCCCGCGTGCTGAGGCCGCCTTGCGGGCCTGGCAGATCGCCTCGCGCTCGGACCATCCGGTCTCGCACGCGGTGGCCCAGGGCCTGCAGACCGAGGGCGTGCCCACCTCGCCGGCCCAGGACCTGCAGGCCCTGCCCGGGCGCGGTGTGCAGGCGCGCATCGAGGGGCAGACCTACTACCTGGTCAACCTGCGCTGGGCGCAGGAGCAGCAACTGGACAGCCCGGCCCTGCAGGCCGCCGTACAGGCCCACACGCGCCTGGGCCGCAGCGTCAGCCTGCTGGCCACCGCGCAGCAGGTGCTGGCCGTGTTCGCCGTGGCCGACAGCCTGCGCCCCCATGCCCAGGAAGCCGTGCAACAGCTGCAGGCGCTGGGCATCAGCCCGGTGGTGCTCAGCGGCGACCACCCCGACGCCGTGCAGGCCATCGCCCAGCAGGCAGGCATCCTGCAGGCTGAAGGCGGCCTGCTGCCCGAAGACAAGCTGCGCCGCATGCACCAGCTGCAGGCCGAGGGGGCCGTCGGCATGGTGGGCGATGGCATCAACGATGCCCCCGCGCTGGCCCAGGCCGACATGGGCTTTGCCATGGGCGGCGCCCACAGCACGGACATGGCCATGGAGACTGCCGACGTGGTGCTGATGCACGACGACCTGCGCCGCATCCCGGACACCATCGCCCTGTCCCAGCGTGCCCATCGCGTGCTGTGGCAGAACATTGCGCTGGCCCTGGGCATCAAGGCGGCCTTCTTCGCCCTGGCGCTGATGGGCCATGCCAGCATGTGGCTGGCCGTGCTGGCCGACATGGGGGTGAGCCTGCTGGTGGTGGCCAACGGCCTGCGCCTGCGGATCGACCCTCACAAAAAATCTGAACAGTGAGGACGGACACCGCATAATCTGTGCGCCTGAAAAATAACACGCACAAATTTCCACCACCATGAACACCCGCCACCAGCCTGCCGCACCTGCACCGCTGCCCCACACCCTGCTCGAGGACGCAGCCGCCATCTTCACCGGCGTGCTCATGATCTCGGTGGGCGTGGCGCTGTTCAAGCAAGCCGGGCTGGTCACGGGGGGCATGGCGGGCCTGGCGTTTTCGCTGCACTACGCCACGCACATCGGCTTCGGCGTCTGGTTCTTTGTGCTGAACCTGCCGTTCTACTGGCTGGCCGTGCGCAAGATGGGCTGGGCCTTCACGGTCAAGACCTTCTGCGCCGTTGGCCTGCTGGCCGTGGTGTCGGAGTTGCAGCCGCTGTTCCTGAGCCTGGAGCGTGTGCAGGCGCCCTACGCCGCTGTCGTCGGCGGCATCCTGATGGGCGTGGGCATGCTGGTGCTGTTCCGCCACCGCTGCAGCCTGGGTGGCGTGGGCATTGCCGCATTGTTCCTGCAGGAGCGTTACGGCTGGCGCGCTGGCTATGTGCAGATGGGGCTGGACTGTCTGATTCTGCTGAGCGCCTTCTTCATCGTCGATGTGGAACGCGCCCTGTGGTCCATCCTGGCGGCCCTGACCCTGAACCAGGTGCTGTCCATGAACCACCGCCCGGGCCGCTACGGCGGCTGACGCGCAGCGCGGAACTTTGTGCCGACTCTGGCATCATTCATGCCTATGCGTCGCCTGCTACCCCTGTTCATGATCTTGCTGCTGACCCTGCGCGGTCTGCTGGGCGACGCCATGGCCATGGGCAGCCTGCCCAACACCGGGGACCACATGCCCACGGCCGTGGCCGCAGCGCAGACGGCGCCACAGGCCCACCACCACGCAACGGCCATGACGGACGATGCCCATGCGCATGCTGCCGAGACCCAGGCACTGCACTGTGAAGCAACACCCCCCGCCCCCGCGTGCGGCGGCAGCCACCACACCACAGCCTGTGCCGCCTGTGGCATCTGTCATTCGGCCTTTTCCCCCCCACTGCTGCTGGCGCCCTGCCAGGACCTGTCCACGCAGGCCGCACCGGCCAGCGGCCGTGCCGACTTTGCCAGCGCCACGCTGGTGCAAGCCACCAAACCACCCATCGCCTGAGACCTGACACCCGAGGTGCGTCCGCAGCACGCCCCCTGCCCTGGGCAGAACGTGCCGCCGACGCTGAAAGGTTTCTTGTCGCAGGAGATTGCTGCATGCGCAACGCGCACTTTGTCACCCCGTGGTTGCTCGGACTGAGCCTGGCCACGCCCTGGGCCCTGGCCCAGACACCCCCCTCGCCGCCGCCCGCGGCCCCCACCACCGAGCGGGCGTCCAGCACCGCGGCCCAGCGCACCTTGGTGCACACCGCCCTGCCCGCCAGCAGCGCCCTGGTCGCCAGCCCACAGGACTGGCGCGCCGCGAATGCGGCCGTGGCCACCTTTGCGCGCGGCCACGCCGACGTGCTGCGCTGGGAAGCCGCGCAAACGCCCATGCCAGCGCCCACAGCACCCGGCACGCACCAGCACGGAGGCCAGCCATGAACCGCCGCACCCTGCGACTCAGCCCCGTGCTCGCCGCCGTGGTGCTGGCGGGCTGCGCCAGCGTGGCCCCCGATGGCCTGCGCAGCGCCGTGGACCGCCACACGGCCTCCCGGCTACCTGCCGACAGCCAGTTGCCGTCCACGGATTCCCGCGCCCAGCCAAGCACCGAGGCACAGATCGCCCAGTGGCTGAGCCAGCCCGTGGATGCCGACACGGCCGTGCGCATCGCCCTGCTGCGCAGCCCCAGTCTGCAGGCCCAGCTGGCACAACTGGCCCGCCAGGATGCGCAGCGCGCCCAGGCGCTGACCCTGTTCAACCCCACGCTGACGCTGGGGCGCTTCGTCAACGGCCACGAGCGCGAGATCGAGCGCCAGCTCAGCCTCAACCTGGTCCAGCTCATCACCCTGCCGTGGCGCAGCCGCTGGCAGGGCTGGCAGCTGGAGCAGGCCACGCTCACCGCCGCCCAGCAGGTGCTGCTGCACGCGGCCGACACCCGCCGCGCCTGGCTGCGGGCCGTGGCGGCGCAGCAAAGCCTGCAGGCGGCCGAACGCATGCACGAGGCCGCCGCAGCTGGTGGCGAGCTGGCCCGGCGCATGGCCCTGGTCGGCAACTTCAGCAAGCTGGAACAGGCCCAGGAGCTGCGCGTGCAGCACGAGGCCGCCGCCCAGCTGGCCCGCGCCCGCCTGAACGCGGCCCTGGAGCGCGAGCAACTGGCCCGCCTGATGGGCCTGTGGGGCCCGCAGGCCGACTTTGCCCTGCCGGACAGCCTGCCACCCCTGCCCAAGGCCGAGGCCCTGCACACCGGGGCCGATGCCGAGGCCACCGCCCTGCGCGAGCGCCTGGACGTGCGCGCCCTGCGCCGTGAGCTGGACACCACGGCCGATCGCCACGGCTTCGCCCGCGTGGGCGCGCTGTTTGGCGACATCGGCGCCAGCTACAGCCGCAACACCACCACCGACCGCGCCACACGCCACGACGAGGTCACGCGCGGCTGGGAGCTGGAGCTGCCCCTGCCCCTGTTCGACTGGGGTGGCGTGGCCGCAGCCGGCGCACGCGCGCAGTTGCAGCACCGCAGTGCCCAGCTGCGCCATGCGGCCCTGCAGGCGCGCAGCGAGGCGCGCACCAGCTGGCTGCGCTACCGCACGGCCTGGGACCTGGCCCAGCAGCAGCGCAGCGAGGTGCTGCCCCTGGCCCAGCGGATGCAGGAGGAGGCCGTGTACCGCTACAACGGCATGTTCATCAGCACCTGGCAGCTGCTGGCCCAGGCCCGCGCCACCACCCAGGCCGTGGCCACCGCCACCGAGGCCCAGCGCGACTTCTGGCTGGCCGATGTGGACCTGCAACTGGCGCTGTACAGCACCTCGCCCGGCGCGGGGGCTGCCAGCCTCTCGAGCCCGGCCACACCGTCCGAATCCCCTGCACAAGGCCACTGAGCATGAACCGCCGCAATTTCTTCACCGGCGCCGCCACCGCAGTGGCTGCTGCCTCCGTCAGCCGGGTCGCCATGGCAGCCCTGCCCGAACCCGTCCTGCAAAGCAACGCCGACACGGCCGCGCCGCTGACGCCGCCCAATGGCCGGCCCTACCACCCGGTGGTCACCTTGAACGGCTGGACCACGCCCTGGCGCATGAACGCCGGCGTCAAGGAGTTCCACCTCGTGGCCGAGCCCGTGGTGCGCGAGGTCGCGCCGGGCTTCTTCGTCAACATGTGGGGCTACAACGGCCAGTCGCCCGGACCGACCATCGAGGTGGTCGAGGGCGACCAAGTGCGCATCTTCGTCACCAATCGCCTGCCCGAGGCCACCACCATCCACTGGCACGGCCAGCGCCTGCCCAATGGCATGGACGGTGTGGGCGGCCTGAACCAGCCGCACATCCCGCCGGGCAAGACCTTTGTCTACGAGTTCACGGCGCGCCGCCCCGGCACCTTCATGTACCACCCGCATTCGGACGAGATGGTGCAGATGGCCATGGGCATGATGGGCCTGTGGATCACCCACCCCAAGGGCCGCCACCCGCTGATTGCCGACGTGCAGCGCGACTACGCCTTCCTGCTGGCCGCCTATGCCGTGGAGCCCGGGGCGATGACGCCGCGCATCAACGAGATGACGGACTTCAACATCTGGACCTTCAACAGCCGGGCCTTTCCGTCCATCACGCCGCTGGTGGCCAAGCAAGGCGACAGGGTGCGCATCCGTGTGGGCAACCTGACCATGACCAACCACCCCATCCACCTGCACGGCCACGAGTTCGAGGTCACCGGCACCGACGGCGGCCCCGTGCCCAAGTCCGCCCGCTGGCCCGAGGTGACCACCGACGTGGCCGTGGGCCAGATGCGGCAGATCGAGCTGATCGCCGACGAGCCCGGCGACTGGGCCCTGCACTGCCACAAGAGCCACCACACCATGGGCGCCATGGGCCACAACGTGCCCACCATGATTGGCGTGGACCACCGCGGCCTGGTGGGCAAGATCCAGAAGATCGTGCCCGACTACATGCTCATGGGCGAGCGCGGCATGGGCGACATGGGTGCCATGGAAATGCCCCTGCCCGACAACACCTTCCCGATGATGACGGGCCAAGGGCCGTACGGGAACATCGAGATGGGCGGCATGTTCACCAGCTTCAAGGTGCGCAAGGGCCTGGGCGCCAACGACTACGGCGACCCCGGCTGGTTCGCGCAGCCCCGGGGCACGCAAGCCTATGCCTGGCAGGGCGCCCCGCTGGAGGCGCAGGCACCACGCCCCACCCCGCCCGGCCAGGCACCGGGTGCCCCCAGCGTACGCAAACCGGCAGCCGGCCACGGCCCTGCCCACCATTGATGCCGGAGCCAATCATGCAAACTCTGAAATACATAGCTGCCAGCGCTTTACTGGCATGCGCTACAGCCACTTTTGCCCATGGCAATGCGTCCCACACCCCGGCCGATCCTGCCACCGCTGTGCCGCCAGAACAAAAAGCCTGGGGCATCGCCGGCGATGCCCGGCCCGGGCTGCGCACCCTCACCCTCCGGATGACGGACGACATGCGCTTCGAGCCCGACCACTTCAGCGTGCGCCAGGGCGAGACCCTGCGCCTGCGCGTGGAAAACCGCGGCCAGCTCCTGCACGAGGTGGTGCTGGGCACCGCCGCATCGCTGCAAGAACACGCGGCGCTGATGCTGAAGTTCCCCGGCATGGCGCATGCCGAGCCGTACATGGCCCATGTGGCCCCGGGCGAGCGCGAAGACCTGGTCTGGCACTTCAACCGCCCCGGCACTTTTGACTTTGCCTGCCTGATTCCCGGCCACTACCAGGCCGGCATGCAAGGCCGCTTCACCGTCACCCCCTGAACACTGTGGTCCCAGAAAGGAAACCCACCATGCACACCCCAACCACCCGTCGCCACGCCCTGCACCTGCTGGCCGCCGCCGCCGGTCTGACCGCCCTGCCGGCACTGGCCGCCTCGCCCGCCAAGATCCCCATGGAAGTCTGGAAGGACCCCAACTGCGGCTGCTGCAAGGACTGGATCGTGCTGATGGAGCAGGCCGGCTTTGCCGTCACCGTGCACGACAGCGGCAACAGCGCCGTGCGCGCCAAGCTGGGCCTGCCCGTGCAGTACGGCTCCTGCCACACCGCGCTGGTCGGCGGCTACCTGGTCGAAGGCCATGTGCCCGCCGCCGACGTGCACAAGCTGCTCAAGGACAAGCCCAAGGCGCTGGGCATCACCGTGCCCGGCATGCCCATCGGCAGCCCCGGCATGGACGGCCCCGAATACGGCGGCCGCAAGGACCCGTATGACGTGCTGCTGGTCACCAAGCAGCTCATGGGCAGCAACGTCAGCACCCGCGTCTACACCAGCTACCGTTGAAGAGGAGTCCCACCATGTCCACCTTCTCCACCTTGCGCCACCTGGGCTGCGCTGCCGGCCTGCTGCTGGGCCTGGCGACGGCACAGGCACAGGCACAGGACCATGCCAGCCACCATGCGCCTGCAACGGCGGCCGCCAGCCCTGCGCCAGCGGCAGCGCCCGACCAAGCGCTGACCGAGGGCGTCATCACCCGCGTCGATGCCCGCAGCGGCAAGCTGACCATCCGCCACGGCGCCATCACCCACCTGGACATGCCGCCCATGACCATGGTGTTTGGCCTGCAGGACGCGCAGCAGGCCGCCCAGTTCAAGCCCGGCGACCCGGTGCGGTTCCGTGTCGAAGACCAGGCCGGCGCGCTGGTCATCACCCACATCCAGCCGGCGTCCTGAGGGCCGCATGGCCATGGCCTGCTTTGCACTCCGGCGCCTGCAGGCGCCAGAGTGCATGGCGGGCCGGACCAAAGCACAAGACCCCAGCCGTCAGTACATCCACTTGCGGACCATGGCCGGGCCCCAGCGTGCCGACAGCCAGGCCTCGGCCTGCGCGTCCCCATCGTCCCGCCCCTGTGCCGTGGCCTGCGCGGTGCACAAGGCCATCAGGGCCAGCGCCTCCAGATAGTCGCCCACGTCGTCAAACACCCGGGTCAGCAGCGGCGCGCTGTCGTGGTCTAGGTACCAGACCGCGCCGTCGGTCCGGCTGAAGCACCACAGGTTGCCATTGCCCAGGTAGTCCCCAAAGGCCACCAGGTCCGCGATGCCAGCGCGCAGCGTGGCGGCGTCCTGCGGATCGGCCATGGCCACGATATCCATCACGCCGGGAAACACCACCTGCACCGGGCCGATGGCGGCCCAGTCCCTCCCGGGCGCCTGGCCCTCCCACGCTGCCGCCAACAGGCCCTCGGCCCAATCCTGCACGCCAAGGTGCAACCAGTAATCGCGCAATGCCGGGGGCAACGGGCAGCCCAGCCGCCATTCGCACACGCGCAGCGCGGCGCGGCTGATGGGGGTGGGCTGGCACACCTGCATCGCCATCCAGGCATGGGCCTGCAGGCCCAGGTGCCAGAACTGCAGCCGCTGCGGCGCATCCCCAGGGCGGTCCGGCCAGTGCGGTGCGGGCACCTGTGCATCCGCCCAGATCACCGTGTCCTGCGGGGCAAAGCGCTGGCTGTGGCCCAACTCCGCCTGCAGCAGCTGGGGCAGGGACTGGCTCCAGTCCATCTGGCGCAGCACGGCCACGGGCAGCCAAGGGACATAGCCCATGCGCGGCGCATCGGTCCCCGGGCGCACCAGGCAACGGGCGCCAGGCTGCAGCAGGATCGCGCCGGGGTCCGTCTGCGCGGCCGAGGACAGTTGGCGGTGGAGCGCCGCGGGCAGGTCCACCCAGTCCGTCGCCGCCCGCTGTGGCAAGGCCTGCACCAAGGCCGGCAGGTCGTTCAAAATTTGCATTCGCTGTGCCGCGCTTAGACTGCGGCCCTCATGTTGACGCTCAAGCATTTTCACGCGCAGCTGGCCGACGGCCGGCTGGCCGGCGCCCGCCACATCCAGCTCAGCGATGCGCTGACGGAATTTCCACCGGCGCTGTATGCGCTGGCCGACTCGCTGGAGGTGCTGGACCTCTCCCACAACCAGCTGCAGCAGCTGCCCGCGGACCTGCCGCGCCTGCACCAACTGCGCATCCTGTTTGCCTCCCACAACCCCTTCACCGAACTGCCGGCGGTGCTGGGCCAGATGCCCGCGCTGGAGATGGTGGGCTTCAAGTCCTGCCGGATTGCCCATGTGCCCGAGGCCAGCCTGCCCCCACGCCTGCGCTGGCTGATCCTGACCGACAACCAGCTCCGTGCGCTGCCCGCCAGCCTGGGCCAGCGCCCGCGCCTGCAAAAGCTGATGCTGTCGTGCAACCAACTCACCGACCTGCCGGACCTGCGCGCCTGCCAAAGGCTGGAGCTGCTGCGCATCGCCGGCAACCGCTTCACCGCGCTGCCCGCCACGCTGTGGCAGCTGCCGGCGCTGGCCTGGGCGGCGATCGCTGGCAACCCGTTGACGCAAGAAAGTGAGCTGTCCGCGCTTGCTGCATCAGCGCAAACGGCCATTTCCTATCCCCAACTTAGCCTGGGTGCGCTGCTGGGCGAAGGCGCCAGCGGCCACATCCACCAGGCCACCTGCAAGGACAGCGGGGCGGCCATCGCGCTCAAGGTGTTCAAGGCCGCCGCCACCAGCGACGGCAGCCCGCAGTGCGAGCTGGCGGCCGGCCTGGCGGCGGGCCAGCACCCGCAACTGCTCACGCCCCTGGCCCGGGTGGACGGCCACCCGGACGGTCGGCTGGCCATGGCCTTGCCCCTGCTGCCGGCCAGCCTGCGCAACCTGGCCGGCCCACCCAGCCTGGACAGCTGCACGCGCGATGTCTATGCGCCGGACACGGCCTTCACGCCCGCCACCGCCCAGCGCCTGCTGGCCGGCGTGCGCAGCGCGGTGCAGCACCTGCACGACCACGGCGTGCTGCATGGCGACCTGTACGCCCACAACATCCTGTGGGACCCGGCCACGGGCGAGGCCGTGCTCAGCGACCTGGGCGCGGCCGCGCTGACCCACGCTCTGCCCCGCGACCAGGTGGCACAGCTGCAGGCCCTGGAGTGGCGCGCCTTCGCACACCTGGAGGCCGAGGTCCTGGCCCGCTGCGCCTGAGCCATAAAAAAGGGCTGCCCGAAGGCAGCCCAAGTACTTTCACACACGCCAAGAAAATCGTTACTGCAGGAAGGCCGGCTTGGCATAGCCGGCAAACTGCTTGTCCACCACCTGCTTGAACTCCTGCGAACGGAAGGCCTGTTCCAGGTCCTTGGCCCATTGCGCGCCCTGGTCCTTGGTCTTGACGGCCACCACGTTCAGGTAGTGGTCGGGGGTCTTTTCCAGCAGCACGGCATCGCTGAGCTTCAGGCCCGAGGAGATGGCGAAGTTGCCGTTGATGATGGCGAACTGCGTATCCTCCAGCGCCCGCGGCAGGTGGGCGGCGTCCAGCGGCACCAGCTTGATCTTCTTGGGGTTGGCGGCCAGGTCCAGCTCGGACACGCGCAGCGGATTCACCCCCTCCTTGAGCTTGACCAGCCCGGCCTGCTGCAGCAGCAGGATGCCGCGCGCCAGGTTGCTGGGGTCGTTGGGCAGGGCCACGCGGTCGCCTTCCTTCAGCTCCGCCAGGCTCTTGCGCTGCTTGGAATACACGCCCATGGGCGCGATCGGGCCCTGCACCAGGGCCTTCAGGTCCAGCTTGCGGTCGCCCTTGAACTGGTTGAAATACACCTCGTGCTGGAAGAAGTTGGCATCGAGTGAACCATCGGCCAGCGCCAGGTTGGGCTGCACGTAGTCGTTGAACTCCACCAGCTTGACCTTGTAGCCCTTGGCCTTGAGCAGGGGCACGATGCCCGACTGCAGCTGGTCGATGTTGGAGCCGGCCGTGCCGCCGATGACGAGCTGGGGCTTGCTGGCGTCCTGCGCCATGGCGGGGCTGGCGGCCAGGCTGGCCAGTGCCAGGGTGAAAGCCACGGCCGCGCGGCGCTGGGGATTGAAACGGAACATATGGGTCTTGCCTCCTGAGGGTTTGTGCATCACGCGACCTGGGGGTGCGCGCTGATGTCCTGCAGTATCCGCAGGCGTCCTTCAAATCCCAACAAATAAAAAATACGCTGCATATACCCAGAACGCATTAACAGTCGCTCCCTGGATCACCCAGCAGGCACTCCCCAGCGGCACCATGGCGCATGCGGGACACCCAACCGGGGAGGGGCCGCGCGCCGCGGCAAATCAACGACACCCCGCAAGCCCGCCTATCTTTTCTGCAGCGACACCCGTAGAGTGCATCGCAAGAGCAGCCCGATTGCTGCCCTGCGCCCTGACGGGCGCACGTACCGATGACACAACACCAGGAGACGGCCTTGACGCAAGACACCGCCCACCCCGCCCCGCAACGCATCGGGGTGCTCCGCGAAACCTTCCCGCGTGAAAAGCGCGTGGCCACCGTGCCCGATGTGGTGGAAAAACTGCGCCAGCTGGGCTTTGCGGTCGCCATCGAGACCGGCGCCGGCGATGCCGCCAACTTCAGCGACGATGCCTACCGCGCCGTCGGGGCCGAGGTGCTGCCCAGTGCTGCCGCAGTCTGGCAGGCCGCCGACATCGTCTTCAAGGTGCGCCCGCCCACGGCCGACGAGGTCGCGCTAATGCACCCCGGCCAGATCCTGATCGACTTCATCTGGCCGGCACAGAACCCCGAACTGATGCAGCAACTGGCCGCCCGGCAGGTGACGGTGCTGGCCATCGATGCACTGCCGCGCACGCTGTCGCGCGCCCAGAAGATGGATGCGCTGACCTCCATGGCCGGCGTCTCCGGCTACCGCGCCGTGATCGAGGCGGCCAACGCCTTTGGCCGCTTCTTCAACGGCCAGATCACTGCGGCGGGCAAGGTGCCCCCGGCCAAGGTGTTCATTGCCGGGGCCGGCGTGGCCGGCCTGTCGGCGATTGGCACGGCCGCCAACATGGGCGCCATCGTGCGGGCCAATGACACGCGCGCCGAGGTGGCCGACCAGGTCACCTCGCTGGGCGGCGAGTTCGTCAAGGTCGACTACGAGGAAGACGGCGCGGGCGGCGGCGGCTACGCCAAGGTGATGAGCGAGGGCTTTCAGGCCGCGCAACGCCAGATGTATGCGCAGCAGGCCCAGGATGCCGACATCATCATCACCACGGCGCTGATCCCCGGCAAGCCGGCTCCCAAGCTGATCACGGCCGAGATGGTGCGCAGCATGAAGCCCGGCAGCGTGATCGTGGACATGGCGGCCGAACAAGGCGGCAACTGCGAGCTGACCGTGGCCGACGAAGCCCTGGTGCGCTACGGCGTCACCATCATCGGCTACACCGACCTGGCCTCGCGCCTGGCCAAGCAGTCGTCCACGCTGTACGCCACCAACCTGCTGCGCCTGACCGAGGAGCTGTGCAAGGCCAAGAACGGCGTGGCCGTGGTCAACATGGAGGACGACGCGATCCGCGGCCTCACGGTGATCAAGGACGGCACCATCACCTGGCCGGCGCCCCCGCTGGTGGTGGCGCCCAAACCCGCACCGACCGCCACCGCAGCCACGCCGGCGGCCGAGACCAAGAAGAAAGGCGGCCACGGCCACGGCAGCAGCGGCCCGCTGCCGGCCAGGACGCTGGCCCTCCTGTTTGCCGTGGTGGCCCTGGCGTTCTGGGGCATCGGCGCCTATGCGCCGGCGGCCTTCCTGGGGCACTTCACGGTGTTCGTGCTGGCCTGCTTCATCGGCTACATGGTGGTATGGAACGTGACGCCAGCCCTGCACACGCCGCTGATGAGCGTGACCAATGCCATCTCCAGCATCATCGCCCTCGGCGCCCTGGTGCAGATTGCGCCGCCGGGCACGGCCGGCACGGGACGGCCGGATGAGCTGATTCGCTGGCTAGCCCTTGCTGCGCTTGTGCTGACAGCTATCAATATGTTCGGCGGCTTTGCCGTCACGCGCCGCATGCTGGCCATGTTCCGCAAATAACAAGCACGAGCAGCAGAGAGCAACACCATGTCCCAAAGTCTCGCAACGGTGGCCTACCTGGGCGCCGCCATTTTGTTCATCCTGAGCCTGGGTGGCCTGTCCAACCCCGAAACCTCGCGCCGCGGCAATCTGTTCGGCATGGTCGGCATGGCCCTGGCCGTGCTGGCCACCGTGTTCGGCCCGCGCGTCAGTGCCGAGGGCATGGCCTGGATCGTCGGCGCCCTGGTCGTCGGCGGCGGCATCGGCCTGTACGCGGCCAAGGTCGTGAAGATGACACAGATGCCCGAGCTGGTGGCGCTGATGCACAGCCTGGTCGGCCTGGCCGCCTGCCTGGTCGGCTTTGCTAGCTATGTCGACACCTCCACCCCGCTGCAAGGTGCCGAGCAACTGATCCACGAGGTGGAGATCTATGTCGGCATCCTGATCGGTGCCGTGACCTTCTCAGGTTCGCTGATTGCCTTCGGCAAGCTCAACGGCCGCATCGGCGGCAAGCCGCTGCTGCTGCCGGCGCGCCACTGGCTCAACCTGGCGGCCCTGCTGCTGGTGATCGGGTTCGGCCGCGAATTCCTGCGCGCCGAAACCATTGCCCAGGGCATGCTGCCGCTGGTTGTGATGACCGCCATCGCCCTGCTGTTCGGCATCCATATGGTCATGGCCATCGGCGGCGCCGACATGCCCGTGGTGGTGTCCATGCTCAACAGCTACTCGGGCTGGGCCGCGGCGGCCACGGGTTTCATGCTGGGCAATGACCTGCTGATCGTCACCGGCGCGCTGGTGGGCTCCTCGGGCGCCATCCTGAGCTACATCATGTGCCAGGCCATGAACCGCAACTTCCTGAGCGTGATTGCCGGCGGCTTTGGCTCGGGCACACCGGCCAAGGCGGGCGGTGCTGCCGCCCAGCCCCAGGGCGAGGTCACCGCCATCAGCGCCATGGAAACGGCCGACCTGCTGCGCGAAGCCAAACGCGTCATCATCGTGCCCGGCTACGGCATGGCCGTGGCCCAGGCCCAGCACACGGTCAACGAGATCACCAAGGCGCTGCGCGCCAAGGGCGTGCAGGTGCAGTTCGCCATCCACCCCGTCGCCGGGCGCATGCCCGGCCACATGAATGTGCTGCTGGCCGAGGCCAAGGTGCCCTACGACATCGTGATGGAGATGGACGAGATCAACGACGACTTCCCCGAGGCCGATGTGGCCATGGTGATCGGTGCCAACGACATCGTGAACCCGGCCGCCCAGGACGACCCGGCCAGCCCCATCGCCGGCATGCCGGTGCTGGAAGTCTGGCGCGCCCGGCAGTCCGTCGTCATGAAGCGGTCCATGGCCTCCGGCTATGCCGGCGTGGACAACCCACTGTTCTACAAGGACAACAACCGCATGCTGTTTGGCGATGCCAAGAAGATGCTGGACGAGGTGCTGACGGCGCTGCGCGCCTGAGGACGGCCGCTGCGCCGCCCGCCGGCACTGCGGTTGGTACCAGCGACCAGCGGCGCCTAGGGGCCGGCCGGTCTCGGCCCGCGCGTCAGGGGCGCAGGTGGATCTGCGACTGGATCACCACCCCCTGGGGGGGCAAGGGCGCGACGTACACGGGGTAGGGCTGCTGGTAGACCACGGGGCGGTCCTTGCATTTGCGCTTTTCCTTGTACTCGCCGTTCTTCTTCCACTCGCGCTTGACCTTGCACTGGCCATCCCAGAACTCTTGCTTGTGCGCGTGGTGGCGGTGTTCGTGCTTGCGGTAGTGGCGGTGGTCGTCGTCATCTCCCGCCCAACTGGTGAACGGCAGGGCCAGCAGGAGAACGGGCAGACCCATCGTGGCAAGGATTCGTGGCATGGTGCAGTGCTTCACAGTGGTGGCTGACGCCGCAAGCCTAGGCCCGAAAACGCGCCACATTTTGTAAAAGCCGTGTGCGCCGCTTACAGCGTGGGCCTGTGCACCGGACGGGGCAGGCCCTGCGCCCCGCCTACCTCGCCAGCCGTACCTCCACCAGGGTGCCCCACGGGCCGGCAGTGCCGGCGGACGGCCACAAAAAAAGCAGCCCGCAGGCTGCTTGGTCAGGACCCGTCGGCCGCGCGGGCCCACCTCACTGCAGGAACGCAGGCTTCATGTAGCCCACGAACTTGGTGTCCACCACCTGCTTGAAGGCGGGCGAGCGGTAGGCCTCGGCCAGGTCCTTGGCCCACTGGGCGGTTTCGTTGCCGGTCTTGACGGCCACCACGTTCAGGTACTGGTCGGGGGTCTTTTCCAGGATCACGGCTTCCGTCAGCTTCAGGCCCGAGGACATGGCGAAGTTGCCGTTGACCACCACGAAGTCCGCGTCTTCCAGCGCGCGGGGCAGGTGGGCCGCATCCAGGGGCAGGAACTTGAGCTTGTGCTTGTTCTCGGCCAGGTCCAGCTCAGACACGCGGGCGGGGTTCACACCGTCCTTGATCTTGATGAGGCCGGCGTTCTGCAGCACCAGCAGGGCACGCGCCAGGTTGCTGGGGTCGTTGGGCAGGGCCACGCGGGCGCCGGCCTTCAGCTCGTTGATGCTCTTGAACTTCTTGGAGTACACGCCCATGGGGGCCACGGGGCCTTGCACGATGGCCGTCAGCTTGAGCTTGCGGTCGGAGGTGAACTGGTCGAAATAGGCACGGTGCTGGAAGAAGTTGGCATCCAGCGAACCATCGTCCAGCGCCAGGTTGGGCTGCACATAGTCGTTGAACTCGATCAGCTTGACGGTGTAACCCTTGGCCTTGAGCTGGGGCACGATGCCTTCTTGCAGCAGGTCGTAGTTGGATCCGGCGGTGGCGCCAATGCGCAGCTGCTTCTTGGTGGCGTCCTGGGCCATGGCAGGGGCGGCCAGGATGCCGGCCACGGCCAGCGCGGCGGCGGTCAGCACGGCACGGCGGCCGGCAGCGCCAGCCTGGAAGGAATTGCGATCAAACATGTGGTGACTCCCTGGGAATGCAATGACCGGCCTGCGCGAGAATGCGTGTCCACGCGGATGGACCAGACCGTTTATCGGCATGCAGTATGCCGGCATTCAGGGTAAACCCCAAAGATTTAAAAACCATCTATTTATTCCCGTTCGCTATAAACCAGCCACTTGACCACGACGAGGTGCACATTGACCGCAACGCTTTTGGCACATGCCGGGCACATCGCCCGGGTACAGGGCATCCAGGTGGGCCACTTCACCGACCCGCGCCGCCCCACGGGCTGCAGCGTGGTGCTGTGCCCGCAAGGGGCTGTGGGGGGCGTGGATGTGCGCGGCGCCGCCCCCGGCACGCGCGAGACCGATCTGCTGGACCCCAGCCACCTGGTGCAGCAGGTGCACGGCATCACCCTGTCCGGCGGCAGCGCCTGGGGGCTGGATGCCGCCAGCGGCACGGTGCGCTGGCTGGAGGAGCAAGGCGCCGGACTGGACATCGGCGTGGGCCGCATCCCGCTGGTGCCGGCGGCCGTGCTGTTTGACGTGATGCTGGGCGACATGCGCATCCGCCCCGATGCCGCCGCGGGCTACGCGGCCTGCCAGGCCGCCAGCCATGAGCGCCCGGCCGAAGGCAGCGTGGGCGCGGGCGCCGGTGCCGTGGTGGGCAAGATTTTTGGGCACGCGCGGGCCATGAAGGGCGGCATCGGCACCGCCAGCTTCACCGTGGACGGCGTGACCGTGGGCGCGCTGGTGGCCTGCAATGCGCTGGGCGATGTCTACCACCCGCACACCGGCCAGCTGCTGGCCGGCGCCCGCACCGCCGATGGCCAGCAGTTGCTGGGCGCGCGCGACGCGCTGCTGCGCGGCGAGGCGCCCAGCGCCATCCTGGCCGGCAGCAACACCACCCTCGGCGTGGTGGCCACCGATGCCCAGATCACCAAGCCCCAGGCACAGCGCCTGGCCACCGTAGCCCACGACGGGCTGGCGCGCGCCATCAACCCGGTGCACACCATGAGCGACGGCGACACCCTGTTTGCCCTGGGCACGGGCCAGTCGGGGCGCAACCTGGGGCTGATGACGCTGTTCACCCTGGCGGCCGAGGCCGTGGCCCTGGCCACGGCACGCGCCATTTTGCTGGCGCAGTCGGTGGACGTGGCCGGCCAGGAACGCCTGCCCAGCTGGTCCGACTGGCAGGCGCGCACCCACGCTTGACCCATAAAAAAAGAGCAGGCAGCGCTGGATGCACAAGGGATTCAGCATCAAAACTGCCTGAACCCCATAGCCATCGCACGCTACCTGCTCTCATAGATGAAGGACGTGCGCCGCGCTGGCCCCACGCGCCCTCCTGACGGCCCCAGCGGGCCGCCTTAGCCGTTCAGTCCACCGTGGCGCCCGAGGCCTTGACCACCGGCGCCCAGGTCTGCACCTCCTGGCGGATGAAGTTGCCGAAGTCCTGCGGCGTGTTCTTCTGCGACACGGCCCCCAGCTTGGCATAGGCCTGCTGCACCTCGGGCTTGTCAAACGCGGCATTCATGGCCTTGTTCAGCTTGTCCACCACCTCCTTGGGTGTGCCCTTGGGCGCGATCAGGCCGAACCACGAGGTCACATCAAACGGCGCGACACCGCTTTCCTCCAGCGTGGGCACATCGGGCGCCGAGGGCGAGCGGGTCTTGGTGGTCACCGCCAGGGCCTTGAGCTTGCCCGACTGCACATGCGGCCACGAGGCCGGCATGTTGTCGAACATGAACTGCACCTGGCCGCCGATCAAATCCGTCACCGCCGGTGCGCTGCCCTTGTACGGAATGTGCTGGGTTTTCAGGCCCGTGCGCACCTTGAACATCTCGCCCGCCATGTGGATGGAGGTGCCACTGCCCGAGGAGGCGTAGGAAATCTTGTCGTTGTTGGCCCGCGCCCAGGCGATGAACTCCTTGACGTTGTTGGCCGGCACGCTGGGGTGCACCACCAGGATGTTGGGCACCTTGGCGCCCAGGGCCACGGCCTCGAAGTCGCGGTTCAGATCGAACTTCACGTTCGGGTACAGCGTCTGGTTGATGGCACTGGTCACCGCCACGAACAGCAGGGTATAGCCATCGGGGGCTGCGGCCTTGACGGCTTCGGTGGCGATGTTGCTGCCCCCGCCGGGCCGGTTTTCCACGATGAAGGACTGGCCCAGGGACTCTGTCAGCTCCTTGGCCATGATGCGCGCCACCACGTCGGTGGTACCCCCGGCGGAAAAACCGACCACCACGCGCACCGGCTTGTTGGGGTAGTCCGAGGCCCAGCTGCTGCACACAGCGGCAGAAGCCAGCACACCAATGCCCAGTTGGGCGCACGCACGGCGGGAAAGCGAAAAATCAAAGCGCATGGGGAAAGTCTCCTGTGATCGTTATGGCGGCCACACTTGGCGCCAGCGTGGCGCTTGATGGATATCAAGGAGTGTCTTTATACCGACGATGTGGCGACTTTCCCGAGGGGGTTAACCCCGCCTGGGTACACCCTGGCCGCCATCCCACCGGCAGCCCCCCATCGCCAGCGGATGGGTTGCTGGTTGCAGCACCGTCGCCCATGACCCCATGGCTTCCTCGCCGCGTGGGTGTTTGATCGCAACGCAGACGCAGTGCGCACCCCACCCACGGATGCCTGTACCCCCAAGGCCAGCCACCATGCAAAAAGGCTCCCGAAGGAGCCTTTGATGCAGGGCACAACAATTACTTGAGGGCCTTGTAGCGGAAGCGCTTGGGGGCAGCGCCCTCTTCGCCCAGGCGCTTCTTCTTGTCGGCCTCGTACTCCTGGTAGTTGCCGTCGAAGAACACCCACTGCGAGTCACCTTCGGCCGCCAGGATGTGCGTGGCGATACGGTCCAGGAACCAGCGATCGTGCGAGATCACCAGCACGGTGCCGGCGTACTCCAGCAGCGCGTCTTCCAGCGCACGCAGGGTTTCCACGTCCAAGTCGTTCGAGGGTTCGTCCAGCAGCAGCACGTTGCCGCCCTGGATCAGGGTCTTGGCCAAGTGCAGGCGGCCACGCTCACCACCCGACAGCATGCCGACCTTCTTTTGCTGGTCCTGGCCGTTAAAGTTGAAGCGACCTGCGTAGGCGCGCGACGCCATGGTGAACTTGCCCACGTTGATCATGTCCAGACCACCGGAGATGTCTTCCCACACGGTCTTCTCGTCGGCCAGCGCATCGCGGTGCTGGTCGACGAAGGCCATCTTCACGGTCTGGCCGATTTCCACGGTGCCGGAATCGGGTTGTTCCTTGCCGGCGATCAGCTTGAACAGGGTCGACTTACCAGCGCCGTTGGGGCCGATGATGCCGACGATGGCGCCAGCCGGAATGTTCATCGACAGGTTGTCGATCAGCAGACGGTCGCCAAACGCCTTGGAGACGTTGTGGAACTCAATGACCTTGGAGCCCAGACGTTCAGCCACAGGAATGAAGATTTCCTGGGTTTCGTTGCGGCGCTGGTATTCGTAATCGCTCAGTTCCTCGAAGCGTGCAATACGCGCCTTGGACTTGGCCTGGCGGCCCTTGGCATTCTGGCGCACCCACTCCAGCTCCTTCTTCAGGGCCTTGGCGCGCGCTTCCTCGCCCTTTTGCTCGGCTTCCAGGCGGTTGCCCTTCTGGATCAGCCAGTCGGAGTAGTTACCCTTATAGGGGATGCCGTGGCCACGGTCCAGTTCCAGAATCCACTCGGCGGCGTTGTCCAGGAAGTAGCGGTCGTGGGTGATGGCCACCACGGTGCCGGAGAAGCGGTGCAGGAACTGCTCCAGCCAGTCCACGGACTCGGCGTCCAAGTGGTTGGTGGGTTCGTCCAGCAGCAGCATGTCGGGCTTGGACAGCAGCAGCTTGCACAGCGCCACGCGGCGCTTTTCACCACCGGACAGCAGGCCCACCTTGGCATCCCAGGCGGGCAGGCGCAGCGCATCGGCCGCGATTTCCAGTTGGTGCTCGGAGTCGGTGCCAGCGGCGGCAATGATGGCCTCCAGCTCGCCCTGCTCGGCCGCCAGCGCGTCAAAGTCGGCATCTTCCTCGGCGTAGGCCGCATACACCTCTTCCAGGCGTGCCTTGGCGTTGTTCACCTCGGCCATGGCTTCTTCTACGGCCTGGCGCACGGTGTGCTCGGGGTTGAGCTGGGGCTCCTGCGGCAGGTAGCCGATGGACAGGCCCTGCATGGGAATGGCTTCGCCTTCGAACTCCTTGTCCACGCCGGCCATGATCTTCAGCAGCGAAGACTTGCCCGAGCCATTCAGACCCAGCACGCCGATCTTGGCGCCGGGGAAGAAACTGAGCGAAATGTCCTTCAAGATCTGGCGCTTGGGGGGCACCGTCTTGGTCAGGTGGTTCATCGAAAAGACGTATTGAGCCATGTGTTTGTCAGCAGATTCTTTTAAAAAAATACAAATTTGGCGCTCATTGCACAGGCGCCCCAACCACTGATTATCTCCGCATGCGACAATACCCACCGTCAGGGGCTCCAGTTTCCCCTTGGCATCAGCATTCAGCTGGGGACGAAGGCTCGCCAACCCAAGCGATTCCGGCTCCCACTTCCTGTGAATCTCATCTGCCTACGACTGGCTGGGCAACCGCTGCGGTTGCTGCGACAGGCTGATACCCCGCGCCCGGATGGGCGTATCGACAACAATGACATTTGAAGAATTGAACCTGGCACCTGCCATCGTCAAGGCAGTGCTCGAGCAGGGCTACGAAAACCCGACCCCAATCCAGGCCCAGGCCATTCCCGCCGTGTTGACTGGCAAGGACCTGCTGGCCGGCGCACAGACCGGCACCGGCAAGACAGCAGCCTTCTCGCTGCCCATCCTGCACCGCCTGACCCAGGGCGGCACCAGCCACCCCGCCGGTGGCATCCGCGCCCTGATCCTGACGCCCACCCGCGAACTGGCCGCGCAGATTGAAGAAAACATCCGCGGCTACTCCAAGTACCTGGACATCAGCTCCACCGTGATCTTCGGGGGCGTGGGTATGAAGCCCCAAATCGACCGCATCCGCAAGGGTGTGGACATCCTGGTGGCCACCCCCGGCCGCCTGCTGGACCTGCAGCAGCAAGGCTTCATGGACCTGTCCCAGGTCGAAGTGCTGGTGCTGGACGAAGCCGACCGCATGCTGGACATGGGTTTCATCCACGACGTGAAGAAGATCCTGGCCCTGGTGCCCTCGAACAAGCAAAGCCTGCTGTTCTCGGCCACCTTCAGCGACGACATCCGCGCCCTGGCCAACGGCCTGCTCAAGAACCCCGAGAGCATCCAGGTCACGCCACGCAACACCACGGTGCAGCGCATCAAGCAGGTGATCCACCCCGTGGGCCGCGCCAAGAAGAAGCAGGTGCTGCTGCACATCATCAACGACAACCAGTGGAACCAGGTGCTGGTGTTCACACGCACCAAGTTCGGCGCCAACAACGTGGCCGAATTCCTGACCAAGAATGGCGTCACCGCCATGGCGCTGCACGGCAACAAGAGCCAGAGCGCCCGCACCCAGGCGCTGGCCGGCTTCAAGACCGGTGAACTGCGCGCCCTGGTGGCCACCGACATCGCGGCCCGCGGCATCGACATCGACGAGCTGCCGCACGTCGTGAACTACGAGATCCCCAACGTGCCCGAAGACTACGTGCACCGCATCGGCCGCACCGGCCGCGCGGGCCGCGAAGGGCATGCCGTGAGCCTGGTCTGCATGGACGAAGAAGGCTTCATGATGGAGATCGAACGCTTCACCAAGCAGGAAATCCCCGTGGTGCCCCTGGAAGGCTTCGGCCCTGACGAAGGTGAGAAGGCCGAACCCATCGCCATGGGTCGCCAGACCATCTGTGGCGGTGCCGGCAAGCCACCGAGCCGCGACGTCATGCAGGCCGCCGCCAAGGCCGCCCGCCAGGAAATGATGGAGCGCATCCGCACCACCAAGAGTGCCCAGTCCGACCGTGGCGGTCAGCGCAACCCGCGTGCGCCCCGTGCTGAAGGCCAGCCGGCCGATGGCGAGGCCGGTGCCTCGCAAGGCGCACGCCGTGGCGGCGCGCGCCGCCCGGCACGCCAGGGCTTTGCCCCCCGCGACAACGCCGGCACCAACTTCGAAGGCCGTACCGACGGCAACGCCGAGCGCGCACCCCGTGCCGAAGCCTTGGACCAGGACGGCCAGCCACGCCGCAGCGGCCAGGGTTACAACCGTTCGCGCCAGCGTCCCTCGCGCGACAACCCACGCGGCGCCGAAGCCCCACGCGGCCCGGCCAGCCACGCCAGTGCCGGTGGCCAACCCCGCCCAGCCCGCCAGCCTGGCGGCGACAACTACGGCAACAGCCGCTTCGAAGACCAACCCCCGCGCCCCAATGCCCACCTGGGCACGCAGCTGGGCAACCCTGTCTCGCGCGGCCCCCGCGCCGGTGGCTCGGCCCAGCCCGACCCCACCCGCACCAGCATCGACCTGATGATGGAACGCCCACGCCGCGCCGGTGGCGGTGGCTTCCGCGGCAACAATGGCGGCGGCGGCATGGGTGGTGGCGGCAATCGCCGCCGCAGCGGCGGCGGTGGCGGCGGCTTCAACCGCTAAGCCCAGTGGTCCAGCGCTGCGCCGCTGGACACTGCTTGCCCGGCTCCACCTGCACACACCGGTGCGCACGGCGGCCCGCCACACGGCAAGCGCCTTGCACTGACACGGCAACAGAAAACCTGGGCGTTAACATGCGCCCAGCTTCGGTTTTCACCCTCACGCTGTGCCCCCGGCGGCTGCCACAGCCCGGCGGGCACACACCTCCACTTGGATTTCTGAGGTTCACAGCACTATGACAAAGCCCTTCGCCCCTGTCTTCGCGCCGTACCAGGAACGCCCAGGCACCGCCTTCGCCACCCACGCCGCGCGCGTGGCCCTGGCAGGCACCGCACTCGCCCTGGCAGCCTGCTCCAGCACGCCGCTGCCACCCTGGCCCTCGACAGGTAGCCGCTCGCAGCCTCCTGCAGTGGCCCCAGCTGCCGCGCCGGCTCCGGCAGCCAGCACCCATACTGGCAGCCCCCGTCCTGCAGCCGCCAGCGTCACCCCGGTGGCGCCCAGCAACATGCTGGAGGCCCTGCCCTACAGCGCCGCGATTGCCGAACTGTTTCCCGACCCCGCAGAGCGCTACAGCA
>NZ_BBJR01000029.1 GCF_000739875.1 Comamonas aquatica NBRC 14918
AGCTACAGCTACAGCTACAGCTACAGCTACAGCTACAGCTACAGCTACAGCTACAGCTCCTCACTTCACTTCACTTCACAAAACCATAGCTGGCAGCGCTCGCAAAATCAGCCATTCCGATGGATTGGATACGCAAACCCTGATCCACACAGCGCTACCTGCTCCTTTTAATGCAGGCACGCACCATCGTGGCCGGCCATGCTGCCACAGACCCAGGCACAATCGAACACATGTCCTTGCCTGCCCCGCCCGAAGACGCTGCCGACACCGCCCCCGTGCCCGCCCCGATCGTGGCGCGCCACTGGTACACGCGCTGGCTGCTGCGTGCCCTGGCGGTACTGGCCCTGGCGCTGGGCATCGCCGGGGTGTTCATTCCGGGCCTGCCGACCACGGTCTTCGTCCTGATGGCTGGCTGGGCCGCCATGCGCAGCTCCCCACGCATGCACGCCTGGCTGTGGCGGCACCCGCTGTTTGGACCCATGCTGCAGAACTGGCAGGCGGGCGGCCTGGTCAGCCGCCGTGCCAAACGCAGTGCCACCGTCATGATGGCCGTGTGCGCAGCCATCCTGTGGCTGACCCCCACGCCGGTGTGGGTGCGCTGGCTGGCCTGCGGCTGCATGGCCTGCGTGCTGCTGTGGCTGTGGAGGCGCCCCGAACCGGCATAGGCCCAGGCTGCTCCCACTTTTTTGGGCCAACTGCCAAAACGGCCAAAAATCCATGTATATAATCTAGGTCTTGTTCCCTGATAGCTCAGTCGGTAGAGCGACGGACTGTTAATCCGCAGGTCCCTGGTTCGAGCCCAGGTCGGGGAGCCAACAAGATTTCAATGTTGCGCCATCAAGCAGCGTACACATTACCGGTATATT
>NZ_BBJR01000028.1 GCF_000739875.1 Comamonas aquatica NBRC 14918
TGGCCAAGCTGCTGGATGCGCGCAAGGTGGCCCTGCGCCAGCCGGAGCTGCTGGCCCTGGACGGCCA
Organism: Comamonas aquatica NBRC 14918; assembly: GCF_000739875.1. Taxonomy (GTDB): domain Bacteria; phylum Pseudomonadota; class Gammaproteobacteria; order Burkholderiales; family Burkholderiaceae_C; genus Comamonas; species Comamonas aquatica. The sequence continues at coordinate 68 of NZ_BBJR01000028.1, forward strand.
GACCTTGCGCATCAGCCACGCCCTGCCCTCGACCGAGGTGACGCTGCAGATCGACCACCGCACCCTGGTGCGCCTGGGCATGTATGCCGCCCGCTTCAGCGACGGCCTGCAGCAGCTGGTGACCATGCCGGGCATGCGCTGAAGGGCCCGCCGGGCCCACAAAAAAAGCCGCACGGGGTGCGGCTTTTTGTTTGAAATTAGATAGCTGTCAGCGCTGAATGGACAAGGGCTGAAGGCCAATTTCATGCATATCAATGCTTGCGCTTGGATTTGGAGGCCGGAGCAGCGGGCGCTGTGGCGGCCTTGTCCTTCTTGCTGCCGATCTTGCTTTCCTGGCCCTTGAGCAGGCGGCCGATGTTCTGCGCATGGCGCCACAGCAGCAGCGCCGACATGGCGATCACGGCCAGCAGCACCGGCTTGTCATAGGTCCACAGGCTGCCGCCCAGCAGGATGTAGTAGACGGGCGCCAGCACCGCCGCCACCAGGGCCGACAGCGACGAATAGCGCGTGGTGAAGGCCACCGCCAGCCAGGTCAGCAGCACGAACAGGCCCAGCCAGCCGCTGAGGCCCAGCAGCACGCCCAGCGCCGTCGCCACGCCCTTGCCGCCCTTGAACTTGAAGAACACCGGGAACAAATGGCCCAGGAAGGCGGCGATGGCCACCAGGGCCAGCGTGCCCTCGTGCAGGCCATAGTCGGGGCCCAGCAGCCGGACCAGCAGCACGGGTACCAGGCCCTTGACCGCATCCAGCAACAGCGTCAGCGCCGCGGCGGCCTTGCTGCCGGAGCGCAGCACGTTCGTAGCACCGGGGTTGCCGCTGCCGTAGGTGCGTGGATCGTTCAGGCCCATGAGCGAGCTGACGATCACCGCAAACGACAGCGAGCCAATCAGATAAGCCGCGACAGCGGCCACAACGGGAAGTAAGGCGTTCAAGACTGCAATCCTTGCCTGCGGGTCGGCAGGCCTTGTGGTGTCGGTGGGTTACGCACGTGCGTGCGGAACCGGCAAAGGCGCTATTGTGCCAGCGCGCATTGCACAGGCTGGGCGCCCAGCAGCTCCACACAAACCCGGGGATCGAGCTGCACCAGAAAGCCGCGGCGTCCGCCATTGATGGCGATGCGCGGCAAATCCAGGATGCTCTGTTCGATGTAGACCGGCAGGGCCTTGCGCGTGCCGAACGGCGACGTGCCGCCCACCAGGTAGCCGCTGTGGCGGTTGGCCACCTCGGGCTTGCACGGCTCCACGCTCTTGGCGCCGATCTGGCGCGCCAGGTTCTTGGTCGAGACCGTGCAGTCGCCGTGCATCAGCACGATCAGCGGCTTGGTGTCCTGGTCCTGCATGACCAGGGTCTTGACCACGGTGTGCTCGTCCAGCCCCAGCTGGCGTGCGGATTCCGTGGTGCCGCCGTGCTCCACGTAGTCATAGGGGTGCTCGGTGAAGGCCACTCGGTGGGCCTTGAGCCACTGGGTGGCCGGGGTTTCACTCACATGGACTTTGTCTTTTTTGGCCATGGCTAGCTCAGCAATCCAAGAAACAACGCGGCGGCGCGCCTGGCACGCCGCCGACCCGGCTGGTGTGGGCCCGAACCTGCCGGGCCGCACACCCGGCTCACTGGCCCGGGTCGCGGTACTTCCAGCGGTACAGGTCGATCTGCTCCAGCAGCTCGGGGGTCAGCGTCACGCTCCAGGCGTCGAGGTTGTCCTCGAGCTGGGCCAGGCTGGTCACACCGATGATGGTGCTGGCCACGCGCCAGTTGCGGTAGCAGAAGGCCAGCGCCAGCTGCGTGGGCGTCAGGCCGTGCGTGCGCGCCAGGTGGTTGTAGACGCGGGCAGCGTCCAGCGCCTCGGGCCGGCCCCAGCGCTGCTTTTGCACCGAGGGGTAGGACAGGCGGGTGCCCTGGGGCGCACGCGGGCCGGTGGTGCCACCGGCGTCGTACTTGCCGGTCAGCAGGCCGATGCCCAGCGGCGAATAGGCCAGCAGACCCACGTCCAGGCGGTGGCAGCTTTCGTCCATGCCGTTTTCCCAGCTGCGGTTGATCAGGCAGTAAGGGTTCTGCACGCTGGCCACGCGCGGCAGGCCGTATTGCTCGGCCAGGCGCACGAACTCGTGCACGCCATACGGGGTTTCGTTGGACAGGCCGATCGCACGCACCTTGCCCTGCTGCACCAGCTTGGCCAGGGTCTCCAGCTGCGTGTGGATGGAGGTCTGCGTGACTTCCTTGGCCGGGTCGTAGTACAGGTTGCCAAAGGCCGGCACATGGCGCTCGGGCCAGTGGATCTGGTAGAGATCGATCACCTCGGTCTGCAGGCGGCGCAGGCTGCCCTCGCAGGAAGCGACGATGTCCGCCGCCGTCATGCCCTGGCCGTCGCGGATCCACGGCATGCCGCGCGAGGGGCCTGCCACCTTGCTGGCCAGCACCACCTGCTGGCGGGCCCCGGGGCGCGCCTGGAACCAGCGGCCGATGATGCGCTCGGTCGCACCATAGGTCTCCTGGCGTGCCGGCACGGCGTACATCTCGGCCGTGTCCCAGAAATTCACGCCGCGCTCCAGCGCGCGGTCCATGATGGCGAAGGCATCGGCCTCGCTCACCTGTTCGCCAAAGGTCATGGTGCCGAGACAGATCGGACTGACCATCAGGTCGCTGCGGCCCAGCCGCACGGGGTTCATCGCTGCAGTATTCATGGCTGCAAAGTGTAGTGCGCCCCGTCGCGGCCTTGACTGCGGTCACGCGGCAAGCCCCCAATAATTGGGCCATGTACACCGTTTTGCGCCCCGCCACCCCCATCGACCTGCCCCTGCGCCACCTGCGCTACCGCGTGCGCACCTGGGGCCAGCCCCAGGCCGGCGTGCCGCCGCTGGTGCTGCTGCACGGCTGGATGGACGTGGGCGCGTCCTACCAGTTCGTGGTCGATGCCTTCAGCGCCGATTTCTACCGCGGCCGCCACATCATCGCGCCGGACTGGCGCGGCTTTGGCCACAGCCTGCCGCCCGCGCCCTGCGACCACTACAGCTTTGCCGACTACCTGGGCGACCTGGACGCGCTGCTGGACCACTACGCCCCGGACGGCCAGGCCGTGGACCTGGTCGGCCACAGCATGGGCGGCAACGTGGCCATGCTGTACGCGGGTGCCCGGACGGCGCGCATCCGCCGCCTGGTGAACCTGGAAGGCTTCGGGCTGCCGGCGACGCGCCCGCAGCAGGCCCCGGGCCGCATGGGCCAGTGGCTGGACGAGTTGCAGCAGCTGCGCGCCGGCGCCATCCAGCTCAAGACCTACGACAGCGTCCAGGATGTGGCCGCGCGCCTGCGCAAGACCAACCGCCGCCTGGATGCCGACAAGGCCCTGTGGCTGGCCCACGAATGGGCCGCCCCCGATGCGCAGGGGCGCTGGGCCATCCTGGGCGATGCCGCGCACAAGGTGGTCAACCCCCTGCTGTTCCGCGTGGACGAGGTGCTGGCACACTACGCCGCCATCACCGCGCCGGTGCTGGCCCTGGAAGCCAGCGACGACAGCCTGGGCCAGTGGTGGAAGGACCGCTTCGACCTGGCCGAATACCACACCCGCCTGCAGTCCGTGCCGCGCTGCGAGATCGGCCGCATCGAGGATGCCGGCCACATGCTGCACCACGACCAGCCGCAGCAGGTGGCCCAGCGCATCGAGGATTTCTGCCGCGCCTGAAGTCAGGGGGACCGGGACGGCCGCTGCGGCGCCGCTGCTGCGGGCGACGCCCTCGCCTAGAGGCGCCCTGGCTGGGCCTTATCGCAGGGACCTGCTGCCTGCCGCTGGGCGCCGCGTCCCGGCCGTCCATCCCCCACGGGCCAGGTCACGCCAGCAGCTCTAAATCAGAAGCTGCCTGCGCTGGCATTTCAAGGCTTTACGGTACATTTATGCCCAGAATCCTTGATCCGCATGCGCAAGCCGCTCTTGTTTTTGCGTGTGCCTTCCCTGAAAGCCTGCTGCCATGTGGCTCACTGACCTGTTGCGCAAACTCACCAAAGGCCCGGACGTGGGCGAAACCTTCCGCGACTACATCGGCTGCTATGTCTACGGCACCGAAGTCAGCGGTTCCGGCCAGCCGCAGTACGTGGGCGCGCCCACCACGGTGGCTCAGCTGGAGACCGAGGTGCGCGCCTACCTGCAGGACTTCCTCAGCACCCAGCAGCAGTTGGACAGCCCCGACGCGCGCACCGTGCAGGCCCTGCTGGCCGCGCTGCCCCAGCGCCTGGCCGCCCACCTGGGGGGCGACATGCAGCAGCCCTTCATCGTGCTGGGCGGGGTGGAGATGTTCGTGCGCAAGGGCGTGCGCCAGCGCCACAAGCAACACGGAAAGTTTGTCGAATAAGCCCCGGCGCGCCCGCTGGCGCGGCCTATAGTTCCAGCTTTGCCACGACCGCCCGTTCCGCGCCCCGTTTGCCCCATGACCGAGACCGCGCAGCCCACTACCTCCCCTGCCCCGCTGGACCCGCGCCAGTTGCTCCTGCCCGCCATGGCCGCCATGGCCAGCGACGTGGCGCAGCTGCTGCCCCCAGCCGATGCCATGCAGGCGATGCAGGCCCAGCAGGTGCTGCAGCAGCTGGGCAATGCCTCCCGGGTGCTGGGCCTGCAGGGCCTGGCGGCCTTCATGCAGGGCCTGCGGGCACCGCTGCAGCAGCTGTCCGCTGGCGGCGAGCCCCTGGCCGGCAAGACCGGGGAACTGCTGGCCCTGGCGGCCCGCGATGCGCAGCGCTTCGTGCAGGCCCTGGAGAACGCCGAGCCCACGTCCCCCCACACCCTGTTTCCCAGCTACCGTGCGCTGATCAAGCTGGGCGGCAAGGACACGGCCCACCCGGCCGACCTCTGGGATGACCCCTGGCCCCAGACCTCGCTGCCCGCGCCCGAGGACGTGCCCGCCGTGGCCCCCAGCGTGGCGGTGCGCGCCGTCTGGGACCAGCACACGCTGGCCCTGCTGCAGGCATCCAGCCTGTCCAGCTGCCAGCCGTTGCGGGCCGCCAGCCTGGGCCTGGCCGCCCACGCGCTGGACGGCACCGTCTGGCAACTGGCGGCCGCCTGGCTGGAGAGCCTGGAGCAGGAGCTGCTGGAGCTGGACATCTACGCCAAGCGCCTGGCCTCGCGGCTGCTGTCGCACTACGCCAGCTACGCCAAGGGCCAGTCCGCGCCGCCGCCGGCGCTGCTGCGCGATCTGCAGTTCTTCTGCGCCCAGGCCCTGGCCCGTGCCACGCAGCGCGGCGCCAGCCTGCCGCCCACGCTGGCCCGGGTGCAGCAGCACTGCGCCCCGGGGGCCGAAGCGCCCCCGCCGGACACCGATACCGCCAGCGCCGACACACCGGCCAGCCCGCCCCCGGCACCGGCCCCTGTGGCGCCACCACCGCCCAGCCTGCCGGCCTTCCAGGCCGCCCCGGAAATCCTGCCCACGGCCTCGCTGGGCCAAGGCCTGGCCAGCACCGCGCAGATCGAGCCCGATCTGGCCTTCCTGCAAGAGGCCGAGCTGTTGTCGCAAGAGCTGGAAGCCCGCATCACCGCCTGGCGCGCCGACCCGGCCAGCGCGCTGCACCCCGACACCGACGCCCTGGCCCAGGCCCTGTCCCACCTGGCCTGGTCCTCGGGCTGCACCGAAATCGCATCGCTGGCGCACCTGCTGCAGCGCTGCCTGCAGCGCATGCCTGCACAGGCCAGCCCGGCCCAGCGGCAAAGCTGCCAGCACGCCAGCGACGAAATGCGCCGCCTGCTGCACCAGTTCGCGGCTGGCTTTCTGCGCCGCGCCCACCCGCAGGTGATGGAGGCCTTGCACCAGCTGTACGCCAGCCTGCCCGTGCCCAGCACGCCACAGGACGCCCTGCCGGCCGCTGTGGACAACGCCCCGGACGCACAGGCGCAGGACGACACCACCGCTGCTGCGGACACGGACACCCCGCCACAGACCACCGCCGACACCCTGGCCGAGCCGACCGTGGAAGTGGCGAATGCCGCCCCCGTGCTCGATGCCATGCATTTCTCCGTTTTTGAAGAGGAAATGCTGGCCGTCTGGCCACGGCTGCAGGCGGCACTCAAGCAGTGGCTGCAGACCACCACCGACAGCGCGGCGCGCCAGACCGTGCTGCGCTGCCTGCACACCCTCAAGGGCAGTGCCCGCCTGGCAGGAGCCATGGCCTGGGCCAGCCAGGTGCATGCGCTGGAGGGCCTGGCCCTGGAGGTGCAGTCCGAAGCCGGCCCACGCGGCCCGGCTTCGCTGCAGCCGCCGCTGGAGGCCTTGCGCATCGCCTTTGTCGCCCTGCAGCAGGAGATGGCCGACCGCCACCCCGAGCGCCTTGCCCAGCGCTGGCAGCACAACCCGCTGGACACCGTCACCCGCCACGCCCAGGCGCTGTGGGCCACGCACGACGCGGGCAGCAGCGCCCTGGCCGCCAGCCAGTTGAGCCTCCACGCCCTGGCCAGCGGCCTGCAACAGCTGCGCCACCACATCAAGGACTGCGCCGCCTGGGCCGACACCTTGATGCTGCACGGCGACCTGGAGCTGCCCTACGAGTGGCACGAAGAACTGCACGCCCTGGTGCAAGCCCTGGACCGCTGCACCGACGACGCGGACACCGTGCACCAGCAGTTGCAGCACAGCCTGGCCGACACCCACAACGCGCTGAACACCCAGGGCGGCCACCTACGGGCCTTGCAGCACACGCTGCTGTACGCCCGCCTGGTGCCGCTGAGCCACTGGCAGGAGCGCCTGGACAGCTGCGTGCAGCTGGCCGCACAGGACACCGCCAAGACCGTGGAGCTGGTCTGGCAGGACGGTGAGGCCCTGCTGGAGCGCAGCGTGGCCGACGCCCTGACCCCGGCGCTGGAGCACCTGCTGCGCAACTGCGTGGCCCACGGCCTGGAAACACCCGCACAGCGCAGCGCCGCCCGCAAGCCGGAGACCGGACGCATCCAGCTCAGCGTGCACCCCCAGGGCACCCAGCAGATCCTGCGCCTGCAGGACGACGGCCGCGGCCTGGATGTGCCCGCCATCCGCAGCAAGGCCCAGGCCCTGGGCCTGCTGCCCGCCGACGCGGTGGTGGACAACGACCGGGCCGCCGCCCTGATCCTGCACCCGGGCCTGAGCACCGCCACGGCCGTCACCGAGCTGGCGGGCCGCGGCATTGGCATGGACGTGGTCGCCGACACCATCACCCAGCTGGGCGGCAGCCTGCGCATCAGCAGCACCGCGGGACAGGGCTGCTGCTTTGACATCTGCCTGCCCGCGCCCCCTCAGGTCGAGCAGGTGCTGGCCCTGCGTGCCGGCAGCTGGCGCGTGGCCCTGCCGGCGCGTGCCCTGGAAAGCGTGCGCCGCGTGCCGGCCGCCGTGGCCGAACAGGCGCTGGCGCAGGGCATGCTGAACGATGAGGCCACCGGCCCGCTGCCCCTCTACTGGGCCGGGGCCGTCTGGCAGCAATCTGCGCGCAGCCTGGAGCCCGCCCTCGACGGCATGCGCAGCCTGCTGATCGTGCGCAGCGACACCGCGCGCTGGGGCTTGCTGGTGGATGAGATCCTGGGCACGCAGGAGGTCACACTGCAGGCGCCGGCGGAGCTGGCCGTGCCGGTGCCCGGACTGCTGGGGATTGCCGCGCAGCCCAGCGGCCAGGTGCTGCAGGTCTATGATCCTGCCGCCGTGCTGGGGGCCCATGAGGCGCGCCAGCTGGCGCAGCAAAGCCACGCCGCGCCGCCGCCGTCCAGCGCGGCCGAACCGCTGCGCCCCCTGGTGCTGCTGGCCGATGATTCGCTGAGCGTGCGCCGCCTGGCCCAGCACCTGCTGCAATCCAGCGGCTACCGCGTGGAAACCGCCGAGGACGGCCTGCAGGCCTTGCACACGCTGGAAAACGGCGAAGTGCCAGCACTGCTGATTGCCGACATCGAGATGCCGGACATGGACGGCCTGGAACTGCTGCGCCGCCTGCGCGCGACCGAGCGCTTCCAGCGCCTGCCCGTGGTCATGCTGACTGCCCACAGCGCCGGCCCGGTCAGCCACCAGGCGATCGACCTGGGGGCGCAGGCGTTTCTGACCAAGCCCTATTCCCCCAACGAGCTGCTGGCCGTGGTGCGCCGCTTCGTCCAAATCCCCTGATCGGCCACCACAGGCCGTGACCCTGCGCCCGTTCGTCACAAAAAATACAACACTTTACAAACAGCGGTTGCCTCCTACATTTCACCGGAATCGCCGTGACTACGCTCCCCTCTGATCTGCCTGTCGCGCAGTAGCTCCCGGCAGCAACCCAGGTGGGTTGCACGTCTGAGACGGAGAGCTATCCGCTCGCGCCCCATGCAGTTCCTAGGAGCTACGGATGCGCAACAACCAGCCTGTTTCACAGAACGAGTTTGTGATTGCGGACAACGCGACGTTGATGTCCACCACCGACCCGCAAAGCCGCATCAACTACGCCAATGCGGCATTCATCCACGCCAGCGGCTTCACGCAGGAAGAGCTGGACCACCAGCCCCACAACCTGGTGCGCCACCCCGACATGCCGCCCGAGGCCTTCGCCGACCTGTGGGCCACGCTGAAGGCCGACGAGCCCTGGAGCGCCCTGATCAAGAACCGCCGCAAGAACGGCGATTTCTACTGGGTCCGTGCGAATGCCGTGCCCATCGTGCGCGACGGCGTGACCAAGGGCTACATGTCGGTGCGCACCAAGGCCGACCGGCAGCAGATCGAGCAGGCCGAGGCCTTGTACAGCGCCATGCGCCAGGGCCAGGCCAAGGGGGTGCGCCTGCACAAGGGCATCCTGGTGCGCACCGGCCTGGGCGTGCTGCTGTCACTGGGCAAGCTGATGTCCGTGCGCACCCGGGTGCGCCTGAACATGCTGGGGCTGTGCGCGCTGAGCCTGCTGGGGCTGGCGCTGCTGGAAGGTGTGCACCCCTTCAACTGGCCTATTGCCGGTATGCTGGTGGCCGCTTGTGCCCTGGGCTGCGTGCTGCTGGAGTTCCAGTTCGCACGACCCATCGAGCAGCTGCGCCAGCAGGCGCTGGATGTGGCCACGGGCAACAACCGCAACGCCCTGCCCGTGGACCGGGTCGACGAGATCGGCATGACCATGCGCACCATCAGCCAGCTGGGACTGATGTTCCGCTGGCTGATCGATGACGTCAGCCAGCAGGTGATCAACGTGCGCTCGGCAGTGGAGGAAATTGCCAAGGGCAATATGGACCTGAGCGAGCGCACCGAGCGCTCGGCCGCCAGCGTGCAGCAGACGGCCTCTTTCATGGAGCAGATGACCAGCACCGTGGAGCAGAACGCCGGCACCTCGGCCCAGGCCGCCCAGCTGGCCCAGCAATCCACCCAGACGGCGCACCAGGGCGGCGATGCCATGCACAAGGTGACGGATGTGATGGCCGAGATCGCCAACAGCTCCAGCCGCATGAACGACATCATCGGCACCATCGACTCGATCGCCTTTCAGACCAACATCCTGGCGCTGAATGCCGCCGTCGAAGCGGCCCGCGCCGGCGACCAGGGGCGTGGCTTTGCCGTGGTGGCCGCCGAGGTGCGCGCCCTGGCCCAGCGCAGCGCCACGGCCGCCAAGGAGATCAAGGTGCTGATCACGGCCTGCGTCGACAAGGTGCAAACCGGGGGCCACATGGTGGCCGCCACCCAGACCGAGATCGAAACCATGGTGCAGCAGGTCCAGCAGGTGTCCATCCTGATCGCCGACATCAGCGCGGCCACGCGCGAGCAGCGCGACGGCATCATGCAGGCCAGCGAGGCCGTGGGGCAGATGGACTCAGCGACCCAGCAAAATGCCGCCCTGGTCGAGCAAAGTGCCGCCGCCGCGCAGAGCCTGGAGACGCAGACCCAGCGCCTGGTCGAGGCGGTCCGCGTCTTCCATTGAGCACGGCCCGCCGCCGGCGGGCCTTGTGCCTCAGCCGTGCGGCACCAGCAGGGGGTACAGCGACAGCAGCAGCAAGGCCGCCATCACGCCGTTGAACACCTGCAGCGCGCGCGGCGACTGCATCCAGCGGCCGATCACCGTGCCAAACAGCGTCCACACGCTGATGCACGGAAAGTTCACCACCAGCATCACCAGCGTGCCCAGCAACAAACTGGGCCAGTAGCTGCTGGGGGTGGTGTAGGCCGCCACCACGCCCACAGACATCAGCCACGCCTTGGGGTTGACCCACTGGAACGCCGCCGCCTGCCAGAAACCGAAGGGCTTGCCCTTGGCATCGGCCGTGCCCGCCTGGCCCGATGTGGCGATCTTCCAGGCCAGCCAGACCAGGTAGGCCGCGCCCAGGTACTGCAGCACCGTGTACAGCTGCGGCAGCTGCTCGAACAGCGCGCCCAGCCCAGCGCCCACCAGGAACAGCATCAGCGAACACCCGACGGTGATCCCCAGCATGTGCGGCATGCTGCGCTGGTAGCCGAAGTTGGCCCCCGAAGCGGTCAGCATCACATTGTTGGGGCCCGGCGTGATGGAGCTGACAAAGATGAACGTGGCCAGCGGCAACAGCATGGAACCGGTGGACACATCGAGCGCGAGATTCATGGCGAGCACCTTCTTGGAGGTTGGAAATCAAGGCTTGCATGCTACGGCGCTTTACCAGTACAGTACCAATACAGTTCACCAGCTCACTACACCCACTGTATGGATCCAAACACCCGGCCAGTTCGCAGCAGCAGCACCCCGGCCCGCGCCCTCAGCGCCAACGACCTGGGCTGGCACCCCCAACGTGGCCATGGCCTGCCGCCGCTGGTCGACCAGCTGGTCCAGCACTGCGAGCAACTGCTGCGCAGCCACAGCCTGCGCGCGGGTTCGCGCCTGCCCTCGGTGCGGCAACTGGCCGATGGCAGCGGCGTCAGCCGCGACACCATCGTCCAGGCCTACGACCGGCTGGTGGCCCAGGGCCTGGTCGGCTCGCGCCCCGGGGCCGGCTTTTTTGTCAGCGCCCAGCGCAGCCCCACGCTGCGCCGGGCCGCAACCAGCGCCACGCCCACGCTGTCGGCCGACAAGGCGTTCGACACCCCGTTCCTGCTGCGCAGCATGTTCCGCACCCAGGACGACGTGCGCTTTGATGGCAGCACCGGCCTGCTGCCCCACAGCTGGATGGACCACGGCATGCTGAATGCCGCCGTGCGCGCCGTGGGCCGCAGCGCGGGCGCGCAGCTGCTGGGCTATGGCGCGCCGCAGGGCTATGCGCCGCTGCGCCAGCAACTGGCGGCCTACCTGCTGACCCAGGGCGTGGCGGTCGACCCCGAGCAGGAGCTGATGACCGTCACCGGCGTCACCCAGGGCATGGACCTGGTGCTGCGCAGCCTGCTGCGCGCCGGCGACACCGTGCTGGTGGAGGACCCGACCTGGTTCATGGTGTTCGGGCTGCTGCGCTCCATCGGCGTGCAGGTGCTGCCGGTGCCGCGCCGGCGCGACGGACCGGACATGGAGGTGCTGGAGCGCCTGGCGCGCACCCACCGCCCCAAGCTGTTCATCACCAACACCGCCGTGCACAACCCCACGGGCTTCAGCCTGACGCTGGCCGCCGCGCACGATGTGCTGCGCGTGGCCGAGCAGCAGGACTTCCTGATCCTCGAAGACGACACCTATGCCGACTTCCACCCCGGCCAGCCGGTGCGCCTGGCCACGCTGGACCGGTTGCGCCGCGTCATCCTGATCGGCGGTTTCTCCAAGACCCTGGCCGGCAGCCTGCGCGTGGGCTACCTGGCCGCGGCCCCCGAGCGCCTGCGCGCCCTGACCGATGCCAAGCTGCTCAGCGGCCTGACCAGCCCGGAGCTGGGCGAGCGCGTGGTCCACCGCATCCTGGCCGAAGGCCAGTACCGCAAGCACGTGCTGCGCCTGCGCGAACGCCTGGACAGCACGCGCCACCGCTGCCTGCGCCTGGTGGAAAGCCTGGGGCTGCGACTGCACCAGGAGCCGCTGGCCGGCATGTTCGTCTGGGTGGACACCGGGCAAGACACCGAAGTGCTGGCCCGCAAGGCCGCCGTACAGGGGCTGCTGCTGGCGCCGGGGGTGCTGTTTTCGGCCGACCAGCAGCCGTCGACCATGCTGCGCCTGCCGGTCTCACTGGCGGACGAGCCGGCCACCTTGCAGGTCCTCAGCGCCCTGCTATCCCAATAAGCCTTAAAACAGGCTCTGACGCTTGCTGCACAAGCGCCAGCAGCTATGGTTTTCGCTAGCACCAGCGTCGCACTGCGGTGGCAGACGGCCGATCAAACGGGACAAATCCGCGCTTCTCGCGCCACCGCCGGGGTTGCGGGCAGCGCCTAATAGCGCTTACTCACGTTCCACACCACAACCACGGGAAGTCACCTGCATGGGACTCAACAACCTCAAAATTGGCCGCCGCCTGGCGCTGTCCTTCGGCCTGGTTCTGCTGATCACTGCCACGATTGCGGGCCTGGGCATCTGGCGCCTGCAAACCCTGGGCCAGGCCATGGACCAATTGACCCGCGAAGACAGCCAGCGCCTGCAGGCCACCAACGAATGGCGCCAGGGCATCGAGTTGAACTGGATGCGCACCCGCGCCGCCATCCTGAGCCCGGACGCCCACCACTTTGCAGAGCTACAAAAGGAGATGGCCGACACCTCGAAGTCGGTCGATCAGCTGCGCACCACCATCGAAGGCCTGATCCGCACCGAGGCAGGGCGCCAGTTGGTGGTCAACATCGACAAGGCGCGTGCCGCCTACCGTGATCCCCGGGCCGAGCTGCTCAAGCGCCGCGCCGCGGGCGAGGACGTGTCCGCCGCCCTGGACCAGCAGCTGGTGCCGCTGGCCGAGGCCTACAACCAGTCCATCCGCCAGTTCGAGCAGCGCCAGCAGATGCTGTACGAACAGACCCGCGACGCCGCCACGGGGCAGGTCCATCAGAGCCAATGGATCATACTGGTCTGCACCGCCATCGCCCTGCTGACCGGCGGCGTGGCCGCCTGGCTGCTCAGCCGTTCCGTCACCGGCCCTCTGCAACTGGCCGTGCGCAGCGCCGAGCAGATTGCCGTGGGCGACCTGACGCAATCCATCGCGGTCCAGGGCCGCGACGAGACCGCCGCCCTGCTGGGCGCCCTGCAGCACATGCAGACGCGGCTGGCCGAGGTGGTCTCCGGCGTGCGCAGCAATGCCGAGAGCGTGGCCACGGCCAGCGCACAAATTGCACAGGGCAACAGCGACCTGTCCAGCCGCACCGAAAGCCAGGCCAGCGCACTGGAAGAGACCGCCGCGTCCATGGAGCAGCTGGGCACCACCGTGCGCCAGAATGCCGACAACGCCCGCCAGGCCAACCAGCTGGCCTTGACCGCCTCCACCGTGGCCGCCCAAGGCGGCGAGGTGGTGACCCAGGTGGTGCACACAATGCGCGGCATCAATGACAGCAGCCGCAAGATTGCCGACATCATCGGCGTCATCGACAGCATTGCCTTCCAGACCAACATCCTGGCGCTGAACGCGGCGGTGGAAGCTGCGCGCGCTGGCGAGCAAGGCCGTGGCTTTGCCGTGGTGGCCAGCGAAGTGCGCAGCCTGGCACAGCGCAGCGCCGATGCCGCCAAGGAAATCAAGCAGCTGATCACAGCCAGCGTCAATCAGGTGGACCAGGGCACGCAACTGGTGGACCAGGCCGGCACCACCATGACCCAGGTGGTCAGCGCGATTGGCCGCGTCACCGACATCATGGGCGAGATCAGCGCCGCCAGTACCGAGCAAAGCCAGGGCGTGGCCCAGGTGGGCGAAGCCGTCACGCAGATGGACCAGGCCACCCAGCAAAATGCCGCCCTGGTGGAGGAAAGCGCCGCCGCCGCCAGCAGCCTGAACAGCCAGGCCACGCAGCTGGTCAACGCAGTGGCGGTGTTCCGCCTGCCCGGCCAGGCCCAGCGGGCCACCCACCAGACCGTGGCCACCGCGCAGGGCCATCGCCCGCAGGCTCAGCGCACGGCACCGGCCGCCCTGGGCCACAGCGCCACGCCCGCCCACAGCGCCGACTGGCACGAGGCCTGAACCACGGCCGGCCGGCCCGCCCGCTACAGCGCCCTCACGCGGTCGCGGCCCGGCGGGCCCTGCCGGCGTTAAGCGTCCTGGCGGCTGCCGCGTGCGGCGGCGGGAATGCCACGCGCCATGCGCGCGTGGTACACGGTCAGGCGCGACAGCCCCAGCTGCTGCGCCACCTTGGCGTCCGAGGCCGTGCCCAGCAGGGCCACGGCCTGCGGGGTCCAGGCAAAGCCCGCACCCTGCTGCTCGGACCGCGAGGCCACGCCCAGCTGCTGGCGCCTGGCCACCACACTCGCCTTGCTCAGCCCCCAGCGCCGCGCCAGCTCGGCATCGCTGTCGGTGCCCAGGGCGGCCTCCATCTCGGGCGTCCACTGCACATGGCCGAAGGCCGGAATGCCCAGGGCGTTGCGCTTGAGGTTCACGGTCTTGGCCGTGGTGCCCCAACGTTCGGCCAGCACGGCATCCTTGTCGGTGCCCAGCTGCGCCAGCATCGCGTCCGTCCATTCCAAGGCGGCTTTGCCCATGGCTTTCCTCTTTGACCCATCACAAGCCCAATCGGGCTCCAACGCTGATGCAGCAAGCGCTGACAGCTACGAAAACAATCTCTTGGCGGGGCGCATCCCGCCTGCCCCACCCGGGCCCGGCATGGCGCACGCCGCGCACGTGCACCGGCCGCCGCCACCTGCCCCCTAGTGCGCCCCCGGCGCGGGGGCCGTGTGCCCTCAGTGCGTGTGGCCCCAGTAGATCAGGGCATCGCGCCCCTCGACCGACAGTGACACCGGCGCACCCACGGGCAGCAGCACCTTGGTGGCCACATGGCCGTACGGCAGGCCTTGCAGCACGGGAATGCGCAACTGGCTGCGCAGCCAGTCGATGACGCTTTGCAGCTTGTAGCCCTTGTCATGCGGGGTCAGCTTGAACTCGGTGAACTGGCCGAACACGATGGCCTTTTGCTGGGCCAGCACGCCGGCATGCAGCAGCTGGGTGAGCATGCGCTCGATCTTGTAGGGGTGCTCGCCCACGTCCTCCAGGAACAGGATGCCGCCCTGCACCTGCGGGAAATAGGGCGTACCCAGCAGCGAGACCAGCACGGCCAGGTTGCTGCCCCACAGGGTGGCGCCGCCATCGACGTAGAAATCCTCGGGCACAGCGCCCGCCGGCTGCTTGGGCATGCGCCAGCCGGCCCCTTCGCCATGGCCGTAGAGCAGGTCGTCAAAGCAGTCCTGCAGGATGTCGTCCACCCCGTCCTTCTGGCCAAAGTCGGCGATCAGCGCCGGACCGGCCCAGGTGGTGGCGCCGGTCTGCGCCAGCAAGGCGTTCTGGAAGGCGGTGAAGTCGCTCAAGCCGACGAACTGCGTGCCACGGGCAATGCTCTGGGCCACGGCGGCGTAGTCGATGCCGGGCAGGATGCGCGTCAGCCCATAGCCACCGCGGCTGATCAGGGCCACATCGGCGCCGCTGGCGGCTGCGCGGTGGATGGCGGCGATACGCGTGGCGTCGTCACCGGCAAAGCGCAGGTGGCTGCTCAGCGCATCGGTGTCCACCTCGACCTCGTGGCCCTGGGCCTGCAGGCGCTTGATGGCGCGGCGGAACGCGGCCTTGTCGCGCACCGCGCCGGAGGGGGAGTAGACGTAGATGTGCTTGGGCCCGTGGCTGTGGTCGTGGCCGCAGCAGTCCTCGCCCGGGGCATGGTGGTGGTGGTCGTGGTCGCACTGCGCGCTGTGGGCATGGGCCTCGGCGTGGTCATGGCCGCAGCCCGCCTGCCCGCTGCAGCAGGCAGGGTCGTGATCGTGGTCGTGTGCGGGCGTGGCGGGGGTGTTCTTCTTGGTGGAATGCGCCAAAGCGTTCCATGCCACCAGGGGGTGGCATGCTCCGTAGATGGGTTGGGGGTCGGTCTGGCTAGACGGGCGTCTTCGCTGTAGGCCCAAAGTATTCCATAGCCCACTGCACGCTGGCTGCCGCCTGCGCCGGAACCAGAGGCGGCACTGGGGTCTGTACCAGCGCATCCGGGTGCTGCACCAGGGCCGGCACGGCGGCCAGCCAGGCCTGGCGCCAGGCCGGCTCCGGCACCAGTTGGTGGCTGCGGCTGTGGCTGATGCAGCAGCGCCCCTGCGCCAGCCAGCCGGCCAGCAGCGCCTGGGGCACGGGCGGCAGCTGTGCCTGCACCCGGGGCCAGGCCTGGAGCGCGGCACGGTGCCCCGGCTGTGCAAAAGGGATAGCTAGTGGCGCAGACCCACTCTGCGCTGAAGGCCCAAAACCTGCTTGCTCCATGCTCTGGGCCACGTCCCAGCGCGGCTTGCGGGCCGCGGCCTGCAGCCATGCGGCCAGGGCGGGCGGTGGGCAGGCATCGGGCCAGGCATCCATCAGCCAGCCCCCCCGCCAGCGCTCGGGCAGGGCCTGGGCCACGGCCAGCCCCAGGCGGGCGCCATCGCCCGCGCCCAGCAACACCACCTGGCGCAGGTCCAGGTGCTCGACCAGTTCCTGCAGCACCTGGACGTGCCAGGCGGCGCTGTGGGCCTGCTCGCGCTTGGGCTGGTCGCTGCGGCCAAAGCCCGGCAGATCGGGCACCACCACGCGGTGGCCGGCCCGCAGCAGCCCCGGCAGTCCATGGGCAAAGGCATAACCCCAGCTGGCGGCGCCATGCAGGCACAGCCAGGTCACCGGAGCATCGTGCGGCCCTTCGTCCACCACGGCCATGCGCAGGCCCGCCAGGGACGGCAGGCCGCTGCGCCACTGCGGGGCATAGGGCCAGTGCGGCAGATCGGCGAACGCACCGTCGGGGTGGCGCAGCGCCGTGTCCTTGAGCGGGTGCTTGGCCAGGGCCACCGCTTTGTGCTGCGCCCGGCGCTGCTGAAAGAACTGCGCCAGCACGGCCGCGCACTCCGGCGCCAGCACACCGCGCTCCACCCGGGTCTGGTGGTTGATGGCGGGATAGCCAAACACATCGAGCACCGAACCCGCAGCCCCGGTCTTGGGCTCGGCCGCGCCGTAGACCACGGCATCCACGCGCGCGTGCAGCATGGCGCCGCTGCACATGGTGCAGGGCTCCAGCGTCACATACAGGGTGCAGCCATCGAGCCGGTAGTTGCCCAGGCGCCGGGCGGCATCGCGCAGGGCCAGGATCTCGGCATGGGCGGTGGGGTCGCCGCTGGCCAGCGGCGCATTCGCGCCCTCGCCCACGATCTGCCCGTCCTTGACGACCACCGCGCCCACCGGCACCTCGCCGACGGCGGCAGCTTGCTGCGCCAGACGCAGGGCATGGCGCATCCAATGGGCGTGGTCAGGGCGGGCAGCATTCATAGGCGCGCATTATCCCGTGGCCCGGGGCCGGGCTCAGCCCAGCAGCTTGATCAGCGTCTGCAGGAACACCGCATTCAGCAGGTCGATGAAGAAGGCCCCCACCATGGGCACGATCAGGAACGCCTTGTGCGATGGACCGTACTGGTTGGTGATGGCCTGCATATTGGCCACGGCCGTGGGCGTGGCGCCCATGCCGAAGCCGCAGTTGCCCGCGCACAGCACGGCGGCGTCGTAGTCGCGCCCCATGGCGCGGAAGGTCACGCCAGCCACGTAGACCAGCATAGCCACCGTCTGCGCGGCCAGGATCACCACCAGGGGACCTGCCAGATCAGCCAGCTCCCACAGCTTGAGGGACAGCAAGGCGATCGCCAGATACAGGGACAGCGCGCATTGCCGAACACATCGATGGCCCGGTCAAACACCTGGAAGCGGAACACATAGTCCAGCGTGTTGCGGATCAGCACCCCGCCAGCCAGTGCCCAGACGAAGGTCGGCAGCTGGAACGCCATGCCCGCGGTCACGCCCGTCATCAGCTGGGCGAAGGCCAGGCAGCCGGCAAACAGGGCCAGGGTTTCGATGGTCGCGTCGGTGGTGATCAGCCGCGTCTTGCGCGGCGACTCGAAGTTGTACGCTGCCGCATCCACCAGGCTGTCCGCACTGCCGGGCGCCGCGGGCGGGCCCTGCAGCTGGTGGCGCCGGATCAGCCACTTGGCCAGCGGCCCGCCGACCAGCCCGCCGATCACCAGGCCGAAGGTGGCACAGGCCATGCCCAGGGTCATGGCGCCTTGCACACCGTGTTCGCGCTCCAGCACGCTGCCCCAGGCCCCGGCGGTGCCGTGGCCGCCCAGCAAGGTCATGGAGCCGGCAATCAGCCCCACCAGCGGGTCCAGCCCCAGCAGGGTTGCCAGGCTGACCCCGACGGCGTTCTGCACCCCGATGAACACCGCAATCACCACCAGAAAAATGAGCAGTGCGCGCCCGCCTTCCTTGAGTTTGGAGAAGTTAGCACTCAGACCGATGGAGGAAAAGAACACCAGCATGAAGGCCGTCTGCAACTCGCCGTCGAAGCTCAGGCGGTAGCCCAGCACGGCATACAGCAGGTAGCACAGGGCCGCGGCCACCAAGCCGCCGGCCACGGGCTCCGGAATGTTGAAGTTGCGCAACCACCGCAGGTGCCCCACCAGCCACTTGCCCAGCAGCAAGACGATGACGGCACTAATCAGGGTGTAGTAGGTGTTGAAGTGCAGGTCCATGGCGGCCTCGACGGCAAAAAGATGCTGGGGAAAGTATACCCTCTCTGCCGCCCGTCGCGACAGCCCTGGCGCCAGGGCCCGCGTGCAGGTGGTGCTCGGGTCCGCGAAAGGCCACGGCAATACCCCCCGCCAGCCACCAACCAGGGCGGTGCGGGGATAATTCGCCCCCTATGTCTCTCCTGCCCCACCAACTCGAACTCTTGTCCCCGGCACGCAATGCCGAAATCGGCATCGAAGCCGTGAACCACGGTGCGGACGCCGTCTACATCGGCGGCCCCGGCTTTGGCGCCCGCGCCACGGCAGGCAATGAGACGCGCGATCTGGAGCGCCTGGTCCAGCACGCCCACCGCTTCGGCAGCCGCATCTTCATCACGCTCAACACCATCCTGCGCGACGATGAGCTGGAAGGCGCGCGCAAGATGGCCTGGGACATGTACCACATCGGCGCGGACGCGCTGATCATCCAGGACATGGGTTTGCTGGAGCTGGATCTGCCTCCCATCCAGTTGCACGCTTCCACACAAAACGACATTCGCACGCCCGAGAAGGCCAAGTTCCTGCAGGACGCAGGCCTGTCCCAGATTGTGCTGGCGCGCGAGCTGGACTTGAAGCAAATCAAGGCTGTGCACAACGTGCTGGATCCGCACACCACCATCGAATACTTCATCCACGGCGCGCTGTGCGTGGCGTATTCGGGCCAGTGCTACATCACCCACGCCCACACGGGCCGCAGCGCCAACCGCGGCGACTGCAACCAGGCTTGCCGCCTGCCTTATGAGGTCATGGATGACAAGGGCCGCATCATTGCGCACGAAAAGCACGTGCTGTCGATGAAGGACAACAACCAGACCGACAACATGCGTGCGCTGGTGGATGCGGGCGTGCGTAGCTTCAAGATCGAAGGCCGCTACAAAGACATGGGCTATGTGAAGAACATCACGGCCCACTACCGCAAGATCCTGGACGAGATCATCGAAGAGCGGGAGTTCTCGGACATGCCGCTGGCGCGCTCGTCCTCGGGCACGACCACCTTCACCTTCACCCCCGATCCGGACCAGAACTTCAACCGCGAGTTCACCGACTACTTCGTCAATGGCCGCAAGGACGACATTGGCGCCTTCGACACGCCCAAGACCCCCGGCCGCGCTGTGGGCTGGGTCACGCAGGTGGGCGACAAGTGGTTCGAGTTCGAGAGCCACGACAAGGCCGCCGTCTTCAACAACGGCGACGGCCTGTGCTACTACGACCTGCAAAAGGAACTGGTGGGCGTGCACATCAACCGCGCCGAGAGCGTGCATGCCAAGAAGGGCATCTGGCGCGTCTTCCCCAAGGACCCGATTGCCGGCTTCAAGGACCTACGCAAGGGGTTGGAGGTCAACCGCAACCGCGACATGAACTGGGTGCGCATGCTGGACAAGAAGTCCAGCGACCGCCGCATCGGCCTGTGGGCGGAGTTCCGGGAAACCGCCGACGGCTTTGCGCTGACGTTGACCGACGAAGACGGTTGGGTGGGCCAGGCCACGATTGCGCAGAAACACCAAGCCGCCACCGATGCCAGCAAGGCCGAAGCCACGCTGCGCGAGCAGCTGGGCCGTTTTGGCGCGTCGATCTTTGCGGTGCACGACATCAGCCTCTCCATCACCCAGCCCTGGTTTGTGCCGGCCTCGGCCCTGAACCAGCTGCGCCGCGATGCGCTGCAAGCGCTGGAAGCCGCGCGCGCGTCCGGCTTGGTGCGCCTGCCGCGTGCAAAACCGGTCGAGCCCCCCGTGCCCTTCCCCGAAGACACGCTGAGCTACCTGGCCAACGTCTACAACCAGAAGGCGCACGACTTCTACGTCAAGCACGGCGTGAAGGTGATCGATGCGGCCTACGAGAGCAAGGAGGAGCTGGGTGAAGTCAGTCTGATGATCACCAAGCACTGCGTGCGCTACTCCATGAGCCTGTGCCCCAAGCAGGCCAAGGGCGTGATCGGCGTCAAGGGCACGATCAAGGCCGAGCCGCTGCAGCTGATCAACGGCAAGGAAAAGCTGACCCTGCGCTTTGACTGCAAGCCCTGCGAGATGCACGTGGTGGGCAAGATGAAGCCCTCGGTGCTGAACCAGCATGCCAAGGAGATGCAAGAGTTCCCCATGCAGTTCTACCGCACCCGCCCTGCGCCCCAGGCCAAGGCCTGAACCCGGCGGGGCTGGGGCCAGCCTGCCAGCGACGTTGAGGCTGGCGCTGGCCCGGTGAAAACTCAGTCGACCGACTTGCGGGACGGTGCCTGGAACAGGGCCGCCACCCGGGGCCGACGCTCCGCCCCGCCAGCCGGCGCGGCAGGCCGCGGCGCCGCCTTAGCCTTAACCATAGCGGGTGCTGGTGCCGCCGCACGTGCGGCCCTGGGGGCCCGCGCCGGTGCCGCCACGGGCTGGGCGGCCTCCCAGGCCGGCAAGGCCGCATACACCACGGCCGGGCCATGGGCATCGTTGGCGGCGTAACGCAGTTGCCCTTCGCTTAGACGTGGCAGCGACCAGTTGCTGGTCGACTGCTTCTTGGACTTCTGGAAGTTCTGCCCCAGCACCAGTGCCACCGCCGCACGCACGCCGGTGGACGCGCCATAGCCATGGCGCTTGAACACGCGGTCCAGGTCGACGATGTGGGCCAGCTCCGCCCCCAGGCGGCGCGGCAGGCTGGATTGGTCGTTGTCCAGGCCAAAACCCACCTTGCAAATGCCCGGGTGGCCCAGCACCTCGCGCGCCAGGGCCAGGGCCTGGGGGTGGTGCAGTTGCAAGATCCAGGCACGCTGTGGTGTGGCCAGTTGCACCACGTGGGGCCCGGTATCGACCTGGGCGACGTGGAACAGCGGCTTGCTCTCGGTGTCAAAACCCAGTGCGGACTGGGCCAGCAGCTCTGCGCGCGCCTGGGCGAATTCGGCCTCGGTCACAGGCACGATGATGGCCGCGTCCGGCAGCGCCTGGAAAGGCGGCAGCAGCTGGCTTTGTTCCTTGGTGGGGGGCTTGAGGCGGGACATGGTGGGCAAGTGTGCAGGCATAGGCCACCGGCCCGGCCAACGGGTCCGGCGGCCGACAGCCGGCTTAGACGGGCAGGCCCACCAGGTCGTGGCCCTGGGTGCCGACGATCTTCACGCTGATCAGCTCGCCGACCTTGTAGGTCTTGCTGGCCTTTTCGGGCGGCAGGATGTGGACCACGCCGTCGATCTCGGGCGCATCGGCGTAGGTGCGGCCCACGCCGCCCTTCTTGCCCAGGCCCACGGACTTGTCGACCAGCACCTTCATGATCTGGCCCACGCGGCGCTGCAGGCGCTGGGTGGAGACCTCCTCGGCCACCTGCATGAAGCGGGCACGGCGCGCCTCGCGCACCTCCACGGGCAGCATGCCGGGCAGCTCGTTGGCGGTGGCGCCTTCCACGGGGCTGTAGGCAAAGCAGCCGGCACGGTCGATCTCGGCCTCGCGGATGAAGTTCAGCAGGTGCTCGAACTCTTCCTCGGTCTCACCGGGGAAACCGGCGATGAAGGTGGAGCGGATCACCAGCTCAGGGCAGATGGCGCGCCACTCGCGGATGCGGTCCAGGTTCTTTTCGCCGGATGCGGGGCGCTTCATGCGCTTGAGCACATCGGGGTGGCTGTGCTGCAGCGGCACATCCAGGTAGGGCAGGACCTTGCCTTCGGCCATCAGCGGCAGGATGGCGTCGACCGTGGGGTAGGGATAGACGTAGTGCAGACGCACCCAGGCGCCGTGCTGCTGGGCCAGCTGGCCCAGTGCCTCGGTCAGCTCCAGCATGCGGGTCTTGACCGGCTTGCCGTCCCAGAAACCGGTGCGGTACTTCACATCCACGCCATAGGCCGAGGTGTCCTGGCTGATGACCAGCAGCTCCTTGACGCCGCCTTCGAACAGCGCCTTGGCCTCCTTGAGCACATCGCCAATCGGGCGCGACACCAGGTCGCCACGCATGCTGGGGATGATGCAGAAGGTGCAGCGGTGGTTGCAGCCTTCGGAAATCTTCAGGTAGGCATAGTGCTTGGGCGTGAGCTTCAGGCCGGCTTCGCCAAAGCCGCCGGGCACCAGGTCCACAAACGGGTCGTGGGGCTTGGGCAGGTGCTGGTGCACCGCATCCATCACCTCCTGCGTGGCATGGGGGCCGGTCACGGCCAGCACGCTGGGGTGCACCTCGGCCACCATGTTGCCGCCTTCCTTGCCCGCCTTGGCACCCAGGCAGCCGGTCACGATGACCTTGCCGTTGGCGGCCAGGGCCTCACCGATCGTGTCCAGGCTTTCCTTGACCGCATCGTCGATGAAGCCACAGGTGTTGACGATCACCAGGTCCGCGCCCTCGAAGGTCTTGGAGGTCTGGTAACCCTCGGCGCTGAGCTGCGTGAGGATGAGTTCGGAGTCGGTCAATGCCTTGGGGCAGCCCAAAGACACGAAGCCCACTTTCGGGGCGCTGTTTTCGGTGGTCATTGTGTGAATGCGTGTGGGGGATTGCGCCAGTTGCGCAAGGCCTGCGCGCGGAGGTCCTCCGGCCGGCGAAATCAAGGCGCAATTTTAGCCAGCGCGCCCTGTTCGTGCCGGAGAGCCCCTGCATAGCCCGCGGTGCGCCGTGCCGACCGCCTGTAGAAGCCACCTCGTCGGCGTGCAGCGGCAGGTCAAGCAACCGCAGCGGCCGCGTTGGCCCCGGTGCAGACCAGCCACGAAAAACGGGCCCGCAGGCCCGTGGATCGGTAGGTGGCTGCCGATGCGGCAGCCGATCAGCGCTTGATGCCGAACATGGCCATCATCTGCTCGGTCTGCTTTTGCATCTGCTCCTGCATCTTCTGCACCTGCTCGGCATAGGCGTTGCCCAGCATGGGGTTGGACATCTGCATCATCTGCGTCCAGGCTTCGCTGCCGCCCATGCCCGACTGCTCGGCCAGCTTGCTCTGGAAGTCGGTGAACATCTGCACGCTTTTCTCGATGTAGCTGCCCATGTAGCCCTGCATGGTGTGGCCATAGAAGCGGATGATGTTGGCCAGCATGGCCTCGGTGAACATGGGCGCGCCACCGGCCTCTTCTTCCAGGATGATCTGCAGGAAGATAGAGCGGGTCAGGTCCTCGCCGGTCTTGGCGTCCTTGACAACGATGTTCTCGCGCTCCATCACCAGCTGCTTAACCTCGGCCAGGGTGATGTAGGTCGAGGTGGCCGTGTCGTACAGGCGGCGGTTGGGGTACTTCTTGATGACGCGCTGGGCGGAGGTCGAGGTGGTGGTGTCTTGTGCGGTCATCGGCAGATTCTCGTGGCGGGGACGGTGGTGGGCGCAGTCGGTGCAGGCCCTATTCTAAGAATGGCTTTTCATGCCGCAGTGCAGCACTAACCCTGAATCGCGCCACCGTGCATCTTGAAAAAACAGGAGCTGTAAGCGCTGGGATTGCAGGCATTTCAGCATGCTTTAACCTTTAAAACAAGCCAGTACAAGCGTAGATTGCTATGGCTTCCTGATTTCACACCTCCACCAGCGCCCGATGCCCTCCAAGCCGCTCCAGGCATGGAGCGATCCATGCACCGGGCGCATGCTGCACCAGGCGTTGGGCACCCAGGCTGCGACCCAGATCATCCGCGGCCAAGCCAGGCCAGGCCGTGCTGCGACAAGCCCGCCTGCATGGCCCCATGCCGGGCTCGGCGGGCCTGCAGGGGGTGCCGCTGTCTGCCGCCTGCATTCCGCCATCGCTGGCCCGGACGGCCGCAGCGCGGCAGATTCAGTCCTGCGCCGCGGCAGCCTGGGCGAAGACCAAGCGCACCGACAGCCCGCTGCCGCCCTCAGCCGGGGGCGAGGTCAGCACCAGCTCGGCCGCGTGCTTGTCGGCGATCGAGCGCACGATGGACATGCCCAGCCCGTAGCCGATGTGGTGGCTGCCGATGCGCGCATGGCGCTGCTGCATCTGCGCCAGCGCCTCGGGCGACAGCCCCGGGCCATGGTCGCGCACGCTGAGCGTCGGCTGGGGGGTGGCCAGCACCTGCAGTTCCACCGGCCCCTGGGTGTAATGCAGGGCGTTGTCCACCAGGTTGCGCAGCACGATGGCCAAGCCGTCCAGATCCCCTTCCACCCACACGGCGGGCTGGTCCTCGGGCACCAGGCAGTCCAGCCGCTTGCGGGCCGCGTCCTGCTGCCAGAACTCCTGGGCGACCTGCTCGGCCAGCTGCACCAGGTTGACGCGCCCGAAATGCGCCACGTCGCCGCCCTCGGCGCGCGACAGCTGCAGCAGCCGCTCCGTGCGGTGGCTCAGGGTGGCCAGGGATCGCAGGGCCTGGCGCACGTCGTCCAGCGGCACCTGGCCGGAGGTCTCGGCCAGACCGCCATCCGCCACGGCCCGGTCGACCCCCGTCTGCAGGCGCAAGCGCACCTCGGCCAGGGGGGTGCGCAATTCATGCGCCGCGTTCGCCGCCAGGGAGCGCTCGACATTCAGGGCCTCGCCCAGGCGCTCCAGCAACTGGTTCACGCCGTCCCCGACGGCGCACAGCTCCAGCGGCATGTCGGCCAGCTCCAGCGGCTGCAGGTTGCTGCCGCTGCGCGCCGTGATCTGCTGCTGCAGCTGCTCCAGGGTGCGCAGCTGGCGCCGCGCCACCACCGTGATCACCCAGGCCAGCACCGGCAGCATGACCAGCAGCACCAGCACCAGCCCGATGACGGTGCGCTGGCTGGCCTCGCGCCGCTCGCTCAGCGGGTCGGCCAGTTGCAGCCAGGCACCGGACACCTCGTCGTACAGGCTGAACACGCGGTAGTCGTCGGTCTCGTAGAACCCGGCCTGCAAGGGCACAGCAAAGGCCGAGGCCGGGGTCGCCACCGAGCGCAGCAGCACCTGGCCGTTGGCGCCACGCAGCTGCAGCAGCAAGGGCTCGGAGTGCGCCGGGCCGGGCTGGGTGCGCATCAGCAGCGGCTCGTCCAGGGCCATGGGCTGGGCCCGCTCCACTTCCAGCAAGGCAGGGTAGAGCTGGCGGTGCGCACTCTCGACCAGCTCCACGTCGAAGTTGTGCTGAATTTCGCCATTCACGTAGGTGGCCACCAGGGCCGTGCTCAACAGCCAGACCGGCACCACGGCCAGGGTCAGGCTGCGGCCCAGGCGCTGGGCCAGGCTCTGCGCGCGGGGGGCGACCGGGCTCATAGCGCCGTCAGGCGGTAGCCCGTGCCGCGCACGGTTTCGATCAGCGCACTGCCCAGCTTGCGCCGCAGGCGGCTGATGAAGACCTCCAGCGTGTTGCTGTCGCTGGTGGCGTCCCACTGGTACAGGGCTTCCTGCAGCCGCTCGCGGGTGAAGATCTGACCGGGCCGGCTGGCCAGCACGCGCAGCAAGGCCCATTCCTTGGGCGTCAGCACCACCGGAACGGCCCCGTTGCGCACCACCTCGCGGCCCAGATCGATGGTGACCGCATCGCAGGTCAGCACCGAGCTGGCCTGGCTGCCACGGCGCCGCTCGATGGCGCGCAGCCGCGCCAGCAGTTCCTCGGGGTCATAGGGTTTGACCAGGTAGTCATCGGCGCCCGCGTCCAAGCCGCGGATGCGGTCGCTGACCTGGTCCCGCGCCGTCACCACGATCACCGTGGGCCGCGCCGATGGGTGGGCCGCGCTCTCGTGCAGCAGCGGCAGCAGGTGCAGGCCTTCGCCATCGGGCAGGTTCAGGTCCAGCAGCACGGCGGCATACGGCACCGTGGCCGCAAAGCCCTTGGCCTGCTGCAAATTCTCCGCCCAGTCCACGCTGAACTGCTTGCTCTTGAGATAACCCAACACGGCCTGCCCCAGCGGCCGATCATCTTCCACCAACAGGATGCGCACCCTCACCTCCTCCCAGACAGTCCCTCCAGTGTAGGCACAGCCGCCTATCCACGCCAAGCTGAACACGGGCTGAACGGCGGCTTCAGGGGCTATTCAGATGCGCTGCCTACAGTGCGCAACCATGTCTGAATTGCACGCCTCCGCCCTCTCCCCCCAACTTGCTGCGGCCTCCGGCACCGCCCCCAGCCCCCGGCAGGCCGCACGCTGGTCGATCGCCCCGCGCTGGGCCGCCCTGGCCTTGGCCGTGTGGTGCACCGCCGCCTTGAACCAGGCCTGGTGGGGCAAACTCACCGCACTGGCCAGCGAACAAAGCCTGGGGCTGATCGAGGAAGCCCTGGTGGCCCTGGTGCTCACCGGGGTGACCTACCTGTGGTTCATGCTGCTGTCCTGACCCAGGCTGCGCCGGGTCGGCTGGAGCCTGACCCTGGTCACGGCCGCCGCCGTGCAGTACTTCATGCTGCATTACAGCGTGGTGATGGACGCCAGCATGATCCGCAACACCCTGCAGACCAATTACACGGAAGGCCTGGCCCTGCTCACCAGCGGGCTGATCTGGCACGTGCTGCTGTACGCGGGCGTGCCGGTGGCGGTGCTGTGGAAGGGGATCAGCCTGCGCCCGACCGCCTGGCGCAAGGACCTGTGGCGCTCCGGCCTGCTGGTGCTGGCCAGCCTGGGCGTGGTGATCGGCGGCGGACTGTTGCTGTACAAGCCCATGGCGCCGCTGGTGCGCAACCACACGGAAATCCGCTACCTGATCAACCCGATGGCCACCATCGTGTCCTTCAGCAACGCCACCCTCAAGCCCCTGTTCAAGCGCCCCCGCCCCTTCCAGCGCATCAGCGAAGGCGTGGCCCTGGGCAGCACCTATGGCGGTGGCAATGCACTGGCGGCCGCAGCCCCGGGCACGGCGCGCAAGCCGCCGCTGCTGGTGCTGATCGTGGGGGAAACCACACGCAGCGACCACTTTGGCCTGAACGGCTACCCCCGCAACACCACCCCCGAGATGGAGGCCCGCCGCGTCATCAGCTGGCGCCAGGTGCAGTCGTGCGGCACCAACACCCTGGCGTCGGTGCCCTGCATGTTCTCGCACCTGGGCAAGAGCGACTTCGAAGGCCGCAAGTTTGAATACGAGAACCTGATGGACGTGCTACAGGCCGCCGGCCTGGGCACGGACTGGCTGGACAACCAGGCCGGCTGCAAGGAAGTGTGCAACCGCATTCCACACGCCCAGGCCGACCAGGTGGCATCGCCCGAGGCCGTCCACCGCTGGTGCAAGGACGACGAATGCCTGGACCAGCTGATGGTGGAGCTGCTGGACCAGCGCCTGCGCAGCACGCAGCCCCAGGGCGCCACCCGCGGCACGGTGCTGGTGCTGCACCAGATGGGCAGCCACGGCCCGGCCTACTACCGCCGCTCCTCGGCCCCCAGCAAGCACTACCAGCCGGAATGCACCACCCACGTGACCTCCGACTGCAGCCGTGAGCGCCTGGTGAACGTGTACGACAACAGCATGGTGGAGACCGACCTGTTCGTTGCCCGCACCATCGACTGGCTGCAGCAACAGCAGGACCATTACGAGACCGGCCTGATCTACCTGTCGGACCACGGGGAGTCGCTGGGCGAAAACGGCCTGTACCTGCACGGCCTGCCCTATGTGATTGCGCCCGACACCCAAAAGCATGTGCCCTGGGTGCTGTGGCCCGGCACGCTGCTGGCGCGCACCGGTGTGGACGAGCGCTGCGTGCGTGAGCACATCGACCAGCCGCTGACGCACGACAACTTCTACCACACCGTGCTGGGCCTGCTGGACGTGCACAGCCCCACCTACCAGGCCCAGCTGGACGCCCTGCAAAACTGCCGCCGCAGTTGAGGCCACGTCGGGGGCCACAGCCCCCGGCGGTTCACTGCCCGACCACGACGCGGGCGATCACCTGCCCGGCCTGCAGCACGGCGCCCGGTGCCACCTGCTGCTGCAGGCGACCGGCCTGTGGCGCGGTGATCGGGCTTTCCATCTTCATCGACTCCATCACGGCCACGACATCGCCGGCCTGCACCGCCGCGCCATCGGCCAGCTTCCACTGCACCAGGCTGCCGGCCATGGGGGCGGTGATGGCATCGGCGCTGGCCTCGGCCTGCGGTGCAGCAGCCGCTGGCGACGCCGCGGTCGACACGCTGCCCCAGGCCTGCAGCAGGCTGGCGGGCAGGCCCAGGGCCACGCGCTTGCCCTCCAGTTCGATGAAGCAGCGCTGCAAGGGCTGGTCCACCGGGGCACCGGGGCGGGCCGCCTCGACCCAGGTCTGGGCCATTTCGGTCTCGATCCAGCGGGTGTGCACCTGGAAGCCCTGCGCCGCCGTGAAGGCCGGATCCTGCACCACGGCACGGTGGAAGGGCAGCACCGAGGCCACGCCCTCGATCGTGAACTCCTGCAGCGCGCGGCGCGCGCGGGCCAGGGCCTGCTCGCGCGTGGCGCCGGTGACGATGAGCTTGGCCATCATGGAATCAAAGCTGCCCGGCACCGTGGAGCCGGACACCACGCCGCTGTCCACACGCACCCCGCCCCCGCTGGGTGCCTCGAAGCGCTGGATCAGCCCCGGCGTGGGCAGGTAGCCGCGGCCCGGGTCTTCGGCGTTGATGCGGAATTCGATGCTGTGGCCGCGCGGTGTCGGCGTCTGGCTGAAGGACAGCGGCAGGCCGTCGGCAATCCGCAGCTGCTCCAGCACCAGATCGATGCCCGTGGTCTCCTCGGTCACGGGGTGCTCCACCTGCAGGCGGGTGTTGACCTCCAGGAAAGAGATCTGTCCGCTGCGGCTGAGCAGGAACTCCACCGTGCCGGCGCTGACATAGCCGGCCGCCGCGCAGATGTCGCGCGCCGCCTGGTGGATGCTGGCGCGCTGCGCCTCGGTCAAGAAGGGCGCAGGGGCCTCTTCGACCAGCTTCTGGTTGCGCCGCTGCAGGGAACAGTCGCGCGTGCCCACCACCACCACATTGCCGTGCTGGTCGCCCAGCACCTGGGCTTCGATGTGGCGGGGACGGTCCAGGAACTGCTCCAGAAAGCATTCCCCACGGCCGAAGGCGGCCGTGGCTTCGCGCACGGCGGATTCGAACAGCTCGGCCACTTCGTCCATCTGCCAGGCCACCTTCAGGCCCCGGCCGCCGCCGCCAAACGCGGCCTTGATGGCCACGGGCAGGCCATGCTGCTGCGCAAACGCCTGGACCTCGGCCGCGCTCTGCACCGGGTCTGCGGTGCCGGCGACCAGGGGCGCACCGACCTGCAGCGCAATCTTGCGCGCTGCCACCTTGTCGCCCAGGGCCTCGATGGTCTCGGGGCGCGGGCCAATCCAGGTCAGGCCGGCGTCGATCACGGCACGCGCAAACTCGGCGCGCTCGGACAGGAAGCCATAGCCGGGATGGACGGCATCGGCGCCACTCTTGCGGGCCACCGCGATCAGCTTGTCCATGTCCAGGTAGGTCTGCGCCGGGCGCACGCCGTCCAGGCCCCAGGCCTCGTCGGCCATGCGCACGTGCAGGGCGTCGGCATCCGGGTCGGCGTACACCGCCACGGACTGCACCCCATAGTCACGGCAGGCCCGGGCAATGCGTACGGCGATTTCGCCGCGGTTGGCAATCAAAACTTTGCGGATCATCACAAACCTTTCTTGGGGGACGGCACAGTGCCATCGTGGCCTCCGGCTGTGCAGGCACAGCCATGTGCGGCAAACTGGGCCGGCCGCTGGCCGCCCCGGTGGGTCATCAAAACTTCGGGGCTCATCCGAACCTCCGACGCGTAGAAACAGCAGCACTGCCGGCACAGCCTGCGGTGCAGGCCCAGCGCGGGGCAGCCGTGGGCCAGCGCCGGGCACCGCCCGGTCTGGCCCTCCGCACGCACGGCGTCATGCCGGACCTCCCTCGGCCAGGCCATGCACCTCTTCAAAGAAGGGCGCCACCACGCGGAACTGGATCCGGCAATCGACGGGAATCTGCGCGGCAAGGTCCAGGTGGTAGCTGGCCAGGGACGCGACCACGGGATAGCCCCCGGTCAACGGGTGGTCGGCCAGGAACAGCACGGGCTGGCCGCTGATCGGCACCTGGATGGCGCCGACCACCGTGCCCTCGCTGGGCAGCTCGGCCGGGTTGCGGCGCTCCAGGGGCTGGGCCCCCTCCAGCCGCATGCCGATGCGGTTGGACTGGGGCGTGACGCGCCAGGTCTGGCCGGTCAGCGTCTGCAGCGCCTGGGCGGTGAACCAGTCGGTGCGCGGCCCCAGGACCACGTCCAGGGTCACGGTCTCTCCGGCGCGCGGCAGGCTCGGGCGTGCGCCAGCCCCCGGCTCCACGGCGCGCAGCTGCTGCGCGGGCAGTGCCTGCCCCACCACCACCCGCTGCCCGGCCTGCACAGCCTGCGGGCCGACCAGGGCCAGGGTGTCGGTGGCGCAACTGCCCAGCACCGGGTCCACGCCCCAGCCACCGCGCACGGCAACATAGCAGCGCACCCCGGCCTGGACCGCACCCAGCTGCAAGGTGTCGCCATCGTCCAGAGCCACCGCCTGGTCGCCCGGCACCTCCCAGCTGTGCCCGTCGGCACTGCGCACGCGCAGCGCAACCTGGGCCCCGCTCACGGCCAGCGTGCAGGCCCCGTGGGCGCGCAGCACCAACTGGCCAAGCACGTTCTCCAGCACCGGGGTGTGCACCGGGTTGCCGACCCGGCGGTTGGCCTGGCGCATGGCGCCCTGGTCCAGGGCGCCCGACGCCGAGATCCCCAGGCCCGACATGCCGTGGCGGCCGCTGTCCTGGAAAATGCTTTGCAGCCCGGGGCTCACAAATTCGATAGCTGTCTGCGCAGGTGCATCAATGGCTGGAGGCTGATTGGATGCAGATGGCTGCGTCGCCGCGGGCAGGAAGACCTGCGCGCCCTGGCGGTCGGCATCGACAAACTGCACCCGAAAGCCGGGCTGGATGTAGGCCGGCTCGGCCCGCGCCAGGTCCCACATGGGCACCTCGGTCACGCCGATCAGCTGCCAGCCCCCGGGGCTGGCACTGGGATAGACCGCGCTGAAGTTGCCCCCCAGCGCCACCGAACCGGCCGGCACGCGGGTGCGGGGCGAGGTGCGGCGTGGCACCTGGAAGTTGGCGCCCCCGGACAGGTAGACAAAACCCGGCGCGAAACCGGCAAAGGCCGCGTCATACGGCTGGCCGCTGTGGCGGGCAATCACCTCGGCCACCGACAGGCCCAGCAATTGCGCCACATCGGGCAGGTCTTCGCCGGTGTAGTGCACCGGGATGTCGACCACGCGCCCCTGGCTGGCGTGGGCCGCATCGCAGTCGCGCAGCGCCTGGGCCCCGAGGCGGGCCAGCGCCCGGATCAGCTCCGGCGTGCGCACCTGCCACGGTGCGTAGTGCACCAGCACCGTCTGGGCGGCGGGAATCAGCTCCTGCACGCCCGCAATGGGCTGTGCCAGGGCGGCACGGTACAGCGCCATGGTCTGCGCCAAATCATCCAACTCGACCAGCAGGGCCTGGTCACTGGCGGGCAAGAAACGCATGCGACCGCCTCAGTCCAACGCCACGAAGGGCTGCAGCACCACACCCGCCTGCAGCAGGTGCGCACGGATCTGGCGCGCCATGTCCACCGCGCCCGGGCTGTCGCCGTGCACGCAGATGGAGTCGGCCTGGATGGCCACCGGCTGGCCGGTGATGCTGGTCAGGCGCCCGGTCTGCACCAGCTGCAGCATGCGGTCGGCAACGGCCTGGGCATCGTGCAGCACGGCCCCGGGCAGACGGCGCGACACCAGCGAGCCATCGTCGTTGTAGGCCCGGTCGGCAAAGGCCTCGGCCACCACGCGCACGCCACGCGCCTGTGCCCAGCCGATAAGCGGCGATCCGGCCAGCGCCATCAGGGTCAGGGAGGGGTCCACCGCCAGGATGGCGGTGAGCACGTCCTCGGCCTGCCGCGCATCGTGGGCGATGGTGTTGTACAGCGCGCCATGCGGTTTGACGTAACGCACCCGGGTGCCCGCCGCGGCGGCCAGCCCCTGCAGGGCGCCGATCTGGTAGATCACGTCGGCCACCAGCTCGCTGCTGGTGGGGTCCATGTTGCGGCGGCCAAAGCCCACTAGGTCCGGGTAGGCGACATGCGCGCCCACGGCCACGCCGCGCGCCGCCGCCTGCCGCAGCGTCTGCAGGATGCCCGCCGGGTCACCGGCATGGAAGCCACAGGCCACATTGGCGCTGGTCACAATGTCCAGCATGGCTGCGTCGTCGCCCATGCGCCACGCCCCAAAGCTTTCACCGAGATCGCTATTGATATCCATCTTGTATCCTTTCAAACCGACTGTCCGCACGGATTGTTCAACAATCATTAGCAAATTCCTTACCAACCATGGCTGCAACGCAAACCCGGCACTTTTCCAACCGTTCCACCCCCACCAGCCTGGCCGACACCGTGGCCGACACCATCCGCCAGCAGCTCATCCTGGGCGAGCTGCGCGCCGGCCAGCACCTGTCGGAGGCCGCGCTGAGCCAGCAGCTGGACATCTCGCGCAACACGCTGCGCGAGGTGTTCCGCATCCTGATCAAGGAAGGCCTGCTGCGCCACGAACCCAACCGCGGCGTCGCGGTCGTGGTGCCCTCGATCGCCGACATCATTGACATCTACCGCGTGCGCCGCCTGATCGAATGCCAGGCCCTGGAAAAGGCATGGCCCCTGCACCCCGCCCACAAGCGCATGCGCGAGGCCGTCCAGGCCGCCCACCAGGCGCGCGAGGCCAAGGACTGGAAAACCGTGGGCTCGGCCAACATGGCCTTCCACGCCGCCATCGTGGCCCTGAGCGACAGCGAGCGCATGTCGGCCATGTACGAAGACATCGCCGCCGAGCTGCGCCTGGCCTTCGGCCTGCTGGATGACCCCGAGTACCTGCATGCACCCTATGTGGACCACAACGCCCGCCTGCTGCAGATGTTCATGGAAGGCCAGACCGTCGCGGCCGCCCGCGAGCTGGAGACCTACCTGGTGCAGTCCGAGCGCATGGTGCTGGCCGTCTACGCACGCCAGATCTCCTGATCCACAAGCACCAGCATCGTGCAAAAAATCCACAATGCACCTTTTTTGATTGAACAATCACCAAACTGGCAATCAACAATCAAAAAATAAAACACCTACAAAAACGACGCATCGTTGAAATCCCTGATAGGCAATGCCCCACAGCAATGGTAGTTTTGGCACGCGAATTGCCTATACCAACCCAGATGGCATGCCACACGGGCAGGTCTTCATCCCCCTCATCAAGGAGCATTTCATGCAGCGTCGAATTTTTTGCGCCACCGCCACCCTGGTTGCCAGCCTTGGCTTTGCCGGCACCGGCATGGCCCAGACCAAGTGGGATTTCGCCACGGCTTACGCCGCCAGCAACTTCCACTCGAAGAACAACGAACAGTTTGTGAAGGATGTGGACGCCGCCACCCAGGGCAAGCTGAAGATCACGCCACACTTTGGCGCCTCGCTGTTCAAGATGCCTGAAATCAAGCGTGCGGTGCAGACCGGCAATGCGCAGATGGGCGAGTTCTTCATGGTGAGCTTCCAGAACGAATCGCAGATCTTCGGCGTGGACGGCCTACCCTTCCTGGTCAACAACTACGACGACGCCTTCAAGCTCTACCAGGCGCAAAAGCCTGCCCTGCAAAAGCTGCTGGACAAGCAGGGCCAGGTGCTGCTGTACGCCGTGGCCTGGCCTCCACAGGGCATCTACACCAAGAAACCCATCAACTCGGCGGCCGATCTGAAGGGCATGAAGTGGCGCGTCTACTCGCCCACCACCGCGCGCATCGGGGAACTGGTGGGCGCCCAGCCCGCCACCATCCAGGAAGCCGAGCTGTCGCAAGCCCTGGCCACCGGCGTGGTCGAAGGCCTGATCACCTCCAGCGCCACCGGCGCCGACAACAAGCTGTTCGAAAACCTGAAGTACTACTACAACGTGCAGGCCTGGATCCCCAAGAACGCCGTCGTGGTCAGCAAGAAGGCCTTCGGCGCCCTGAGCAAGCCCGAGCAGGACGCCGTACTCAAGGCCGCCGCCGTGGCGGAAGCCCGCGGCTGGATGGAATCGCGCGAGGTGGATGCCCGCTCCATCGCCACCCTGAAGGCCGGCGGCATGCAGGTGCTGGAAGCCTCGCCCCAGTTGAAGGCCGACCTGGCCAAGGTGGGCGACACCGTGATCAAGGAGTGGCTGGACAAGGCCGGTCCTGAAGGCAAGGCCGTGCTGGACACTTTCAAGGCCGCCAAGTAATTCACCGACGCCCCCTGTGCCCTTGGTGCCGGCCAACGCTCGCAACCAAGGGCATTTTTGATGATCCCCCGTATCAACGACGCGCCACCACTCTGTCGCGCGAAGGATTTTGCACATGCGGAAATTGATTGACGGCCTGTATACCGCGAGCAGCTGGTTGGCGGGTCTTTCCATGGTGGTCGTGCTGGTGATGGTGCTGCTCACCATCGCCAGCCGATTGCTGGGTTTCAACGCCCCGGGCACCGACGCCTACGCCGGCTATGCCATGGCCGGAGCCGGATTCATGGCCCTGGCCAGCACCCTGAAGGCCGGCGAGCACATCCGGGTCACCCTGATCCTGGGCATGCTCAAGGGCAAGGCCCACAAGGCCCTTGAAGTCATTGCCCTGGTGATTGCCACCACCCTGGCCGGCTTCCTGGCTTTTTACTCGTGCCGCCTGGCGTGGCAGTCCTGGGAGATCGACGACATCTCCGTGGGCGTTGATGCCACCCCGCTGTGGATTCCCCAGATCTTCATGGCCCTGGGCACGCTGATCTTTTTCATCGCCTTCTGCGAC
This sequence comes from Comamonas aquatica NBRC 14918, assembly GCF_000739875.1. Taxonomy (GTDB): domain Bacteria; phylum Pseudomonadota; class Gammaproteobacteria; order Burkholderiales; family Burkholderiaceae_C; genus Comamonas; species Comamonas aquatica. The sequence continues at coordinate 35,202 of NZ_BBJR01000028.1, forward strand.
GAACTGATTTTGGAACTGAAGGGCCAACGCAAGCCCCGCGAGCAGGAGGACGCTCACCATGAATGAGATTTTTGCCAGCATTGCACTCATCGTCGTGCTGATCACCCTACTGGGGGGCGGCGTGTGGGTGGGACTGACCTTGGCCGGCGTGGCCTGGTTCGGCATGGAGTTCTTCACGGCGCGCGCGGCCGGCGATGCCATGGCCATCACCATCTGGGGCTCGGCCAGCAGCTGGACCCTGACCGCACTGCCGCTGTTTGTTTGGATGGGGGAGATCCTGTACCGCACCAACCTGTCCGAGAACATGTTCCGCGGCCTGGCCCCCTGGGTCAACGCCTTGCCCGGCCGCCTGCTGCACACCAACGTGATCGGCTGCACCATCTTTGCTTCGGTCTCTGGCTCCTCGGCCGCCACCTGCGCCACCGTCGGCAAGATGAACATTCCGGAGCTGCGCAAACGCGGCTACACCGAAGCGCAAATCATCGGCTCGCTGGGAGGCCCCGCCACGCTGGGTCTGCTGATCCCACCTTCGATCATCCTGATCGTCTACGGTGTCTCGGCCGAGCTGTCGATTTCCAAGCTGTTCATGGCCGGCGTGCTACCCGGGCTGCTGCTGGCTCTGCTGTTCAGCGGCTGGATCGTGGTCTGGTCGCTGCTCAACCCCGACAAGGTGCCCAAAGCCGAAACCAGCCTGAGCTTCAAACAAAAGCTGTACGAAGCCCGCCACCTGATCCCTGTCGTGCTGCTGATTGCCAGTGTGGTGGCCAGCATCTACAGCGGGATTGCCACCGCGACGGAAGCCGCCGCCATCGGCGTGGCCGGCGCCCTGGTGCTGTCAGCGTCGCAGAAAGCCCTGACCTGGGACAGCTTCAAGGCCTCGCTGTTCGGCGCCACACGCCTGTACTGCATGATCGCCCTGATCCTGGCGGGGGCCGCGTTCATGACGCTGTCCATGGGTTACATCGGGCTGCCACGCCAGCTGGCCGAATTTGTGGGTAGCCTGCAGCTGTCCCCTGCCATGCTGATCATCGCCCTGGGCATCTTCTACATCCTGATCGGCTGCTTCCTGGATGGCATCTCCACCATCGTGCTGACCATGAGTGTGGTGTTGCCCATCATCCAGGCCGCAGGCATTGATCCGCTGTGGTTCGGCATCTTCCTGGTGATCACGGTGGAAACCGCACAGATCACGCCCCCGGTCGGCTTCAACCTGTTCGTGCTGCAAAGCATGACCGGCAAGCAGATCACCTACATCGCCAAAGTCTGCGCCCCCTACTTCCTGCTGATGGTGCTGGCACTGGTGATCCTGTGGTTCTTCCCCAGCATCGTGACGGCCTTGCCGGCCCAGATGTAAGCGCCAGAGCGCACGCAGCATCCTGCCAAAGGGTGCTGCGCTTTTGTCCCGCGACTGCGACAACGCCAGGACAGGGATACAAACAAAAAGGCCCTGCAAAACTTGCAGGGCCTTTTTGAATATGCCTTGGTAGGCGCGATTGGATTCGAACCAACGACCCCCACCATGTCAAGGTGGTGCTCTAACCAACTGAGCTACGCGCCTGAAAAATCAGAAGCTGCGATTCTAGCACCAAATTTTGCACGTTTGAAAATTCGCACCACCATCTTCAACGGCGGCGCGCGGAACGCACCCCCGACACGCTGGCCACGATGCCCAGCACCTTGTTCAGGCGCCCGGAGTCGGAGACCTCGACCGTGAACGTCATCCAGGCCGTGCCCTTGACCGACTGGGTCTGCACACCGATCACATTGGTCTTCTCGCGCGCGAACACGTCCGAGATGTCGCGCAGCAGGCCCTGGCGGTCGGTGGCTTCCACGGCCACGTCGACAGGATAGACCGCCGCCTGCTTTTCGGCCTTGGGCATGCCCCAGGCCACGTCGATCACGCGCTCCTCGTTGCGTGCCGCCATTTCACGGAAGTTGCTGCAATCGGAGCGGTGCACGCTGACCCCCTTGCCGCGCGTGACAAAGCCGCAGATGTCGTCCGGGGGCGCCGGCTTGCAGCACTTGGCCAGTTGCGTCATCAGCGAATCGATGCCCACGACCAGCACGCCGCCCTTGTGGGCCGCGTTGTTGGCCCGGGGCTTGCGCACCATGGACTGGATGTCTTCCACAGGCTCCGCAGGCTCGGGCGGACGGAGCACCACCTCGATGTTGCGCAAGGAGTACTCGTCCTTGCCCACCACCTCGAACAGCGCGTCGGCCGATTTGAAGCCCAGCTGCACCGCCAGGTCGTCCAGCTTGATGGCCGTCTTGCCTTCGCGCTGCAGCAGTTTTTCCACGGCCTCGCGGCCGCGCATCATGGTCTCGTGCGTGGCCTGGGCGTTGAACCAGGCCCGCACCTTGGCCTTGGCGCGATTGCTGACCAGATAGCCCAGTTCGGGGTTGAGCCAGTCGCGCGAAGGCCGGCCTTCCTTGACGGTGGAAATCTCCACGGTCTGGCCACTTTGCAGCTGCGTGTTCAGCGGCACCATGGCGCCGTCCACGCGTGCGCCACGGCAGCGGTGTCCCAGGTTGGTGTGCACCGAATAGGCGAAGTCCACCGGGGTGGCACCCTGCGGAAGCTCGATGACGGCCGCATCCGGCGTCAGCACATAGATGCGGTCGTCGAACAGGCCGCGGTGCGAGGGGTTCTCGGACAGATCCTGGCCCCAGGCCAGCAGTTGGCGCAGCACCGCGATCTTGGCGTCGTACTCCCCCGTGGCACTGACCCCGGCGTAGCCCTTGGTCCCCGCCTCCTTGTACGCCCAGTGCGCAGCCACGCCGTTCTCGGCGTGATCGTGCATGGCCTGGGTGCGGATCTGGATTTCGATGGCACGCCCCTGCTCGTCGCGCACCACGGTGTGCAGCGACTGGTAGCCATTCGGCTTGGGCTTGGCGATGTAGTCGTCGAACTCCGACTCGATCGGCTTGAAGTGCTCGTGCACCCACGACAGCGCGGTGTAGCAGTCCTTGACATTCGGCACCACCACGCGCAGCGCCCGGATGTCGAACAGCTGGTCGAAGTTGAGCGACTTGCCGCGCATCTTCTTGACGATGCTGTAGATGTGCTTGGGGCGGCCCGAGACCGTGGCGCTGATGCTGTAGGCGCGCAAGCCGGATTCCAGGCGCGCGCGCAACTGCTCCATGTAGACCTCGCGCTCGGCGCGCTTTTCATCCAACAGGCGGGCGATGTCGCGGTAGGTATCGGGCTCCAGAAAACGGAACGACAGATCTTCCAGCTCCCACTTGATCTGCCAGATGCCCAGGCGGTTGGCCAGCGGCGCAAACACGTGCAGCGCCTCATAGGCCAGGCTGGGCGAAACCGGACGCTTGCTGGCGGCATACCAGCGCAAGGTTTGCAGGCGGGACGCCAGGCGCAGCAGCACCACACGCACATCGCGCGAGAAGCCCAGCAGCATCTTGCGCACGGTCTCGGTCTGCGTGGCCGGGTCGTCCACCCGCGTGGCACCCCCCTCGCCCCCGCGGGCCTGCTGCTGGAAGTGCATGAGCTTGGTGGTCTCCACCGCCAGTTCGGCAAAATTGGGGCCGAAAGCCTTGGTCAGCACCTCCAACGGCTTGTTCAGGTGCATGCTGGCATACACCAGATAGCACGCGGCCTGCATGGCTTCCGAGCCGCCAATGCCTTGCAGGATGGCGGCCGTGGCGTCCGCATGGGCCAGGGTGTTCTCGCCGGAACTCAGCGCCTCACCGACCAACAGGGGCTCGGCAAACGCGCGCGCGCGGCGCAAGGCATCGACCTGGTCGGGCACATTGCCCGAGGTGGCGGCCAGCAGGTGTGGAACATCGGCAGACACCGCGCTGCCGCCCGGTGCGCCAGCAGCTTCCCCGGTGGTCGGGGGCAAAGAGGTCACGCTACGCATGCAAGCCCCCGTGGAATGTCCAAGCCCGCGCAGCATCTGCGCGCGACAGGGCCTTACATACTGTATTCATTCATCACCCAAAAAGAAGTTCCGTGCGATGACCACCTGGTCATCCGCCACGAAGGTGGGGGCATGCCCCACATTTTCAAGTTCCACCACCTCGGCGCACGGGCCGCGCAGCCCCATGGCGGCGGCCGTGGCCCGGGTGATCAGGTCGGACTGCGCCCCGCGGACAAGCAACGTCTGTGCCTTGATGCCGTCATACAGCTGCCACAGCAGGGGTTGCGACTGCTCGGACTGCGCCTGGGTCATGCCCTGCATGGGCAACGCGATCGCCGGGTCGTAGTGCAGCTCCCAGCCGCCCTGCGCGGCAGGCCGCAGCATGGGCTGGCTCAACGCCAGCCACTGGGCCTGGGTGTGCGGTCCAAAGCCTGCCGACAGCAGGCGCAAGGCATCAGCGCCCTGCTGCACGCTGTCGAAGTGCGCAGGCTGGCCGACATACTGGGCGATGCGCTGCAGGGCCGACCATTCCAGCACCGGCCCTACATCATTGAGCAGCAGCTTGCGCACCGGCACGGGCAGCGGCAGTTCGGGATTGCCGGCCACCGCCATGCCGATCAGGCCGCCCATGCTGGTGCCCAGCCAGTCCAGCGCCCCGATGGGGGCCGTGGCATGCACCTGCTGCAGCAAGGCCAGCATGTCCACGGTGTACTGCGGCACGCCATAGGTCTTGGGCTGGGCCAGCCAGTCGCTGCGCCCCCGCCCGGCCACGTCGGGGCAGATCACACGCGCCGACCGGCTCAAGTCACACGCCAGCACGTCGAAGTCGCGCCCCTGGCGCGTCAGGCCATGCACGCAGACGATCACATGCGGATGGGCCGGATCGCCGGTCTGGTTCCACTCCCAATAGGCCATGCGGTGCGTGGGCGTGCCGTGCACGGCGGCACCGGGACAGGCTACGTAGTTCAGCGTAGGTTCAACCATGGGTACGCAATCGAAGACTTGCCACTAGATAATGGGTTCACCCATCCTAATTCATATTTCAGCGGAGACTTTTGAGATGCTCAAGGGCAAAACAGCTTTGGTCACAGGTTCCACCAGCGGCATCGGCCTCGGGATTGCACAGGCGCTGGCAGCCCAGGGGGCCAACGTCCTTCTGAACGGTTTTGGCGATGCGCAGGGCGCCCAGGCCCAGGTGGCCGCCGCCGGCCAGGCCCACGGGATTGCGGTGGACTACCACGGCGCCGACATGAGCCGCCCCGACGAAATCGAGGCCATGATGGCCTTTGGCGCCCAGCGCTTCGGCCGCATCGACATCCTGGTCAACAACGCCGGCATCCAGCACGTGGCCAAGGTCGAGGACTTCCCGGTCGACAAATGGGATGCCATTCTGGCCATCAACCTGTCCAGCGCCTTCCACACCACCCGCCTGGCGCTGCCGGCCATGCAGGCCGCCAACTGGGGCCGCATCATCAACGTGGCCTCGGTGCACGGCCTGGTGGCCTCGGCGCAGAAATCGGCCTACGTCGCGGCCAAGCACGGCATCGTCGGGCTGACCAAGGTCACGGCGCTGGAAAACGCCACCACCGGCGTCACCTGCAACGCCATCTGCCCCGGCTGGGTGCTGACGCCGCTGGTGCAAAAGCAGGTGGATGCCAAGGCCCAGGCCCAGGGCATCAGCATCGACGATGCCACCCGCCAGTTGCTGGGCGAGAAGGAGCCCTCGCAGCAGTTCACCACGCCGGAGGAACTGGGCGCCCTGGCCGTGTTCTTCTGCTCGGCAGCCGCCAACAATGTGCGCGGTGTGGCCTGGAACATGGATGGCGGCTGGGCCGCACAATAAACTCAGCATCCCCATCGACGAAAAAAAGCCTCTGAAATTTTCAGAGGCTTTTTGGCTTCTAGCGCTTGCTGGACAAGCGCAGGCAGCTCTGTTTATTGCAGCTGCACCGATCCCGCTACATTGACCACCACCTGGGCCTTGCCCGCCTCCACCGCCATGCCATCGGCCGCCTCGGCCTTGGCAGCCATGGGCATGGCATTCATGCGCACCATGCGCGGCGCGGGGTAGGCGTCCTGGCTGTTCACGCTGACCTCGCGCAGGCTGTAGCCGCTGAAGCCGAACTGCCGCGCCAGCTGCGTGGCGCGCGCCTTGAAGCTGTCGATGGCCTGGGCCTGGGCCTGCTCCTGCACGCGCGCACGGCCTTCCTTGGACAGGCCGAAATCCATGCCCGCCACCGTCATGCCCTCGATCTGGGCGGCCGCCTGGGTGATGCGCGGAAAGTCCTTGCCTTCCAGCAGCACCTCGGCACGGCCCTGCCAGCCCTTGATCTTGCCGTCATTGCCATGGCGCGGATAGACGCCAAAGCTGCCGCTGCTGACCTGCAGGTTCTGCCCCTGCACCTGCGGGCGCAGGCTGCGCATGGCGGCGTCCACCGCCTGCTGCAGCTGCTTTTGCACGCTGGCGGCGTCGTTGCCATCGCGCGTGGCCGCCAGGCGCATCTGCAGCCAGTCTTGGTCGACCTCGACACTGCCCGTGGCCGACAGCTGCACCACGTTGCGCAGCACCTCCTGCGACTGGGCCAGCGCCAGCCCGGAGCCCAGAGCACCGCCCACGAACATGACCACACCGACCGAATTGCGCAAAAAACGTGCGCTGGTTTTGCGAAGCTGCATCTTTCAATTCCCTTTCATGCCAAAGCACGCCAAATTGCATGCAAACAAAGCCCAAGCTTGCCAGACAAGACGCCGAAGCTGCGCCCGCCACCTCCCTGCATTTGGCAAGACATGTAACACTGTGTCAAACCCGGGCGAAATCGGGAATTTTTCGCGCCAAGCTGGTCAGAATTGGCTCTGTTACAAATTGGACAAGGGGTAGATCCATGGCCACCACCAACAACAACCGCACTGACAAAATCCTCGTTGTCGACGACGACGCCCGCATCCGCGACCTGCTGCGCCGCTACCTGACGCAGGAAGGTTTCGAGGTCATGATTGCCGAGGACGGCAAGGCCCTGAACCGCATCCTGCTGCGTGAAACCGTGGACCTCATCGTGCTGGACCTGATGATGCCCGGCGAAGACGGCCTGTCCATCTGCCGCCGCCTGCGCTCGGCCAACGACCGCACGCCCATCATCATGCTGACTGCCAAGGGCGAGGACGTGGACCGCATCGTGGGTCTGGAAGTGGGCGCCGACGACTACCTCGGCAAGCCCTTCAATCCGCGCGAACTGCTGGCCCGCATCCATGCCGTGCTGCGCCGCCGCCCGCCCGTGGAAGCCCCTGGCGCCCCCTCGGGCGACAACGAGGTCGTGAACTTCGGCCCCTTCACCTTCGACCTGGGCACGCGCGTGCTGCAAAAGAGCGGCGAAGAGCTGCCGCTGACCACCGGTGAATTCGCCATGCTCAAGGCCCTGGTGCGCCACCCGCGCCAGCCGCTGTCGCGCGAAAAGCTGGCACTGCTGGCGCGCGGGCGCGAGTTCGAACCCTTCGACCGCAGCCTGGACGTGCAGGTCTCGCGCCTGCGCAAGCTGATCGAAGAAGACGCCGCCGCCCCGCGCTACATCCAGACCGTCTGGGGCGTGGGCTACGTGTTCGTACCCGACGGCATCAACTAAACCCCGGCCTCCCTGCGGGAGGCTGTGGCGCCACCGCGCCCTTTTCCCATGTCACGCCCTTCCATGCTTGCTGGCAACGCCCCGGATGCCAGCTCGTCCTCCGCCCAGAATGCCCGCTCCCGGGTGGGTCTGAACCTCTTCTGGCGCACCTTCTTCCTGCTGGCCCTGCTGCTGCTGGGCAGTATCCTGGCCTGGCTGCAGACGCTGCGGGCGCTCGAATTCGAGCCGCGCACGCTGCACACGGCCCAGCAGATCGCCTCGCTGGTCAACCTCAGCCGTGCGGCGCTGCAGCACTCGGACGCTATCGCCCGGGTGTCGCTGATCAAGACCATGGCCGACCAGGAAGGCGTGCGCATCCAGCCACGCGAGCCCAGCGACCGCTTTGAAGAGGTGCCGCCCACGCAGCTGAACCAGCGCCTCAACGAGCTGCTGACCACGCGCCTGGGGCCCGACACCATCCTGGCGCGCAGCGTCAACGGTGAGGAAGGCCTGTGGGTCAGCTTCACCATCGACGAGGACCCGAACTGGATCCTGCTGGACAAGTCGCGCTACACCACGGCCGGTGGCCGCACCTGGCTGATCTGGCTGGGCACGGCAGGCCTGCTGTCGCTGGCCGGCGCGGCCGTGATCGCGCGCCTGATCAACCGCCCCCTCAAGCAGCTGAGCTACGCCGCCAACCGCGTGCGCGATGGCGACTTTGCCGCCAGCCAGCTCGACGAGGAGGCCGTGACCAGCGAGATCCGCGAGGTCAACATCGGCTTCAACCGCATGGTGCAGAAACTGGCCAAGCTGGAACAGGAGCGCGCCGTGATGCTGGCCGGCATCTCGCACGACCTGCGCACCCCGCTGGCGCGCCTGCGCCTGGAAACCGAGATGAGCGTGCAGGACGACATTGCCCGCGAACACATGGTGGCCGACATCGTGCAGCTGGACGCCACCATCGACAAATTCCTGGACTACGCGCGGCCCGACCACGTCACGCTGACCGTGGTGAACCTGCATGCCGTGGTGGCCTCCTGCGTGTACGCGGTGCAGAACCACCGCGAGCTGCAGATCACCATGTCCATCCCGGACGACATCTACGTGATGGCCGACGAGGTGGAGCTGGCGCGCGTCATCTCCAACCTGCTGGAAAACGCCCGCCGCTATGGCAAGACCGTGGACACCGACACGGCCTTTGTCGACATCACCATCAAGACCCGCGAGAACTGGGTGCTGATGCGCCTGCGCGACCACGGCCCGGGCGTGCCGCCGGACCAGCTGGCGCAGCTGACCCAGCCCTTCTTCCGCGGCGACTCGGCCCGCACCGCGGCCGCCGGCGCCGGCCTGGGCCTGTCCATCGTCGACAAGACGGTGCAGCGCATGGGGGGCGTGTTCTCCATCACCAACGCCAACGAGGGCGGGCTGGCCTCGCACATCCAGCTGCAGCGCGTGACCGATGTGCCCGACGGGCAGGACCCGCAGCACCGCCTGCAGCGCCCCCAGGTCAAGCGCCAGCTGCCGCCCGACGCCATCTGAGGGGCTGGCCGCACAGCCGGCCGTGCGCTCTGCGGCAACCGTGTCGCCCACAAAAAAAGCCTTGCAGGTCCGCCTGCAAGGCTTTTTGCATGCGCAGTCTTATTGCCGCGCAATTGAGCATCAAAACCGGCTGCAGCGCTGATCCAGCAAGCGCTAGCAGCTATGCTTTATGCAGCCTGTGTGCCCGCCTTGTAGAGCAGTGCCACGGCATTCGCCTCCATCGCCAGCAGCTCGCCCACCGGGCCCATTTTCTCGGCGGTCTTGGCCTTGACGTTGACCTGCTCCACGGCCACGCCCAGCGCCCCGGCAATGCGTTCCTGCATCAGCGGGATGTGCGGCGCCAGCTTGGGCTTTTGTGCGATCACCGTGCTGTCGATGTTGCCGATCTCCCAGCCCTGGGCCCGCACGCGGCGCGTGGCCTCCTGCAGCAGCACCCAGGAGTCGGCGCCCTTGAAGGCTTCGGCCGTGTCTGGGAAATGGCGACCGATGTCGCCCAGGCCCGCCGCCCCCAGCACCGCGTCGGTGATGGCGTGCAGCAGCACGTCGGCATCCGAATGGCCCAGCAGGCCCTTGTCGTGCGGGATCTCCACGCCGCCGAGGATCAGCTTGCGCCCGGCCACCAGGGCGTGCGTGTCCCAGCCTTCACCAATACGAAAATTCATAGCTATTCACGCTCATCCCTTGCGGGCTAGCGGCCAATTTGGTTAGGAATTCAAAAAAAAGGGTTGCCCGTGGGGTGCACCGCGTCGCGCTTGCCCTTGAAGCGCTCCAGCGTGGCACTGCCACCGCGCTGCGTCAGCACGGCCTCGGCCAGGGCAAAGTCGTCGGGGTAGGTCACCTTGAAGTTCTGCGCCCCACCGGGCACCAGCTTGGGCCGGTGGCCCAGGGCCTCCATGGCGCTGGCCTCGTCGGTGGCGACCGCGCCCATGCGCACCAGCGCATCCAGCAGCACGCCCAGGCGGAACATCTGCGGCGTCTGCGCCAGCCACTTGTCGCTGCGGTCCACCGTGGCAGCCACGCGCACGCCGTTGGCGCCGGTGACGGCGGTCTTCAGCGTGTCGGGCAGCTTGTGCGCCAGCAGGCCGCCCACGCTGTCGCGCTCGCATTCGTCGATCAGGTGGTCGATCTGCGCCGTGGTCACCAGGCAGCGCGCCGCATCGTGCACCAGCACCCAGTCGTGCTGCGCCGCACCGCGCGCCAGCAGGGCCTTGAGGCCGCCGATGACGGTCTCGGCCCGGGTCGCGCCGCCGCAGGGCAGGTGCCACCAGGCCGCGCTGCGGTAGCTGTCCAGGAAATGGTCGTTCGGTGCCACGGCCACCAGCGTGCCGGCCAGGCGCTGCACGCCGGCAAAGGCCGCCAGCGTGTGCAGCACCAGGGGCTGGCCGGCCACCGGGTGGTACTGTTTGGGCAGGTCGGGCGTCGGGGCGCCCGGCGGGATGGCGCGCGCGCCCACACCGGCGCACGGAATCAGTCCCCAGAAACGACCCTGCGGTGACCCGGGCGCATTCGCTGCAGCAAGCAAGTCTGTCATGCACTGCATTCTAGAATTGCCCGCTACACCTTCGCGGCAGCACGCCGCATTTCCGCGCTTTGTGCAGGCCCTGCGCCTGCCGTCTCCGAATTGTCTGGTTCCATGGATCTGCCCAAACTCACGCCCGGTCACCGTTTTTCCCTGCCCACACCCGTGGGCAGCGCCGATGCCTTGCTGCTGGCCAGGCTGGCACAGCGTGAGAAAGGCCTGGGCCGCATCACCGCCATCGTCACCGCCGACGCCAGCGATGCCCAGCGCCTGATCGATGAAATGGCGTTCTTCGCGCCCCAGTTGCGCACGGCGCTGTTCCCGGACTGGGAGACCCTGCCCTACGACACCTTCTCGCCGCACCAGGACCTGATCAGCGAACGCCTGGCCACGCTGTGGCGCATCCGCCAGCGCGACCACGCCCACGGCGCAGACGTGGTGCTGGTGCCCGCCACCACGGCGCTGTACCGCCTGGCGCCGCCGTCCTTCCTGGCCGGCTACACCTTCGAGTTCCAGCAGGGCCAGAAGCTGGACGAGGCCAAGCTCAAGGCCCAGCTGACGCTGGCGGGCTACCAGCATGTCTCGCAGGTGGTCAGCCATGGCGAATACGCCGTGCGCGGCGGCCTGATCGACCTGTTCCCCATGGGCTCGGACGTGCCCTACCGGGTGGACCTGTTCGACGACGAGATCGACTCCATCCGCACCTTCGACCCGGACAGCCAACGCAGCCTGGACACCGTGCCCGCCGTGCGCCTGCTGCCCGGGCGCGAGTTCCCCATGGACGAGGACGCGCGCGCCAAGTTCCGCAACCGCTGGCGCGAGCTGCTGGAGGGCGACCCCACGCGCAGCCGCATCTACAAGGACATGGGCGCCGGCGTGGCCACGGCCGGCATCGAGTACTACCTGCCGCTGTTCTTCGACGCCACGGCCACGGTGTTCGACTACCTGGGCGACGACGCCACCCTGGTGCTGCACGGTGAGCTGGAGCCCGCCTTCCAGCGCTTCTGGCAGGACACCAAGGAGCGCTTCCGCCTGGTGCAGGGCGACCCCGAGCGCCCCGCCCTGCCCCCGGACACCCTGTTCCTGAACGCCGAGCAGTTCTACCAAAGCGCCAAGTCCTACCCACAACTGGCCCTGCGCCCCGGCGTGGACGATGTGGCGGACAGCGCCTTCTTCCAGAAGCTGCCCGACCTGTCCGTGGTGCGCGGCGCCGAAGACCCGCTGCAGCGCCTGCAGGCCCACCTGCGCAGCGCCCAGCGCCGCGTGCTGGTGCTGGCCGAAAGCGACGGCCGGCGCGAAAGCCTGCTGGACTTCCTGCGCTCCTCGCAGCTGAACCCACCAGCCTTTGACTCGCTGTACGAATTCCAGAGCACGGCCCACGAACGCCTGGGGATTGCCACCTCCAACCTGATGCGCGGCTTTGCCTGGATCGAGGCCGGCATCGACTTTGTCACTGAGACCGAGCTGTTCGCCACCACCGGCACCACGCGCCGCCGCAAGAAACAGGAGCAGGTCAGCGACGTGGACGCGCTGATCAAGGACCTGTCCGAGCTGAAGGTCGGCGACCCGGTGGTGCACAGCCAGCACGGCATCGGCCGCTACCACGGCCTGGTCAACATGGACGTGGGCCAGAAGAACGCCGATGGCACACCGGCGCTGCAGGAGTTCCTGCACCTGGAATATGCCAAGGACGCCGTGCTGTACGTGCCCGTCAGCCAGCTGCACCACATCAGCCGCTACACCGGCGTCACGCCCGAATCGGCACCGCTGCACAGCCTGGGCAGCGGCCAGTGGGAAAAGGCCAAGCGCAAGGCGGCCGAGCAGGTGCGCGATGCGGCCGCCGAGCTGCTGAACATCTATGCCCGGCGCGCCGCGCGCCAGGGCCATGCCTTCCGCCTGAGCGCGCAGGACTACGAGCAGTTCGCCCAGGACTTCGGCTTTGAGGAAACCGCCGACCAGAAGGCCGCCATCCACGCCGTGATCCACGACATGGTCAGCCCCCAGCCCATGGACCGCCTGGTCTGCGGCGACGTGGGCTTTGGCAAGACCGAGGTCGCCCTGCGCGCGGCCTTCGTGGCCGCCATGGGCGGCAAGCAGGTGGCCTTCCTGGCGCCCACCACGCTGCTGGCCGAGCAGCACTACCAGACGCTGGTGGACCGTTTCTCCAAATGGCCGGTGCGCGTAGCCGAGGTCTCGCGCTTTCGCACCACCAAGGAGGTCAACGCGGCGCTGCAAGGCCTGGGCGAGGGTTCGGTGGACATCGTGGTGGGCACGCACAAGCTGCTGTCCAGCTCGGTCAAGTTCAAGGACCTGGGCCTGCTCATCATCGACGAGGAACACCGCTTTGGCGTGCGCCACAAGGAGGCCATGAAGGCCATGCGCGCCGAGGTGGACGTGTTGACGCTGACCGCCACCCCCATCCCGCGCACCATGGGCATGGCGCTGGAGGGGCTGCGGGATTTATCGGTGATCGCCACCGCGCCGCAACGGCGTCTGGCCATCAAAACCTTTGTGCGCAGCGAAAGCCAGGGCGTGATCCGCGAGGCGGTGCTGCGCGAGCTCAAGCGCGGTGGCCAGTGCTACTTCCTGCACAACGAGGTGGAGACCATCGAGAACCGCCGCCAGGCGCTGGAGGAAATCCTGCCCGAGGCGCGCATCGCCGTGGCCCACGGCCAGATGCCCGAGCGCGAGCTGGAAAAAGTGATGCGCGACTTTGTGGCGCAGCGCTTCAACATCCTGCTGTGCTCCACCATCATCGAGACCGGCATCGACGTGCCCAGCGCCAACACCATCGTCATCAGCCGTGCCGACAAGTTCGGCCTGGCCCAGCTGCACCAGCTGCGCGGCCGCGTGGGCCGCAGCCACCACCAAGCCTATGCCTACCTGATGGTGCCGGACATCGAAGGCCTGACCAAGCAGGCCCAGCAGCGCCTGGACGCCATCCAGCAGATGGAGGAGCTGGGCAGTGGCTTCTACCTGGCGATGCACGACCTGGAAATCCGCGGCGCCGGCGAGGTGCTGGGCGAGAACCAGAGCGGCAACATGATGGAGATCGGCTTCCAGCTCTACAACGAGATGCTGGCCGAGGCCGTGCGCAGCCTCAAGGCCGGCAAGGAGCCCGACCTGCTGTCGCCCATGGCCGCCACGACCGAGATCAACCTGCACGCCCCGGCCCTGCTGCCCAACGACTACTGCGGCGACGTGCACCTGCGCCTGTCGTTCTACAAGAAGCTGGCGACGGCCAAGAGCACGGACCAGATCGACAACCTGCTGGAAGAGATCGTCGACCGCTTCGGCAAGCTGCCACCGCAGGCGCAGACGCTGATCGACACCCACCGTCTGCGCGTGTTGTCCGAGCCCTATGGCGTGATCAAGGTGGATGCGGCCCCCGGGGTGATCCACATCACCTTCAAGCCCAACCCGCCGGTGGAGCCGCTGCAGATCATCCACCTGATCCAGAAGAACAAGCACATCAAGCTGGCCGGCAACGACAAGCTGCGCATCGAGCGTGACCTGCCCGACCCCAAGGCCCGCGCCCAGATGGTGCGCGATGTGCTGCGCAGCCTGGGCACGCCGACCACGGCCTGAGTCCCAGGTACCCTCCCCCCACCAGGCCAGAGACCGGATGGGTATCTGGCCTTTTTTATCGCTGGGCGTGCCTCACTCGCACTCAGATCGGAAGCAGTCCGTTGGGGGATCAAGGAACCAGGGGATCGCGATGGTGAAGGGCCGAGGGGGCATGGCTCATGCCGCCCACCGCCCCCCTACTTGATGCCCGCGCGCATAAAGCTTTGCACGAACTGGCGCTGGAACAGGATGAAGGCCACCAGCAGCGGGGCCGAGGTCATCAGGGTGGCGGCGGTGATGGTGGACCAGTCCACGCCCTGCTCCACGCTGGAGAACACCTGCAGCCCGACGGTCAGCGGGCGCGACTCCACGCTGTTGGTGATGATCAGCGGCCACAGGAAGTTGTTCCAGTGGAAGCTCACCGACACTAGGGCGAACGCGGTGTACACCGGCTTGGCCAGCGGCACATAGACGCGCCACAGGATCTGCAGGGTGCTGGCGCCCTCCACGCGCGCGGCCTCGTCCAGCTCCTTGGGAATGCCCAGGAAGGTCTGGCGCAACAGGAAGATGGCAAAGGCCGAGGCAAAGTACGGCAGGCCAATGGCCAGCAGCGTGTCCACCAGGCCCAGGCGGGCCATGGTCTGGTAGTTCTCGACCAGCAGGATGTCCGGCATGATCATCAGCTGCACCAGCACCAGCGCGAAGGCAATGTGCTTGCCCCGGAACTCATAGCGCGCGAAGGCGAACGCCGCCAGGGTGGACAGCACCAGCTGCGCCGCCAGAATCATCAGCACCAGCAGCGTGGTGTTCAAAAAATAGCGCGCAAACGGCGCGGCCTCCCAGGCGTTGCGGAAGTTTTGCAGCGTCCACGGTGCCGCCAGATCGAGCCGGGTGGCGTAGGCGCTGGGGTGGAAGGCCGTCCACACGGCATAGGCCAGCGGCAGGATCCAGCACAGCGCCAGCAGCCAGGCGGCCAGGGTGTCGAACCAGGTGTGGCGGTAGATCACCGCCGGGGCGGGAGGGCGGCTCATTGGTAGTGCACCTTCTTGTCGAGCACGAAAAACTGGAACAGCGCCACGCCGGCCAGCACCATCACCAGCACCACGGTGATGGCTGCGGCATAGGCCGTGTCCCAGAACTTGAAGCCCACCTCGTACAGGTGGTACAGCAGCAGGCTGGTGGCGTTGTCCGGCCCGCCGCGCGTCAGGATGAAGATGTGGTCCACCAGGCGAAAGGCATTGATCACCGCATTCACCAGCACGAACAGCGTGGTCGGCATCAGCAGCGGCCACTGCACGCGGCGAAAGAAGTACCAGCGCGAGGCGCCTTCGATGGCGGCCGCCTCCTTCAGGCTGGGGTTCAGCGTCTGCAGCGCGGCCAGGTAGAAGATCATGAAGAAGCCGGCCTCCTTCCACACCGCCACCAGGGTCACGGCCCCGAGCGCCGTCGACGGGCTGCCCAGCCAGTTGTGCGAGGGCAGCCCCAGCGCACCCGTCACCTGCTCCAGCAGGCCGTACTGCGGCGTGTAGAAGAACAGCCAGATGTTGGCCACGGCAATCATGGGCAGCACCGTGGGCGTGAAATAGGCCATGCGCAGCCAGGTGCGCCCGGCCATGCGCTCGTTGACCCACAGCGCCATCAGCAGGGCCAGGCCGATGGAGGTGGGGATGGTGGCCGCCGCAAACCACAGGTTGTTGCGCACGGCCTGCCAGAACACGGGGTCGTCCACCATGACGGCGTAGTTCTCGGCGCCCACCCAGACCGCGGGGCGGGTGCCGCGCGGGGTGGAGAAGAAACTGTCGATCAGGGTGGCCACGGCGGGCCAGTGGGTGAAGGTCACCAGCAGCACCATCGCCGGCAACAGCAGCAGCCAGGCGTGGATGCCCGGGCTGCCGACCCGGCGGGGCAATGAAGCAAAAGACATGGCCATCGAACGGAATTTCTCTCTCAAAACCGGCTGCATTGCCCGGGTCCCACCGCGCGGTATGCGGCAGGAACGGCGACCGCAGCAACCTGGGCCCGCCAGCCACGGCAGCGCAGCATGGACACATCACGGGCGTCCCTCGCGGACAAAAAAACATAGCTGGCTGCGCGCATGGGATATGGCCTGGAAGGTGATATGAACCAGATAAGGTCCAGATACCGGCGTGAGGGTCACCGGGACCGCCACGCCGGTGCTGCGGCGCGCAGGCGGTGTGCCTGCGCGCCGCAGCGTTCCGGGGCTTACTGGTAGCTGCGCAGGATGCGATCGGCCTCGCGCTGCGCGTCCTTCAGCGCCTGGGCCGAGGTCTTGGTGCCATTCAACGCCGCCTGGACCGCGTCGTTCAGCAGCTTGGTCACGCGCTGGTTCTCGTGCGTGGAGAACTCCGCCACCGACACCGGCAGCTGGTCGCGCGCCACCAGGGCGGGCGGGAAGTCCTGGCCGTACTGCTTGAGCGCGGGCGTGTCGTAGGCGGCGGGCGACACGGCGACGTAGCCGCTGTCCATGCTCCACAGGGCCGCACGCTCGGGCTGTGTCACCCACTTGGCGAACTCGAACGCCGCCTGCTGCTGCGCCTTGGGCGCCTTCTTGAAGATGTAGAAGTTGCCGCCCCCGGTGGGCGAGCCCTTGCGCACATTCCCGGCAATCTGCGCCACGCCGAAGTCGAACTTGGCATTGGCCTTCAGGTTGGTCAGGTTGCCGGTGGTGGTGACGATGATGGCGGCCTTCTTTTCCATGAAGTCCTTGGGCGTCGTGCCCCACTCCACCACGCCTTTGGGGTGCACGCCGTCCTTGGTCAGATTGACCCAGAAGTCCAGCGCCTCGATCACCTTGGGGTGGTCAAACATGACCTTGGTGCCAGCCTCGTTGGCCAGCAGCACGCCATTCGGCGTGGTCAGCGTCTGCAGCATCCAGTAGGCAAAACCGGTCGAGGGGATCTGGATGCCGTACTGGGTGACATTGCCGTTGGCGTCCTTCTTGGTCAGCTTCTGCGCGGCGTCGCGCAGCTCCTTCCAG
The DNA here is from genome assembly GCF_000739875.1 of Comamonas aquatica NBRC 14918. Lineage (GTDB taxonomy): Bacteria > Pseudomonadota > Gammaproteobacteria > Burkholderiales > Burkholderiaceae_C > Comamonas > Comamonas aquatica. The sequence goes on from NZ_BBJR01000028.1 coordinate 52,299, forward strand.
TTCTGCGGGGCGTTGTTCGGGTCCAGACCGGCTTCCTTGAAGGCTTCCTTGTTGTAGTACATGACCACGGTGGAGCGCTGGAACGGAATGCCCCAGGTCTTGCCGCCGGTCTGGCTGTTGGCCATGAACGCGGGGTAGAAGCCCTTGAGCCAGGCCTTGTCGGCATCGGTCTTCACAAAGTCATCGATGGGGGCAATGGCGTCTTCATCGATCAGCGTGAACATGTCGGTGGACAGCAGCACCGAGGTGGCCGGCGCCTTGCCCGACTTGTTGGCCGTCAGCGCCTTGACGATGGTTTCCTGGTAGGTGCCCGCGTAGATGGGCGTGACCTTGTACTGTGGGTGGGCCTTGTTGAAGTCGGCCGCGTAACCGTCGATGACCTTGGTGATGGGACCGCCCACGGCCACGGGGTAGTAGAACGGCACCTCCAGCGGATTGGCCTGGGCCAGGGCCGTCGACAGCCCCCACATGGCGGCGCTGGTGGCGACGATGGTTTTCAAAAAGGTCTTGCGTTGCATGCATGCACTCCTGGTAGGCCGCCGATCGCGGACTGGGAACTGCCCGACGAGGACGTGGACAAAAAAACTGCAGGGCCGTCAGGCCAGACGCTGGCCGGCGGCGTCGAAAAAATGCATGGCCTGCGGCGGCCAGGCCAGCGGCAGAGCCTGCCCGGCCTGCACCGCCTGCTGGCCCGGGGCCCGCACCGTGATCTGCTCGCTGCCCACCTGGCAGCGCAGCACCACATCGGCGCCCAGGTATTCCAGCCCTACCACCTGGGCGGGCACGCGCGCTTCGCCCGACAGCGCCACAGCCTCGGGGCGCAGCCCCAGCCAGGCGGCACCGGTGGGCGCGGGCAAGCGCACGCTGCTGCCGGCGATCGCGCCGTCCTGCAGCTGCACCAGGTTCATCGCGGGCGTGCCGATGAAGCGCGCTGCAAAGGTGGTGGCCGGCTGGGCGTACAGGGCGCGCGGCGTGGCGCACTGCTCCACGCGGCCCTGGTGCAGCAACACCACCTGGTCGGCCATGCTCATGGCCTCGGCCTGGTCGTGCGTCACATACACCACCGTCAGGCCCAGGCGCTGCTGCAGCTCACGCAGCTCGGCACGCATTTCCTGGCGCAGCTGGGCATCGAGGTTGGACAGGGGTTCATCCATCAGGCAGACATGGGCCTGTGCCACCAGGGCACGGCCCAGGGCCACGCGCTGCTGCTGGCCGCCCGAGAGCTGGCCCGGCTTGCGGTCCAGCAGGTGCGACAGGCCCAGCAAGCCGGCCGCATCGTGCAGGCGCCGGGCAGCCTCGGCCTTGGGCACCTTGCGCACCGACAGGCCAAAGCCGATGTTCTCGGCCACCGACAGGTGGGGAAACAGCGCGTAGTTCTGGAACACCATGGCGATGCCGCGCTCGGCCGGGGGCAGGTCGGTCACATCCTGGCCGCCGATGCGCACGCGCCCAGCGCTGGCCTGCTCCAGACCGGCAATGATGCGCAAGGTGGTCGATTTGCCGCAGCCCGAAGGGCCCAGCAACACACAGAACGCGCCCGAGGGAATCGACAGATCAATGGCTTGCAAAGCCGTGGTGCTGCCCCACGACTTGGCAACACCTTCCAGTTGAATGGTGGACATCGCGCCAATGTAGGCAGGCGGCGTGACAACGTCATGACGGACTTTCCCTAGGGCACCGGCGCCCTGCCGCAAGGCCGGGACCAGGACGGGACCGCGTGGCTGGCACGCAGGCCCCCCATCACCCCCCCCTGCGATGCCGGGGCTTGATCTAGCACAAGCCTCGGCTGCCCCGGCGGTGGGCCCGCGGCGCCAGCGCCACCGCACAATCGCCGGATGCTGGACATCGCCCTCCTTCTCACCGCACTGGTCGCGGCCCTGGCCCTGCGCCCCTGGCAGTTGCTGCGCAACCGCAAGGCCCTGGTCACGCAGGACCATGGCGACAGCGCCCCGCTGTGGACGCCGCTGCTGGCCACCCTGGTGGTGCTGCCGTGGCTGTGGGCCCTGCCCACGCTGCACCACATGCCGCTGCAGCTGCAGTGGTCGGGCGCCTGCCTGGTGATGATGACCCTGGGCTGGCCGCTGGCCGTGCCCGCGCTGTGCCTGGTGGGGGCCATCGCCTACCTGCTCTCGCCCAGCCTGGAGGCCATCGAGGCCCTGCGCCTGACGGTGTGGCACGGCATCGTCCCGGCCACGCTGGCCATGCTGTGGGGGGTGCTGCTGCGCCGCTGGCTGGGCACCAAGGTGTTTGTCTACATCTTCGGCCGCGGCTTTGTCGGCACGGTGCTGAGCCTTTTTGCCGCCGGCCTGCTGTCCGCGGCCCTGGGCCACCAGTTGCCGGGCGTGCAGGAGGACCTGTCGCAGATTGCACACTGGCTGATGGCCTGGGGCGATGCCGTGGTCACCGGCATGCTGTGCGCCGTGTTCGTGGCCTACAAGCCCGAATGGCTGGCCACCTGGTCGGACGATTTGTATTTACACGGCAAAAAGCCTTGAAATGCTGACTGCGCTTGCGCTGACAGCTCTAATTTTTGAAAAACACGCCCTTGCAGACGGGGCGCGTGGCCACCGCACCGCGACCGGGCACTGAATTTGCGTGGTCCGGGGGACTGCGACACCTCAGCCCTTCGGCTGGCGCAGCCCACCCAGGACATGCACCATGCTTTTGCGCCCCCACCTTCTGGCCTGCACCCTGGCCGCCCTGTGCGTCGGCACCAGCGCCACCGCGGCAGACACCTACCCCAGCAAACCCGTCAAGGTGATGGTGGCCCTGCCCGCCGGGGGCAGCGCCGACATGCTGGCCCGCGTGATCAGCCAGGAGCTGGGCACCAAACTGGGGCAATCGTTTGTGGTGGAGAACAAGGCCGGTGGGTCCGGCCAGATCGGCATGCCCCAGGTGGCACGCGCCACGCCCGATGGCTACACGCTGACGGTCTCGCCCGCCTCGTTCCTGACCACCAACAAGAGCATCTTCAAGCAGTTGGCCTATGACCCGCAGGCCGACTTCCAGCCCATCGCCCGGCTGGTCAACCAGCCCATGGTGCTGGTGGTCAAGGACAAGGCCCGCTTTCCCAGCGTCGCCGCCGTCGTCACCCAGGCGCGGGCTGCGCCGGGCCGGCTGACCTATGCATCGTCCGGCGACGGCAGCCCGCAGCACCTGGGGGCGCTGATGTTCAGCACCCGCACGCAGTCCGAGATGCTGCACGTGCCCTACAAGGGCGGCGCCAACGCCATCAATGACACGCTGGCCGGCAATGTCGACATGCTGTTCGCCGTGCTGCCCGAGGCCCTGCCCCACATCCAGTCCGGCAAGCTGCAGGCCCTGGGCGTGATGAGCGCGCAGCGCTCGCCCTTGCTGCCCCAGGTGGCGACCATGGCCGAAAGCGGCTTTGCCGACCTGCAACTGTCCGCCTGGGTGGGCCTGCTGGCCCCGGCCAAGACCCCGCCCTCCGTGGTGGCCCAGCTGAACCAGGCCGTGCGCAGCGTGCTGCAGGGCCCCGCCCGGGACAAGCTGCTGGCCAGCGGCATGGAACCCGCACCGTCCAGCCCCGAGGAACTGCAGGCCACGATCGCCGGCGACCTGAAGCTGCACGCCGAACTGGTCAAGGCCGCCGGCCTGCAGCCGCAATAAGCGCAACTCCCAGCGCCCTGCAGGGGCGGACACCGCCACCGGGCAGGTGACCTGCCCGGTCGCACGGGCCACGGACAAGCCCCGTTCGCCCCTGCCGCGCCGCACAGCCGCGATAATCCGCACCAGCCCCCAGCACCTGCCGTGCTGGGCCTGATCCTGCAACCTCTGCCCGCGCCCATGCCCGCCGCTACCGAATTCGCCCCCGGCCTGACCATCCAGCACATCACCGCCCCACAAAAGCTCAGCGACTACAAGCTGATCGCGTTCGACATGGACTCGACGCTGATCACCATCGAATGCGTGGACGAAATCGCCGACGCCACGGGCAAGAAGGCCGAAGTTGCGGCCATCACCGAGGCCACCATGCGCGGCGAGATCACCGATTTCAAGGACAGCCTGCGCCAGCGCGTGGGCAAGCTGGTGGGCGTGACCGAGGCCGACATGGCCCGCGTGCTGACCGAGCGCCTGCGCCTGACCCCCGGTGCCGACACCCTGGTGCGCGCCGCCCAGGCCGCCGGCCTGAAGGTGCTGCTGGTCTCCGGCGGCTTCACCTACTTTGCCGAACATGTGCGTGGCCTGCTGGGCATCGACTTCGTGCGCGCCAACGTGCTGGAGACCCGCGACGGCGTGCTAACCGGCGGCCTGGTCGAACAGCCCTGGGGCGACATCTGCGACGGCGCCGAAAAGCGCCGCACCCTGCTGGAAGTGGCCTGCCTGCTGGGCATTACGCCCGCGCAGTGCATCGCCGTGGGCGATGGCAGCAACGACATCCCCATGATGCAGGCCGCCGGCCTGTCCGTGGCCTACCACGCCAAGCCCCGCGTGCGCGCCGAGGCCAAGGTCTGCATCAACGAAGGCGGCCTGGACCGCCTGCTGGAAGTGCTGCGGTAAGGCGGACCGCCACGCCCGGCACGCCGCCGCCCGAACACCAGGGCCGCGCCGGGTGTGTGCCACCGGGGGCCTGCGCGCCCCCCCAACCCTAGCTCCAGCCCCGGCCAAGCCTGCAGCACGGCCCCGCGGCCACCGCACCCGGGCACATTGCAAAAAAGAAGCGGCTTGCGCTCGCCTAGCATGGGTTTCCGGTAAAAAACCATCAGAAACCCTTTGTTTTCAAGCGCTTGCCGCTATTTTTTCTTGCAGCATCGCGGGCTGCGCGTAAAATCGCCGCTCTCACACCCATAACGCCAACATTTCAACGTGTGCGGCCCGCAAAGGCCAGCCCCTCCCGGACCCACGGGACCTGAGGGCTTGCAATTTGCACCCCTCCCCCCATGTATTTCCTTGCAGCGCACCCGCTCGGGCGCGCTGGGGTCGTCACATGGCCCTCGTTTTGTTGACCGTCTTTTCCCAGGACCCTTTGTGAAAACTTCTTTCCGCACCACCGCTTCCGTGATCGCCGTCACCATCGCCGCATTGGCCGCGCCCACCCTGGCGCACGCCAAGCGCATGGGGGGCGGCAAGTCGGTGCGCCCTGCATCGATTGGCCAGGCCCCCGCCAAGCCGGCCACCCCTGCAGCCCCGACCGCCGCCGCCAAGCCTGCGACACCTGCCACGCCCGCCGCCGCTGCAGCCCCCGCCGCGGCGCCTGCGGCCACCGCCGCCCCTGCAGGCTCCGGCATGATGGGCACCATCGCCGCCACCGCCACCGGCGCCGTGGTTGGCACCCTGGCGGGCAACGCCATTGCCGGCGCCTTCAGCGGTGACGACAAGGCCGCCGCCGAAGCGGACGCCAAGGCCAAGGCACAGGCCGAAGCCAAGGCCGCAGAAGCCGAAGCCGCCGCACTGCAAAAGAAGCTGGACGAAGCCAAGGCCAAGGCCGAAGCGGCCCGCGCTGCCGCCCTGTAATCGCCACACGGCAGTTGCCGTGCACGCGCACGCAAAACGCCCCGCCGGCTTGCGCCGCGGGGCGTTTTGTTTTTATTGGCAGCGCTTCAGCGCGGGGGCCGCAGGGGATCGAGCAGGCGCGTGAGCCCGTTGTGGTCCAGTTCGTGCATCAGGGCCAGCAAACGCCCCAGCCCACCGGGCGGAAAGCCCTCGCGCGCAAACCACGCCAGGTAATTGCCGGGCAGATCGCACAGCAGACGGTCCTTGTACTTACCGAAGGGCATGCGGGTGGACACCAGCTTTTCGAGGTCGTCAGCGTGCACGGCACCTCTGAATGGCAAAATTTTGCATAAAAACCACTTTCTTTATAACCAAATTAGTAAAAATTACTTAGCAGGCTGCAGTGCCAAGATTACACTTGCCCCCACACCCTGAGGCTGCAACCGGTGCCCACAGGGCTGAGACAACACCGCACTCCACTGTCATTTGAACGGAATCCTCCATATGTTGAAGAAGACCCTGACTGCCGTGGCGATTGCCACCCTGGCCCTCTCTGCCCAGGCTGCCGATGTGCTCAAGGTGGCCGCCACCGCCGTGCCCCACGCGGAAATCCTGAACTTCATCAAGCCCCAACTCAAGGCCGACGGCATCGAGCTGCAGGTCAAGGAATTCAGCGACTACGTGCAGCCCAACGCCGCCGTGGAAGACAAGCAGCTGGACGCCAACTTCTTCCAACACCAGCCCTACCTGGACAGCTACAACAAGGACCGCAAGACCAGCCTGGTGCAAGTGCCCAACGGCAAGGTGCACGTCGAGCCCTTCGGCGCCTACTCCAAGAAGATCAAGAACCTAAAGGACCTGAAGGACGGCGCCACCGTGGCCATCCCCAACGATCCCTCCAACGGTGGCCGCGCCCTGCTGCTGCTGGCCAAGCAAGGCCTGATCGAACTCAAGGACCCCAAGAACCTGACCAGCACCGCGCTGGACGTGGTGAAGAACCCCAAGAAACTGAAGTTCCGCGAACTGGAAGCCCCTTTGCTGCCCCGTGCGCTGGCTGACGTGGACCTGGCCCTGATCAACACCAACTACGCAATCGAAGCCAAGCTCAACCCCACCAAGGATGCGCTGTTCATCGAGAACGCCGACTCGCCTTACACCAATATCGTCGCCGCCCGCAAGGACCGCGCCGATGGCGCCGACATCGCCAAGCTGATGAAGGCCCTGCACTCGCCCGACACCAAGAAGTTCATCGAAGAGAAGTACAAGGGCGCCGTGGTTCCCGCCTTCTGATCGGCGTCACACCCCACTCCCAAGCGCTGCCCTGGCAGCGCTTTTTTCATGGGCGGGCCAATCCCAGGTGACGCACCGCCCCACCGGGGTCCGGTCATCGCACTGGCCGATGGCCCAAGTGGCCACAGTTGGTGCCTACCGTGGTCTTGCGCTTGCGCGACACAAGCCCGAGCAAATCGTTACCACCAGTATCCATGGCCCGGCAACTGCGGCATGATGCCGAACTTTATTTCCCAGGCCATTTCACCGGACCCCTCCATGAGCGATACCGCCCCCATCTCCCTGGACAAAGCCATCACCACCGGATTGAGCGAAGTGACACTGTCACGCACCCTGGAGCTGTTTGCTGCCCACCTGGCATCGGGCAGTGACCGCCTGCTGAACTTCCGCGGTGACCTGGCGGAGCGCTACAACTACGACAAGATCAAGCCCACCATGACCCCGGCCCGTGCGCAGGGAAACGTGGTCTTCATCGAGGCCACCAGCCACAAGACCGGGGAAACCGGCTACTACCAGATCCTGGCCAACCAGTGGAAGTTGCTGGAAGTGCTGGCCCGCCTGAGCTGAGCCCCCTCCATCACAACCTCACAAAAAAAAACCGTGGCGCTTGCAGCACGGGCTTTTGCTTTTGGTGGCAGGGCGTGCGTGCGCTCAGGCCACCAGCCCCTGCCACACCCACCAGGCCAGCACCAGCATCATCACCCCGGTGATGCCGTCGAGCACCCGCCACGCCACGGGCTTGGCAAACAGCGGTCGCAACCGCTGCGCCGCCGCGCTGAGCAGGCAAAACCACACCAGGCTGGCACAGGCCGCCCCGACCACGAAGAACCATTTCAGCTCCCCCGCCTGGCGCGCCCCGATGGAGCCGATCAGCACCACCGTGTCCAGGTAGACATGGGGATTGAGCAAGGTGATGACCGCCAGCGCGCCCAGCACCGCCAGCACGCTGCGCGGCGCCACGGCATCGCCTTCGGCCAGCACCAGGGCAGTCTGGGCAAACGCCATGCGGTGCAAGGCGAACAGCCCATAGCCCAGCAGGAACAGCACGCCGCCCCAGCCGCACCAGTAGGCCACGTCGGGGCGGCTGGACAGCAGTTGCGCCATGCCGGCCACGCCGGCGCCAATCAGCAGCGCGTCCGAGCCCACGCACCAGGCCACGCAGGCCCGCGTGTGCTCCCCACGCACGGCCTGGCGCAGCACATAGACGTTCTGCGCCCCGATGGAGACGATCAGCGACAGGCACACGGTAAAACCTGCCAGCCAGGAAGAGGTGATTTCAGCATTCCACATGCGGCCAATTCTCCCGCCGCATTGCCGGACTTATACAGATAAGATAAATTAAATTACTTCATTCGAATTAAGTTTTTCTACATGCTCGACTACGCTGGACTGGAAGCATTGGCCGCTGTGCTGCGCGAAGGCAGTTTTGACCGTGCGGCCCGCAAGCTGCACGTCACGCCCTCGGCCATCTCGCAACGCATCAAGTTGCTGGAAGAGCGCCTGGGCCAGGTGCTGGTGATGCGCGGCGCGCCCTGCACCGGCACCGAGGCCGGGCGTCGCCTGTGTCTGCACGTGGAGCAGGTGGCGTTGCTCGAAAACGAGCTGCGCCGCAACAACCCCGAGCTGGTGCCCGAAGGCCAGGTGGCCCGCCCCACGCTGAAGCTGGCGGTGAATGCGGATTCGCTCAACAGCTGGTTCGTGGATGCCATGGCCGCCTTCACCCAGGAAGGCAACGAGCTGCTGGACATCAGCATCGACGACCAGGACCACACGGCCAAGCGCATCAAGGAAGGCGAGGTGATGGCGGCGGTCACGGCCTCGTCCAGCCACATCACGGGCTGCAACATCTGGCCCCTGGCGAACATGCAGTACGTGGCCGCTGCCAGCCCGGCCTTCATCGCCCGCTATTTCGGCGCCCAGGGCATCAATGCCCAGACCCTGTCGCAGGCACCGGTGCTGACCTACGACCGCAAGGACGCGATGCAGGACAAGTGGCTGCACCAGCAAGGCGTCTCGGCCCGCCATGCGCCGCCGCGCCACTGGGTGCCATCGGCACACGCCTTCGTGCGCGCCTGCGAAGCCGGCGTGGCCTGGGGCATGCACCCCACGGTGCTGATCCGCGAGCACCTGGCCAACGGCAGTCTGGTGGAGCTGCTGCCGGGCAGCGGCATTCCGGTGCCCCTGTACTGGGCGCATGCGCGCAATGCGCAGACCGGACTGGAGCGCCTGACGCAGTGCGTGATCAATGCCGCCCAGGCCTGGCTGGAGCCCATCGACCCCAAGCCCTGAGCGGCCCCAGGGCGGTCAGTGCCGCATCTGCCGCCCGGTCTCCAGCACGTTGAAATTCAGCAGGTCGGTGGCCAGCACCGTCTCCCACATGAAGCAGGCCAGCGCGGCGATGAACGAGAACACCCCGCCCAAAAACAGGAACACCGCCACCATCTGCCCCTGCTCCGCCCAGGCCTGGCCGATGAACAGGAACACAATCGTCAGCCCGATCAGGAAGCCGCACAGCGTCAGCAAGCCGATCGACCAGTTGGCAATGCGGCCCCGCGTGCGCAGGTAGTTCAGCTCGCGCAGGCCGCGGTCGATGAACTCCTCATCGTTGCTGGCGCGCACGCGCTCCTCCATCACCCGGGCCCGGTCGATGATGCGTGCCAGCCGCCCGGCCACGGCGCCGATCATGCCGGCCACGGCCGTTAAAAAGAACACTGGCGCCACGGCCAGTTGCACGCTGTGTGTGACGTTGGAAGCGTCGATCATGTGTTGTTTCTCACCCATTCAAACTGGTTGGCGCTGCCGACGGACGGCCATGCCCCGCATGGTATGCAAAAAACCGGCCCGACCGGCCATCCAGACCCTTGCTTTAACGCAAATCGCCCAGTCCGGCCGTTTGATGTGCCGCAAACGCCCCCCGCCACCCGCACGCGATAGTGACAGCACACCTATTAACCCATGACTGATTGCGGAGGATGTTTGCCATGAAGATGTTCAACGACCTGATCTCGACCGACTACGGCCTGATGAGCCTGATCGTCATCCTGATCACCATTGCCATGTGGATTTACTTCACCGTGCTCTTCCTGGGCAAGATCAACAAGAGCGCTTCCGCCGTCGCTGCGGCCGACAGCCAGGCCGCCACGCCCTCCGCCAAGACCTGAAGCCCGCAGAGGCCTTCCAACTTCATCTCTTTGAGGCCTGCATCTGCAGGCCTTTTTTATGGCTGCCACCGGGGAACGGCCCAGCTACAGCTACAGCTAC
>NZ_BBJR01000027.1 GCF_000739875.1 Comamonas aquatica NBRC 14918
TATTTTTTGGATAGCTACCAGCGCTTCAAACTTGGCGACCCTACGGGGATTCGAACCCCGGTACTCACCGTGAAAGGGTGATGTCCTAGGCCTCTAGACGATAGGGTCAATTCCTAGAACTTCTGGCTTTGCAGCCAGCCGTCAAAATTTGGTGGAGGTAAACGGGATCGAACCGATGACCTCTTGCATGCCATGCAAGCGCTCTCCCAGCTGAGCTATACCCCCTCTTGACAACACAACATTAATATGTCGCGTTGTGCAGAGCCTCGAATTATAGACAGGTTTTTAGCGGTTTTTCAAACGCGAAAGAATTTTTTCGCGACCCAGCAATTCCAGCACCGCATCCACCGAGGGTGTGTGGGCCGTACCCACGGTCAACACGCGCACCGGCATGGCCAATACGGGCATTTTCACCCCCTGGGCCTTGAGCACGTCCTTGATCGCAGCCGCAATCGCGTCCTTGTTCCAGTCCACGGTTTCCATGGCTGCCGCGAAAGCATCGAGCACCGGCACCGCCGCTTCAGTCACGTGCTTGGCGTAATCCTCAGCATTGCGGTCGACGGCGTCCACATAGAAGACCTTGGCCCAGTGGGCCAGGTCCACCAGGGTCTCGCAGCGGTCCTTGAACAAGGCAGCGATGCGCACCAGGCGATCGTCGGCATCGAGCACCGCCTCCGACACACCGGCTTGAATTACAAAAGGCTTGACCTTGGCTGAAAGCGCCGTGTCGTCCATGGTCTTCAGGTGCTGGGCATTCACCCAGCGCAGCTTGGCTTCGTCGAACTGGCCGGCGCTGCGCCCCAGATGGTCCAGGTTGAACCATTCCAGGAACTGCTGGCGGGAGAAGATCTCGTCGTCGCCGTGGCTCCAGCCCAGGCGGGCCAGGTAGTTGACCATGGCATCGGGCAGGTAGCCTTCGTCGCGGTACTGCGTCACGGGCTTGGCGCCGTTGCGCTTGCTCATCTTCTCGCCCTGCTCGTTCAGCACGGTGGGCAGGTGGGCGAACACGGGCACGGTCGCACCCAGGGCTTCGAAGATGTGGATCTGGCGCGGGGTGTTGTTGACGTGGTCGTCGCCGCGGATCACGTGGGTGATGCGCATGTCCATGTCGTCCACACAGACGCAGAAGTTGTACGTGGGCGTGCCGTCGGGGCGGGCAATCACCAGATCATCGAGTTCGCTGTTCTGGAACTCGATGCGCCCCTTGCACTTGTCCTCCCAGGCCACAACGCCGCCCTGCGGCGTCTTGAAACGCAGCACGGGCTTCACGCCATCGGGGATGGGGGGCAGCACCTTGCCGGGTTCGGGGCGCCAGGTGCCGTCGTAACGGGGCTTTTCCTTGGCGGCCATCTGCTTTTCGCGCAGGGCGTCCAGCTCTTCCATGCTCATGTAGCAGGGATAGACGTGGCCGGCGGCCTGCAGCTGTGCCAGCACTTCCTTGTAGCGGTCCATGCGTTGCATCTGGTAGAACGGCCCCTCATCGTGGGTCAGCTCCAGCCACTGCATACCTTCCAGGATCACATCCACGGACGCCTGGGTCGAGCGCTCCAGGTCGGTGTCCTCGATGCGCAGGATGAAGTCACCACCATTGGCGCGCGCGAAGGCCCAGGGGTACAGGGCCGAGCGGATGTTTCCCAGGTGGATGAAACCGGTGGGCGAAGGGGCAAAACGGGTACGTATTTTTTGTGTCATTGGTAGGTATCCAGTCCGCGGGACAGGTCGGCCTTGAGGTCGTCCAGGTGCTCCAGGCCCACGGAAATGCGAATGAGACCCTGGCCGATGCCGGCAGCCTGGCGCTGCTTTTCGGTCAGGCGGCCGTGCGAGGTGCTGGCCGGATGGGTGATGGTGGTCTTCACGTCGCCCAGGTTGGCCGTAATGCTACACACCTGGGTATGGTCGACCACATGGAAGGCGTTCTTGCGCAAGGCCTCGGCGCCCTGCCCGTGCACGTCAAACGACAGCACGGCGCCACCGAGGCCATTTTGCTGGCGCATGGCCAGGGCGTGCTGGGGATGGCTTTGCAGCCCCGGGTAGTACACCCGCGCCACCTGGGGATGGGCCTCGAGCCAGGTGGCCAGCTCCAGCGCGGCGGCGCTTTGCGCCTTGACGCGCAGGGACAGGGTTTCCAGCCCCTTCATCACGGTCCAGGCGTTGTACGGCGCGGCATTCAGCCCGCCGCTGCGCAGGAAGGTGCCCATCACCTTGTCCACCAGCGCCACCGAACCACACACCGCCCCGACCATGGTGCGCCCTTGGCCGTCCAGGAACTTAGTGCCTGCGTGCACAACGATGTCGGCACCCAGCTTGGCGGGTTGCTGCAGGATGGGCGTGGCAAAGCTGTTGTCCACCGCCAGCAGCGCCCCATTGGCATGCGCCAGCTGCGCCAGCGCGGCGATGTCGCACAGGTCGGTCAGCGGATTGGTTGGGGTTTCGGCGAAGAACAAGCGGGTGTTGGGCCGAATGGCGGCCTGCCACGCGGCCACATCGGTCTGCGCGACAAAGCTGGTCTCGACGCCGAAACGCGCCATTTCCGTGCCCAGCAGCTTGATGGTGGAGCCGAACATCGAGCGCGAGCAGATCACATGGTCGCCCGCCTTCAGCGTGGTCAGCGCCACCAGCAGGATGGCCGACATGCCGGTGCTGGTGGCCACGGCGCATTCCGTACCCTCCATCGCGGCCAGGCGCTTTTCAAAGCTGGTCACCGTGGGGTTGCTGGTGCGGCTGTAGGTAAAGCCGTCTTCCTGGGCGGCAAAGCGGCGGGCCGCGGTTTCACAATCGGGCTGCACGAAGCTGCTGGTCATGTACAGCGCCTCGCAGTGCTCGCCCCACTGGCTGCGGGGCAGCGCCTCGCGCACCGCCAATGTGTCGGGATGCAGGCCCTCGGGAAGTGTTTGGTGGTTCACGGTGACGATTCCTTGTTCTTGTCGTGGCGGCAGGTCCATGCCGCATGCTGCGCTTTATTCGAAAAAAGGAGCAGCTTGCGCTGATCAAACAAGCATTTCAGATGTGAAATCATTTGAAATGCTTGCAAAACCTGCGCCAGCAGCTCCTCTTTTTATTGTGCACCCGGACTTATCACGCCCGGGTATTTGCTTACTGCTCCTGGGCGTTAGGCAGCGACAGGCGCGAGGTGTCTTCGGATTCTTCCTGGGCACCGGCGTTGCGGCCTTCGTTCAGCGCGGTCACCTCGGCTTCCGAGATGTCGCCCGTCACATACACGCCGTCAAAGCACGACGCCTCAAAGCCCTTGACCGCCGGGTTGATCTTGCCCACAGCCTGCTTCATCGCTTCCACGTCCTGGTAGATCAGCGCGTCGCAGCCGATGACCTGGCGGATCTCTTCCACCGTGCGGCCATGGGCCACCAGCTCGGACTTGGTGGGCATGTCGATGCCGTAGACGTTGGGGTAGCGCACGGGCGGCGCGGCCGAAGCCAGGTACACCTTGTTGGCGCCGGCATCGCGTGCCATCTGCACGATTTCCTTGGAGGTCGTGCCGCGCACGATGGAATCATCCACCAGCAGCACGTTGCGACCCTTGAACTCGCTGCCGATGGCATTGAGCTTCTGGCGCACCGACTTCTTGCGTGCGCCCTGGCCCGGCATGATGAAGGTGCGGCCCACGTAGCGGTTCTTGACGAAGCCTTCGCGGTAGGGAATGCCCAGCAGCTGCGCCAGTTGCATGGCGCTGGGGCGGCTGGATTCGGGGATCGGGATGATGGCGTCGATCTCGCTGGGCGGCACGGTGGAGATCACGCGCTTGGCCAAGGTCTCACCCATGTTCAGGCGGGCCTGGTAGACCGAGATGCCGTCCATGGTCGAGTCCGGACGCGCCAGGTAGACGTACTCGAACACGCAGGGGTGCAGCTCGCTCTTGGCCGCGCACTGCTCGGTGTGCAGCTGGCCGTCGTTGGTGATGAACACCGCCTCGCCGGGCGCAATGTCGCGCTCGAACTGGTGCAGCGTGCCTTCCAGCGCCACCGATTCGCTGGCCAGCAGGTAGGTGCCATCCGCCGACTTGCCCAGGCACAGCGGGCGGATACCAAAGGGGTCGCGGAAGGCCAGCAGGCCGTAGCCAGCAATCAGCGCGATCACGGCGTACGAGCCCTTGATGCGCTGGTGCACGGCACGCACGGCCTTGAACACCTCGTCGGGCGTCAGCGGCGCGCCACTGGTGGCACGGCCGATTTCGTGCGCCAACACGTTGAGCAGCACTTCGGAGTCGCTCTCGGTGTTGGTGTGGCGGTGGTCGGTCTCAGCCAGTTCCTGGCGCAGTTGCTTGGCGTTCGTCAGGTTGCCGTTATGCACCATCACGATGCCAAAGGGCGCATTCACGTAAAACGGCTGGGCCTCTTCCTCGCTGGCCGCATTGCCCGCGGTGGGGTAACGCACCTGGCCCAGCCCCACATTGCCGGGCAGCGCCCGCATATTGCGCGTGCGAAACACGTCGCGCACCATGCCCTTGGCCTTGTGCATGAAGAACTTGCGTTCTTGCTGGGTGACGATACCGGCAGCATCCTGGCCGCGGTGCTGCAACAGCAGCAAGGCGTCATAGATCAGTTGATTCACAGGCGCGGTGCTGACTACACCAACGATTCCACACATAGTCGCGTTCCATCTATCTGCGGGATTGCTCCCGCGGTCTTTGCTTGCAGGTGGACGCCGCGATTGGCGCCACCCTCACTCATTCACGTTCCCGGCAGCAGGTGGTCCCACTGCAGATCGAGCGCCGGCAGGATGCTGGCAACCGCATCGCCCAACCAGGGCGCGGCCACCGACTGCGTCCACCAGTCCTGGGTGCGCAGCGAGGTGGACACCACCACCACCGCCAGCACCAGGATCAGCACCACCGCACGCAGCAGCCCGAACACCGCCCCCAGGGTGCGGTCCACCGGACGCAGGCCGGCCACCTCGATCAATTTCTTGGCCAGCGCACTCAGCAGCCCCCAGGCAAACACCGCCACCACGAACGTCAGCACAAAGCCCACGCCATAGCGCACCGTGTCGTCCCAGCTCTCGAGTGGCAGCCAGGCTGCCACGTCGGGGGCAAACAGCCGGGCGATGAAAAAGCCCGCCACCCAGCCGACCAGGGAAAACAGCTCAAACACCAGGCCCCGCCAGGCGCCCAGCAGCATGGACACCAGCAGGATGCCCAGCAACACTCCGTCCAGAACAGCCATCCGCCTGATCAGCTCCGCGTGTGCGTGATGGCCGGCATCACAAGGTCAGCACCGAAGCCGCCAGGCCCAGGCCCTTGATGCGCGCGGCGGCCTTGTCGGCGTCTCCACGCTGCTCGTAAGGCCCCACCCGCACGCGGGTGCGCTTGCCATCCTTGGTGTCCACCGTCTGGGTGTAGGTCTTCAGCCCCGAGCGCTCCAGCTTGCTGCGCACCTCGTTGGCTTTGGCCACATCGGCAAAGGCCCCGACCTGAACGATGAAGCGCCCCTGCTTGGCCGCATCGGCCTTGGGCGCCTCGGCCACAGGGCTGCGGCCCTCCAGCAGCGCACGGGCACGCTCGGCCTCGCTCGTCGCCGGTTTGGGCGCGGGCTTGGGCTCCGGCTCAGGTTTGGGGGTGGGCTTGGGCTCGGGCTTGGGCTCAGGTTTCGGTTCTGGCTTGGGCTCGGGCTTGTGTTCAGATTTGGGCTTGGCCAAAGGCTCGGGCACAGGGGCCAGACGTGGTGGCTCGGGTGGCTTGGGCATGGCCAGCGGTGCGGGCTCGTTGACCACCAGTTCCTCGCCCTCGCTCAGCGCATTGCCTTGCACGGGTGCCTGGGCCACGGGCGTCTTGGCATCCGTTTGCGCCTGGCTGCCAGGCACCATCAGCGGCGCCACCTGGTTGCGGTCGGGAATCTCGATCGGCACGTCCACGGGAATGGGGCGCGGCTGGGTGTCGAACAGCAGGGGAAATCCGATGACCCCCAGCACCACCAGCACCGCCGCACCAATCAGGCGGTGGCGCGCACGGCGGCGCATGTCGTCCACACTTTCAGCCTGCGCTGCGCGGGACCGCCGCATGGGCGCCTGCTCGCGTTCGTCTTTCTGACCAGGCCAACGGAATTTGAAAAGTGCCATGAAGATGCGTCGCGTAGCGGACCTTATTCGCCCAAATGTTTGGCATGCAGGCGAGGTGGCCCATCTTTCAAAACCTCACCGACCGTGTAGAACGAGCCAAAGACCACAATTCTATCAGCCGGGTCCGCGGCCTGTACGGCGGCGGTCAATGCCGCCTGCGGGCTGGTATACAAGCTGGTCGGCACCTCGCGGCGTGTGCCGCCCGCCACCATCTGCAGGGCGTTCCACTTCTGCTGCAGGTGCACAGCGCTTTCGGCGCGCTCCGTCGGCAGGTCGGTGAAATACCAGCGGTCGATCAACGGCCCCACCTTCAGAAGCATGGGCGCCAGATCCTTGTCGGCCATGGCGCCAAACACGGCATGCGTCGTCGGGTAATAGCCCATGGCATCCAGGTTGGCGGTCAGGGCCGCCACCGAGTGGGGGTTGTGCGCCACATCCAGCACCAGCGTGGGCTGGCCCGGGATGATCTGGAAGCGCCCGGGCAGCTCCACCATGGCCAGCCCCGTGCGCACGGCCTGCGCCGTCACGGGCACGCGGTCGCGCAAGGCCTCGTAGGCGGCCAGCACACCCGAGGCATTCATCAGCTGGTTGGCACCGCGCAGTGCGGGATAGGACAGGCCGGCATAGCGCCGACCACGACCGGCCCAGCCCCACTGCTGCTTGTCGCCCTCGTAGTTGAAGTCCTTGCCAAAGCGCCACAGGTCGGCGCCGATTTCGGCGGCGTAGTCGATCACGCTTTGCGGAGGCACCGGGTCGCTGACGATCACCGGGCGGCCCGCGCGCATGATCCCCGCCTTCTCGCGGCCGATGGTCTCGCGGTCGTTGCCCAGCAAGGCCGTGTGGTCGATGTCCACGCTGGTGATGATGGCGCAATCGGTGTCGATGATGTTGGTGGCATCCAGGCGGCCACCCAGACCCACCTCCAGGATCGCCACGTCCAGCTTGGCCGTGCTCAGCATGCGCAGGATGGCCAGGGTGGTGAACTCGAAATACGTCAGCAGCACTGCTTCGCCTTGCAGGCGGGCGGCCTCGACCGCCTCGAAGTGCGGCAGGAAATCCTGCGCCTTGGCGATCTCTCCGTGAATCCGGCAGCGCTCTTCAAAATGCACCAGGTGCGGCGAGGTGTAGACCCCGGGCTTGTAGCCCGATTGCAGTGCCACGGCCTCCAGCATGGCGCAGGTCGAACCCTTGCCATTGGTGCCCGCCACGGTGATCACGGGGCAGTCAAACTTCAGCTGCATGCGCTGGGCCACTTCGCGCACACGCTCAAGGCCCATGGAGATGGTTTGCGGATGGATGTGCTCGCAGTGCGCAAGCCATTCGGGAAGGGTGGAGAAAGTGCTGTGCATACGGGGCATGATTGTCGCGCACCCAGGCTTGCAGCATCATCTACACCATGAGTACCACCAAGATTATTCGTGTTTACGGCATCCCGAACTGTGACACTGTGAAAAAAGCGCGTGCCTGGCTGAACGCACACGGCCTGGAACATGCCTTCCACGACTTCAAGAAGCAGGGCGTGCCGGCCGACCGGCTGCTGCCGTGGATGCAGGCCGTCGGCTGG
Source organism: Comamonas aquatica NBRC 14918 (assembly GCF_000739875.1). Taxonomy (GTDB): domain Bacteria; phylum Pseudomonadota; class Gammaproteobacteria; order Burkholderiales; family Burkholderiaceae_C; genus Comamonas; species Comamonas aquatica. The sequence continues at coordinate 7,634 of NZ_BBJR01000027.1, forward strand.
GAGAAGCTGACCAACCGCCAAGGCACCACCTGGCGCAAGCTGGATCCGGCCGTCCAGACCAGCGTGATCGACGAGATCTCTGCCGCAGCGGTGCTGCAGGCCCATGTCAGCGTGATCAAGCGCCCGGTCGTTGAATGGGCAGATGGGCGCATCACCGTCGGTTTTCAGGCCGACGCCTGGGCCACCGCACTGGGCCTGTAAGCAGCCCAGCGCCAGAGGCGGCATTGACCGCCCCGCGAGCAGGCATTCACCCGCCAGGCCTACACTGCAGCCAGCGCACCACCACCGGTGGCGGGTATCGCAAGGAGCAAGTTATGGCACTCAAACATTGGTTCATCTGCACAGCGGCGGCCGGCCTGGCCTGCGGCGGCGTCATGGCCCAAGAGCGCGCCCGTGTGCTGTCTGCCGTGCCCGTCGTCCAGCAGGTCGGCATTCCCCAGCAGTTTTGCGAAGATACCCAGGTCTACAGCGGCGCCCGCACCACCGGCACGGGTGCCGTGGTGGGCGCCATCGTCGGCGGCGTGGCAGGCAATGCCCTGGGCCACGGGGATCGCTACGGCCCGCGCGGCCACTACCAGGGCTCCAACCGGGGCGCCACCACGGCCGTGGGCGCGATAGCCGGCGGCCTGATCGGTCACCAGTTGGAAAGCGCCAACAGCCCGCCCGACTACCAGACCGTGCGCCGCTGCACCAACGAGACGGTGTATCAAAACCGCACCCTGGGCTACGACGTCACCTATGAATATGCGGGCCGCCGCTACACCACGCGACTGGACCACGACCCCGGCCCCTGGATGCCCATCAGCGTGCAGCCCGAGGGCCGTTACAGCAGCAACCCTGGCGCCGCTGCGCAGTTTGTGGGACCCAGTGGTACCTACCAGTCCGCACCGGCGGGCGGCGTGGTGACGGAAAGCATCACCTACAGCTCGCCGCCACCAGCGATCCCGGTCATCGTGGACATCGGCGGCTACCCGCAGCGCCCGCCGCACGGACACCGCCCACCACCGCCTCCGCCCTACTACTGGCGCTGAGGCATGCACACCAAGCCCCTGATCCAGGGGCTTGTTTGCAGGCGGGCGCCAAAACCCCAAGCGCCCCACAGCTGGCCTAAAATGCCCGGCTTCGATCCCAACTTCCGCGACTGCGCATTTCCCATGACCACCGAGCAATTTTCTGGCGTCACCCTGACCACCAAAGCCAATGTTTACTTTGACGGCAAGTGCGTCAGCCACAGCTTCACCCTGGCCGATGGCACCAAGAAGTCGGTGGGCGTGGTGCTGCCTGCCACATTGACCTTTGGCACGGCGGCGGCAGAAATCATGGAATGCGTGGGCGGCGCCTGCGAATACAAGCTCGACGGCAGCGACGAGTGGAAGCAATCCTCGGCCGGCGAGAGCTTCCACATTCCCGCGAACTCCAAGTTCGACATCCGCGTGACCGAGGCTTACCACTACATCTGCCACTACGCCTGAGCCTTGGGCGTCCGGCCGATCTGAATTTCAAGCCTTTTTAGCCCCTGGCCCTTATTCATCAAGCGCTGGCAGCTATTCATTTAGAGAGAATCTCATGGAAACCATTCTGCAATCCGTACCCGTCGGCCAAAAGGTCGGCATCGCCTTCTCCGGCGGCCTGGACACCTCCGCCGCCCTGCGCTGGATGAAGAACAAGGGTGCCCTGCCCTACGCCTACACCGCCAACCTGGGCCAGCCCGACGAAGCCGACTACGACGAAATTCCCCGCAAGGCGATGGAATACGGCGCAGAAAAGGCCCGCCTGATCGACTGCCGCCCCCAGCTGGCCAACGAAGGCATTGCCGCCATCCAGGCCGGCGCCTTCCACATCTCCACCGGCGGCATCACCTACTTCAACACCACCCCCCTGGGCCGCGCCGTGACCGGCACCATGCTGGTGGCCGCCATGAAGGAAGACGACGTCCACATCTGGGGCGACGGCTCGACCTTCAAGGGCAACGACATTGAGCGCTTCTACCGCTATGGCCTGCTGACCAACCCGGCACTGAAGATCTACAAGCCCTGGCTGGACAACACCTTCATCGACGAGCTGGGCGGCCGCGCCGAAATGTCGGCCTTCATGACCAAGGAAGGCTTCGGCTACAAGATGTCGGCCGAGAAGGCCTACTCCACCGACTCCAACATGCTGGGCGCCACCCACGAGGCCAAGGACCTGGAGCACCTGAACAGCGGCATCCGCATCGTCAACCCCATCATGGGCGTGGCCTTCTGGAAGCCTGAGGTGGAAGTCAAGGCCGAGGAAGTCTCGATCACCTTCGACGAAGGCCGCCCCGTGGCCGTCAACGGTAAGGAAATCGCCGACCCCGTGGCCATGTTCCTGGAACTGAACCGCATCGGCGGCCGCCACGGCCTGGGCATGAGCGACCAGATCGAGAACCGCATCATCGAAGCCAAGAGCCGCGGCATCTACGAAGCCCCCGGCATGGCCCTGCTGCACATCGCCTACGAACGCCTGGTGACCGGCATCCACAACGAAGACACCATCGAGCAGTACCGCATCAACGGCCTGAAGCTGGGCCGCCTGCTGTACCAGGGCCGCTGGTTCGACCCCCAGGCCATCATGCTGCGCGAAGCCTCGCAGCGCTGGGTGGCCCGCGCCGTGACCGGCACCGTGACGCTGGAGCTGCGCCGCGGCAACGACTACTCCATCCTGAACACCGAATCGCCCAACCTGACCTACGCGCCCGAGCGTCTGTCGATGGAAAAGGTCGAGGACGCACCGTTCAGCCCCACAGACCGCATCGGCCAGCTGACCATGCGTAACCTGGACCTGATCGACACCCGCGAGAAGCTGGCCATCTACTCCAAGGCCGGCCTGCTGAGCGTGAGCAGCGCCAACGCCCTACCCCAACTGGGCAACGACAAGCAGTAATTGCCCTAGCATCGGCTTGGCGTTCGCGCCAAGTCCCCGCCAAGCCGCTGTTACCAGCGGCTTTTTTGTGCCTGAATGCCTGGCACAGCGTCACATATCTGCCGCAAACCCGCAACATTCGCAAAGAAACTCCGGATTGCGGGCAATCGCGCCTCCTAAAATGCTCTGCACCTTGGCATGCATCGTGCAATGACCAAGCACTTATCCCTCACAGACAAGGAAGACTGGTATGGCAAAGAAGTTTCTGGGCTTGGCCTTGCTGGCCGCATGTGCGACGGTGGCGCAGGCCGCCGACCTGAAGGTCGCCATCGACCCGACCTACGAACCGTTCACCTACAAGACCCCCGACGGCAAACCCACGGGCTTTGATGTGGACGTGGCCAACGCCATCTGCGCCGAACTCAAGCGCAACTGCGTGTTCGTCGAACAAGTCTGGGACAGCATGATCCCCGGCCTGCAGGCCCGCAAGTACGACGTGATCGTCAGCTCGCTGTCCATCACGGAAGAGCGCAAGCGCGTGATCGACTTCTCCGACCGCTACTACAAGACCCCCAGCGCCATCGTGGTGAAGAAGGGCACGCCCTACACCGGCCCCGCCTCCCTCAAGGGCAAGCGCATCGGCGTGCTCAAGGGTAGCACCCAGGAAAAGTGGGCCATGGGTGAACTCAAGCCCGCCGGCGTGACCGTGGTGCCTTACGAAGCCCAGGACCAGGTCTACCTGGACATCAACGCAGGCCGCCTTGACGGCACCGTGGCCGACAAGGTGGAAGTGCATGGTGGTTTCCTGCGCAAGCCCGAGGGCAAGGACTACGGCTACGTCGGCCATGACCAGTACGAAACCAAGTACTATGGCGACGGCATCGGCATTGGCATGCGCAAGGGCCAGAAGGACCTGAAGGAGCAGATCAATGCGGCCATCAAGACGATCCGCAGCAATGGCACCTACAACGCCATTGCCAAGAAGTACTTCGACTTCGACCCCTACGGCAACTAAGCGTTGAAGCTGCCACTACCCGCTGTCCGGCCATGCCGGCGGCGGGCAGTGTTGTTTAGGAAAAGCGTCCGCACGCATGAGCGATTACTACCTATCCATCCTGCAAGGGGCCCTGCTCACCGTGGCCGTGTCCCTGGCATCTCTGGCCGTCTCGACCGTGCTGGGACTGCTGGGCGCCACGGCCAAGCTGTCCGGCAAGAAGCCCCTGGTCTGGATTTCGACGGTCTACACCACCGTGGTGCGCGGCATCCCGGAACTGGTGCTGATGCTGCTGATTTTTTACGGCGCCGCGATCGGCATCAACAGCTTCTTTGAATCCATCGGCTCGGACTTCACCCTGGACCTGAACCCCTTCGTCGCCGGCGTGGCCACCCTGGGCTTCATCTACGGTGCCTACATGACCGAAACCTTCCGCGGCGCCATCCTGTCGATCCCCCGCGGCCAGATGGAGGCCGCCTGGGCATTTGGCATGACGCCGCTGCAGACCTTTGTGCGCATCACGCTGCCACAGATGGTGCGCTACGCCCTGCCCGGCTTCACCAACAACTGGCTGGTCCTGATCAAGGCCACGGCCCTGGTCAGCCTGATCGGACTGCACGACATGACCTACCTGGCCAAACAAGCCAGCGCTGCAACGCGCGAACCCTTTGTCTTCCTGCTGTTTGCGGCCGGTCTATACCTCGTCTTCACCAGCATCTCGCTGTGGGTACTCAAGCGCCTGAATGCCCGCTACAGCCTGGGCACGGAAAAGGTGCAGTTATGAGCTGGGACATCATCTTCCAACCCGAGCACCTGGCGATGTACGGCCAGGGCCTGCTGACCACGCTGTGGCTGCTGCTGTCCAGCCTGGGCATTGGCTGCGTGCTGGCCCTGCTGGGCGCCCTGGCGCTGACCAGCGGCAACCTGGTGCTGGAAAAGCTGGTGGGCGCCTTCACCTACTTTGTGCGCGGCACGCCCCTGCTGATCCAGGTCTACCTGATCTACTACGGGCTGGCGCAGCTCGAATGGATCCAGACACGCTGGGACGATGTCTGGCCATGGACGCACTTCAAGGAGCCATTCTTCTGCGCCCTGCTGGCGTTCGCACTGAACACGGCCGGCTACACGGCCGAGATGCTGGCAGGCGCCATCCGCGAAACCAATCCCGGCGAGGTCGAGGCCGCGCGCGCCATGGGCATGAGCCGCTGGCAGATCATGCACCGCATCGTGCTGCCCAGCGCCCTGCGCCGCACGCTGCCGCCTTACTGCAACGAGGCCGTGATGATGCTGCACTCCACCAGCCTGGCCAGCGTGGTGCCGGCGCTGACCGATGTGACCGCCGTAGCCAGCCGCATCTACTCCGACTACTACCTGCCGTTCGAAGCCTACCTGGCCGCCGCCGCCATCTACCTGTGCGTGACGTTTGCGCTGATCGGCTTCTTCCGCCTGCTGGAAAAGCGCTTTCTTGCCTACCTCGCGCCCCGCACGCACTGACAACGCACACGCTTTGCACCCATGACATCCACTGCATACAAACTTCAAGCCGAAGGTATCCACAAGAGCTATGGCAGCAACCATGTGCTCAAGGGCGTGACGCTGACGGCCAAGGCCGGTGACGTCATCAGCCTGATCGGCAGCTCCGGCTCGGGCAAATCCACGCTGCTGCGCTGCATCAACCTGCTGGAAAAGCCCCAGCAGGGCCGGATCGTGGTCGCCGGCGAGGAGCTGCAGCTCAAGCCCGGCCGCAACGGCGAGCTGGAGCCCGTCAACCCCAAGCAGCTGCAGATGATGCGCACCAAGCTGGCCATGGTGTTCCAGCACTTCAACCTGTGGGCGCACAAGACCGTGCTGCAGAACATCATCGAGGCCCCGGTGCACGTGCTCGGCATTTCCAAGGACGAAGCCGTGGAACGCGCCCGCAAGTACCTGAAGCTGGTAGGCCTGGAAAACCGCGAGGACACCTGGCCCAACCACATGAGCGGCGGCCAGCAGCAGCGCGTGGCGATCGCCCGCGCCCTGGCGGTCGAGCCCGAGGTGATGCTGTTCGACGAACCCACCAGCGCGCTCGACCCCGAACTGGTGGGCGAGGTGCTGCGGGTGATGCAGGTGCTGGCCCAGGAAGGCCGCACCATGGTGGTGGTGACCCATGAAATCGGTTTTGCCCGCGAGGTCTCCAACCACGTGGTCTTCCTGCACCAGGGACTGATCGAAGAACAGGGTGACCCGCGCAGCGTGCTCAGCAACCCGCAGAGCGAGCGCCTGGCGAAGTTCCTCTCGGGCAGCTTGAAGTAGCCGGCAGGTATAGCCTGTGCGACGCGATGGCATACAGGCTTCCCCCGGTTTTTGATGTACCACACAAAAACGGGGAACATTTTTTGCTTGTCACGCTCTATCCCTATCATGTACAGACGCATATGCGTATGGATATGACACCAAGAAGGGAGAGACAAAATGTCGAACATTCCAACACACCCCTCGCACACCATCACGATTGACCGCTTCACCTTCGAGCCCAAGGCCCTGCCGGAAGCCGATGGTCGCTTTCATGCCCAATTGACGGTGGACAGTGGGGAGGGCACCAGCCGCACCCAGCGTTTTTTCACCTTCACCCCCCTGTTCCAGTCGGCAGACCGGGCCATCGCCTATGCCGCGCAACAGGCCTGCGAGTGGATGAAGCAAAAATCGCTGGCCTGAAGCACAGGCCCTGTGCCCACTGACAAGAGGCACCCATAAAAAAAAAGCGCTGCATCTGCAGCGCTTTTTTTGTGGGCGCAGACAGCCGCCCTCACACCACCACGGGCTCGGCCTCCAGGCGGATGCCAAAACGCTCGTAGACGCTGGTCTGGATGGCGCGTGCCAGGGTCATGACCTCCCCGCCGGTGACGCTGGTGGCCCCGGTGCCGCGGTTCACCAGCACCAGCGCCTGCTTATCGTACACCCCGGCGTTGCCCACGGCCTTGCCCTTCCAGCCACAGGCATCGATCATCCAGCCAGCGGCCAGCTTGATGCTGCCGTCGGGCATGGGGTAGTGCACGATCTTGGGTTCGCGCGCAATGATGTCTCGGCACTGGTCTTCCGTGACCGTGGGGTTCTTGAAGAAGCTGCCGGCGTTGCCGACCACGGCCGGGTCCGGCAGCTTGGCGCGGCGGATGGCACACACCCAGTCGAAGATCTGCTGGGCACTGGGGTGCTCCACCCCTTCTTCCGCCTGCTTGCGCTGGAGGTCCAGATAGCCCAGCTCGGGCTTCCAGTGCTTGGACAGGGCAAAGCGCACCGCCGTGATCACGGCGCGCCCGGCCAGCCCCAGCCCCTGGGCCTTGGCCACCGGCGTGCCCGCCGGCGCGGCTGGCAGGTGCTTGAAGATGGAATCGCGGTAGCCAAAGGCGCACTGCGCCGCATTCAAGGTGAAGGTCTGGGCCTGCACCAGGTCCACGGCGTCCAGCTCGTGAAAGCGATCCTGCAGCTCCACCCCGTAGGCGCCGATGTTCTGCACCGGTGCAGCGCCCACCGTGCCGGGCACCAGGGCCAGATTTTCCAGCCCGGGATAGCCGTGGGCAATGGTCCACGCCACCAGGTCGTGCCAGCGCACACCGGCGCCGGCCTCGATGATCCAGTGGCTGTCGGTCTCCGCAACCAAAGCGATGCCAGGCACCTCCATCTTCAGCACCACGGCGTCCACCACATCCCCGGTCAGGACAATATTGCTGCCCCCACCCAGGACGAAGACCTTGCGGCCACGGTAGAGGTCGCTGCGCACGAACTCCAGCACATCCGCGGTGCTGCGAATGCGCACCAGGGTGTCCGCGCTGGCCACGATGCCGAAGGTGTTGCAGTCCTGCAGGGGGGTATTTTTCTCGACTAACATCCCCGAGATTGTCGCACTGTGCCCCCGCACCTGCCTGCCGGGCACTGCAAGTGCTTTGCCAACACCCCGTTTTAGAAAGATACGCCATGCCATCGTTTGACACCGTGCTGGAAGCCGATTTCGTCGAAGTCAAGAACGCCGTCGACAACACCGCCAAGGAAATTGGCACCCGCTTCGACTTCAAGGGCACCTCGGCCGGCATCGAACTCAAGGACAAGGAAATCACCCTGTTCGGCGATGCCGACTTCCAGCTGCAGCAGGTCGAGGACATCCTGCGCAACAAGCTGACCAAGCGCAACGTGGACGTGCGCTTCATGGACATGCAGCCCAGCCAGAAGATGGGCGGCGACAAGGTCAAGCAGACCGTGAAGATCAAGAACGGCATCGAGGCCGAACTGGCCAAGAAGCTGCAAAAACTCATCAAGGAAAGCAAGCTGAAGGTGCAGGCCGCCATCCAGGGCGATGCCGTGCGCGTCACCGGCGCGAAGCGCGACGACCTGCAAGCCGCCATGGCCCTGATCCGCAAGGACCTGGCCGATCATCCGCTGTCTTTTAACAACTTCCGCGACTGAGCGGTGCTCCGTTAGACTGGGGCTCCTTCTGCGCAGTCTGACCGATCACTATGCTGACCCTTCGCTTTCTGCCCACGGCCCTGGCCTTGCTGGCGGCCCCCCAGACCCTGGTGGGTCATGCGCAGTCCGTGGCCCTGACCGGGGTGATGGGCAGCAAGGCACTGCTCATCATCAACGGCGCCCCGCCCAAGGCCCTGGGGCCAAATGACAGCCTGCAGGGTGTGCGCGTGGTACAGGTGCACAGCGACAGCGCCGTGGTGGAAGTGCAGGGCCAGCGCCAGACCCTGCACCTGGGCGCCTCCCCGGTCAGCGTGGGCCAGGGCCTGCCCACCGGCAACCGCAAGGTCGTGCTGCGCGCCGACAGCCGCGGCCACTTCCGCGACAGCGGCTTCATCAACAACAAGCCCATGCAGTACATGGTGGACACCGGGGCCACCGCCATCGGCATTGGCCAGGCCGATGCGGAACGCCTGGGGCTGAACTTCGAAAAAGGCCGCCCGGTCATGGTCCGCACCGCCAACGGCAACACCCAGGGCTGGCACATCCGCCTGGACACCGTGCGCGTGGGCGACATCACCGTCTACGGCGTGGATGCCGTGGTCAGCCCCCAGCCCATGCCGTTCGTGCTGCTGGGCAACAGCTTTCTGTCCCAGCTGCACATGACGCGCCAGGGCAATGAAATGGTGCTGGAGCAACGCTGAGCCATGCCCACCGTGCCACCCTTTGTGCCCTCCCCCCTGCCGCTGAACAGCCGGGTGGAGGACGAAGCCCCCTACCAGGACCTGCTGGGCCTGTGGTCCGACCTCGAAGCGGCGCTGGGCCTGCTGCTGGCGCGCCCGGCGCTGATCCAGCAGTTGCCGCACAAGATCGCCCAGCTCGACACCTGGCTGCAGGAGCTGATCGCCCACGACAGCGACAGCGCGCTGTACCTGATGTTCCAGCTGGCTGGCAGCTCCACCGTCGGCTACAGCGCATCGCACGCCCTGGTCTGCGCCACCCTGGGCCACATCCTGGCGCACGAGTTCCAACTGCCGCCGCACGAGCGCAACGCCCTGGTGCAGGCGGCCTTCACCATGAACGTCGGCATGACCGCACTGCAGGACCAACTGGCCCTGCAGCGCGAGCGGCCCAGCGTGGCCCAGCAGGAATCCATCCGCCTGCACCCCAGCGAGGGGCGCCGCCTGCTGGAGGAGCTGGGCGTGGCCGATCCGCTGTGGCTGGATGTGGTCGGCCTGCACCACATCAACACCAGCGCCCGGGAACCGCTGGAGCAGCAACCGCCGGCCGAGCGGCTGGCCCGCATCCTGGCCACCTGCGACCGCTATGCGGCCATGATCAGCCCGCGCCGCAACCGCGCAGGCCGCAGCGTGGCCGAATCGGTGCAGGCCGTAACCGGCCCGCAGTCCAAGCTGTACGAGCAGGCCGGGGAGGCGCTGATCCGCAGCGTGGGCCTGTTCCCGCCGGGCGTCTACGTGGCCCTGTCCACGGGGGAGACCGCCGTGGTGCTGCGCCGCACCCCGCAAGTGGGCCAGCCCTTAG
>NZ_BBJR01000026.1 GCF_000739875.1 Comamonas aquatica NBRC 14918
TTATCAACGAAGCCTTAAATTCTACAACAGAATCTTAAGCACCGATGCGATGGAATGAATTGTAGCGCAATTTTTTGACACTCCAGAAAACAGCGCTACAAAATTCCATCAGTGCTTCACTGCCCGCGTCTTCTTGGCTGCAGGCTTGCGCACCACGGACTTGGTGGCAACCACGGCTGCCGGCGGGACGGCTGCGACCTCTTCATCCAATGCGACGGGCATGCGCTCCAGGGCAACCCTGAGCACCTCATCGATCCAGCGCACAGGAACGATTTCCAGCTCGGCCTTGACGTTCGCAGGTATCTCTTGCAGGTCTTTCACGTTCTCCTGGGGGATGAGGACCGTTTTGATGCCACCGCGCAATGCGGCCAGCAGCTTTTCCTTCAAGCCGCCAATCGCGGTCACTTCCCCTCGCAAGGTGATTTCACCGGTCATTGCCACATCGGCCCGCACAGGAATGCCGGTCAATGCCGACACAAAGGCCGTCGTCATGGCAGCACCTGCGCTGGGACCATCCTTGGGGGTTGCGCCATCGGGCACGTGCACGTGGATGTCACGCTTTTCGAAAGCGGCATCTTCAATCCCGAGCATGCGCGCACGGCTGCGAACCACGGTCCGCGCAGCCTCGACCGACTCTTTCATGACATCGCCCAGCGAGCCCGTACGCAGGATATTGCCTTTCCCGGGCATGGTCGCGGCCTCGATGGTCAGCAAATCGCCCCCCACCTCGGTCCAGGCCAGCCCCACCACCTGCCCCACTTGATTGAGCTGCTCGGCACGTCCGTAGGTGAATTTGTGGACACCCAAATAGTCATCAAGATTTGCCGCTTTGACAATCACCTTGGGCTTGAGCTGCTTCAGCTGCAAGCCCTTGACGACCTTGCGGCAGATTTTCGACAGCTCCCGCTCCAAAGAGCGCACCCCCGCTTCACGCGTGTAGTAGCGAACGATGTCACGGATAGCGTCATCCTTGACCTCAAGCTCACCCTCTTTCAGGCCATTGTTGGAGATCTGCTTGGGCAGCAGGTAACGCTTGGCAATATTGAGCTTTTCGTCTTCCGTGTAGCCGGACAGACGAATCACTTCCATGCGATCCAGCAACGCTGGCGGAATATTCATGGAATTGGACGTTGCCACGAACATCACGTCGCTCAGGTCGAAATTGACCTCCACGTAGTGATCACCAAAGGCATTGTTTTGAATCG
>NZ_BBJR01000025.1 GCF_000739875.1 Comamonas aquatica NBRC 14918
GAGCGCTCAATGGCCAGCATTCGTCTTAGTGCTTCTGTGGAAGCAGATCCCTGCTGTGGTAGCCAGACTAAATGGCGCTGAACATCAGCCTTCAGATGTAGTGGCCCGCGCGCTGCAGCACTTCTATCTTGTAGCCGTCCGGATCCTGGATGAAGAAAAAGCGCGCGAGCATTTCGTCTCCACGCTTGAACTCCTTTATGGGGGCTGGATTGATCCCAGCGCCCGTCATTCGCTCATGCTCTTTGTCCAGCTCTTCAACAGCCACGGCGATATGCCCATAACCATCGCCGTGTGAATAGGGCTCTTCTCTGCCTTTGTTCCAGGTCAGCTCAATTTCAAAGTCGTTCTGCTCATTGCGCAAGTAAACGAGGGAAAAATCTGGGAAGTCCAGTCGATGACTGACTGAGAGTCCCAATGCGTCAGCGTAGAACTTGAGCGAGCGCTCGAGGTCATGAACGCGAATCATTGTGTGGATTATTTTGGCCAAGGTGGTACCTCTCGTATTGATATTGAAGAACTGCTGAGCATGACGCACAGTAGCTCTGCGAAGTTGAAAGTAACGATGCTGTTAATAGCACACACTTCTAGTTTCAGCTCAATAGTGCAATTGAAGCCGAAGCAGCGAGAAAATTTGTTCGCGCTGCGCCTGGATCCTGACAGTCAGTCTTGAGCAATCAAGGCCTTTTTTATTGCCCTTTTGCGCGACCCACCTTGCATAAAAAACGCCCGGAACATCCGGGCGTTGTGCTTGGTGCGGCGCGCGACTCAGAAGCCCAGGGAGTGCGGCAGCCACACCGACAGGGCAGGCACAAAGGTCAGCAGCAGCAGCACGATCAGTTGCGCCACTAGGAAAATCGGCAGCTCGCGGTTGAGTTCGGACAACGAGGTTTTCGTCGCCACACAGGTCACGAACAGCAAGCCCCCGACCGGCGGTGTGATCATGCCCAGTGTCAGGTTGACCACCACCACCATGGCGAAATGGATGGGATCGATGCCCAGGGCGTTCGCAATCGGCGCCAGGATGGGCACCAGAATCATGATGCCGGGCAGTGGCTCCATGAAGATGCCAAAGATCAGCAGCAGCACGTTCACCGCCAGCAGGAACATGATGGGCGACAGCTCCCAGCTGATGATCAGCTCGGACAAGTACTGGGGCACGCCCTCCACCGTCAGAATCCAGGCGAACGGCTGGGAGGCCGCCATCACCAGCAACACCGACGCCGTCAGCAATGCCGAACGCGAGGTGATGGCAGGGATCGCACTCCAGTGCAGCGTGCGGTAGATCCACTTGCCGCAGATGAAGGCGTACACCACTGCCACGACCGAGGCCTCGGTGGGGGTGAACACCCCGAAGCGGATACCAATAATGATCAAGGCCACCAGCAGCAGCACGGGGATGGCCTTGATGGTGTTGAGCAGCATATCCTTGCCGGACGGACGTGCTTCGGTGGAACGGTAGCCGCGCTGCCGGCTCACCCACCAATTCACCGCACACAGCGCTGCGGCAATCAGCAGGCCCGGCACAAAACCCGCGATAAACAGCGCGCCCACCGAGACGTTCTCATCCTGCAAAGAGTAGATGATCATGCTGATCGACGGTGGAATGATGGGACCGATGATGGCCGAATTGGCCGTCAACGCGGCCGCATACGGACGGTCATAGCCGGCCTTGGTCATCATCTTGGTCATCATGGCGCCGGGCCCGGCTGCATCGGCCAGGGCAGAGCCCGAGATCCCTGCAAACAGCACCGACGACCCCACGTTGGCATAGCCCAGGCCACCACGCAGGTGCCCCACGAACTGCGCGGCAAAACGCAGCAGCACCTGGGTCAGCGCGCCGCCCGACATCAGCTCGGCCGCAAAGATGAAGAACGGCACGGCCATCAGCGGAAAGCTGTCGATGCCGGTGAACATTTCCTTGAACACCACCAGTTGGGGGTACTTGCCCCCCACAAACACGGCGATGGCGGAAGCGATGGCCAAGGCAAAGGCCACCGGAAAGCCCAGCACCATCAACAGCACCAGGCCCACAATCAAAGTCAAAGTCATTTTTTTGAATCCCTGTCCCGACCTGGCTTACAGCGAGCCTGCGGCTTCACCATCGATCTCTTCGGTGCGCGCGTAGTCGCCCTCCAGCACATAACGGCGGGCAATCAGCAGCAGGTGCACCAGCATCAGCACAAAGCCCACCGGCATCGCGGCATAGATGAAGGAGATCGGAATGTCTGTGGCGGCCGTGCTCTGAAAACGCGTGCGCCAGACATAGTCGCTGGAGGCCACCGCCATGAATATGAAGAAGGCCGACAGGCCCAGCAGCACCAGCGAGCGCATCACGCGCGCCATGCGCGTGCTCACGGCGCGGTGCAGGTTGTCGATGGCGACATGGCCGCCAAAGCGCAGGGCCAGGCCGGCGCCCAGGAAGGCCACCCAGATCATCATGTGGCGGGCCACCTCTTCGGCCCAGATAATGGAGTCGCCCGTGGTGTAGCGCAGCACCACGTTGGTGAAGATGATGCCGGCCATGGCCAGCAGCAGCACGATCAAAATCCAGCGGTTGGCGGCCACCAGCCACCGTTCAATGCAATTCAGCATACGTCGATAGAGCGTGGGGGGCGGGCTACCGGCCCACCCTGCACGCGGCTCTTTCTCGAAAAGAGTGCAGACACCCCGGGCATGCAAGGACTTCATTGCCCGGGCACCCAAACACGGTCTTGCGCCATCCGCCCGAAGGCAAAAAGCCTGCGCGGCCCTGGGGCTCACGCAGGCACTCCGATGCCAGGCCTGGCATCGCGCAAGCCGTGCTGGCTTACTTCACGTTGGCAATCGCATCCAGCGTCTGTTGGCCGAACTTCTTCGCGTACTGCTTGTACGCGGGCTCCAGGGCCGTGCGGAAGGCCGCCGTGTCGACCTTCTCGACCACCTGCATGCCATGGCTCTTGGCCATTTCCACGCCCTTGGTTTCCACGTCGTCCACGAAGGCACGCGACGCTACGCCACCGGCCTTGGCACCTTCGGTGAAGGCGGCCTTTTGCGCGTCGGTCAGGCTGCCCCAGAAGGTGGGCGACAGGATCAGCACCATGGGCGCATACACGTGGGCCGTCAGCGACAGGTGCTTTTGCACTTCCCACAGCTTGGAGGAGGTCAGCACGGAAATGGGATTTTCCTGGCCGTCGATGGTGCCCTGCTGCAGGGCGCTGATCACTTCAGGCCAGGACATGGGGGTGGGCGACGCACCCAGGGTGCGGAAGGCCGTGATGTGCACAGGGTTCTCGGTCACGCGGATCTTCAGGCCCTTCATATCGGGCACGCCCTTGACCGCCACCTTGTTGTTGGTCAGGTGGCGAAAGCCCTGCTCCCCCCAGGCCAGTGCCACCAGGCCGCGCTGCTTGAACTTGCCCAGCAGGTCCTGGCCAAACTTGCCGTCCAGCACGGCACGGGCGTGCTTGGTGTCACGGAACAGGAAGGGAATATCCACGATGCCGACATCGCCCACAAAGTTGCTCAACGCACCGGTGGAGACAATTGCGGCTTCCACCGTACCCAGTTGCAGGCCTTCGATCAACTCGCGCTCACCGCCCAGCGCGCTGGATGGAAACTGCTTGATGGCAAAGGCGCCACCGGTGGCCTTTTCCACGGATTCCGTCCAGGCCTTGGCCGCAGCACCGTAGTGCGAATTCACGGCCAGCGCATAGCCCATCTTCACTTCTTTGGGGGCGGCCACTGCGGTGCCTGCTGCGGTCGCCAGCGCAGCGGTGGCGCAGGCGGCAATAAAAGTACGGCGAATCATGACCATGGGAGTCCTTGTTGTCGGTAGTAATCGGTGGAGCCAGGGGCTGCAGCTACGCCATCTGCAAAACAGAACGCGCGCGGCAGGCCGCAGCAATGTGACACACATTTTAAAAATATTGGCCCGCACCAAGATTAGGCGGAAACCCTGGAAATTCGTCACAAATCACCAACAAAAACAGGCACTTGCACGCACCAAAACAATGATTTTGGCCACCTAAGTAGAAGTACGCACATAGCCAAACACGAAGGCTGGTACCCGCTGGGTGTGCACAAAGCCCCACCCGATCGCAGCACAAATAGTTACACAGTGTTTCCAGCGTCTACAATGATTCGGGCTAACCCTAGTTTTCAGACATTCACCATGGCCGCACGCAAACCCGCTGCTTCCAGCAGCAATGACTCCCAACTGGCTTCCTTTCTGATGCTGAGCGTCGCGATCCTGGTCGGCGCACTGGTGCTCGGCGGCTACTGGATGCAGCAGCAGCGTGCCGACCAGGCCGAGCTGCGCCAGCAGGCGGACGTGTACGAAACCTACCTGTACAACACGCGCAACACCCCGGCGCCCGCGCCGGAGGCCCCATCGCGCGCAGCCCAGGCCCAGCAAGTGCGGCAATATCTGCTGGACCACCCGGCCGTCACCCCCGGCCCCGGCTTCAACCGCCCTGGCGTGCAAAGCACGGGCAAGACCATCGTCGACGCCATCGACAGCGCCAAGGCCCCGTAAACACACTAAAAAAGAAGAGCTGCCAGCGCTTATGCTTGCTGCTTTTTACAGAGAAAACCTCTGCAAAAGCACACAGTACCTGCGCTGGCAGCTCTCTTTTTAAGGTTGCGTCAGAGCGGCTGCACCCCTCGGCCTAGCGTTTGTGCTGCGCCACCCAGCCGGCGAACAGTTCGACAAACTTCTGCAGGAACGCACGGCTTTGCTCGCCCACGCTGCCATCGGCGTTGAAAAAGCCGTCCTTGGCCTGCAGGAACATCTCCGGCTGCCCCAGCGTGGGCATGTTCAGGTAGGCCAGCACATTGCGCAAATGCTGCTGCGCCAGCGCCGTGCCGATGGCGCCGACCGACATGCCGATCACCGCCGCCGGCTTGCCGTCCCAGACGCTGTGCCCATAGGGGCGCGACCCCTGGTCCAGCGCATTCTTGAGCACACCGGGCATGGAGCGGTTGTACTCCGGCGTCACGAACAGCACCGCATCGGCGCTGCGGATGGCATCGCGGAACTGCTTGACCACGGCCACCTCGTGGCCGTCGGCGTCCTGGTTGTACAAGGGCAGCTCCCCGATCGCCACCTCCTTGAACTGCACCTGCGCAGGGGCCAGCTTGATCAAGGCATGCGCCAGCTGGCGGTTGAACGATTCCTTGCGCAGACTGCCCACGATCACCGCAATTTGGTATTGGCTCATCACAAAACTCCTGGGTTGGGAATGCCAACCATTATGGGCAGCCACCCGCGCCCAGCGCGTGGGCACCGTCCTACATGGCCGCCCGGCCCGGGCCCATCGGGCACAATGCGCCCTGCCTTGCCCTTCGCCCCATCTGCATGACCTTGACCGCCGCTGCCGCCCCCGACTTTGCCCCTGCGCCCCACCTGGCGCTGCAGCAGGTGCGCCTGCAACGTGGCCGCACCACGGTGTTCGACGGACTTAGCCTGTCGCTGGCCGAGCCGCGCATCGGCCTGATCGGTGACAACGGCGCCGGCAAGACCAGCCTGCTGCGCCTGCTGTGTGGCCTGGAAGTGCCCGACACCGGCCGGGTGCTGAGCCAGGGCCAGGACCTGCATGCCGCCGGCAGCCTGCGCGCCCGCTGGGTCGGCATGATGTTCCAGAACCCGGACGACCAGATCATCTTCCCCACCGTGCTGGAGGAGCTGGCCCTGGGCCTGCGCCCACAGGGGCTGAGCAAGCAGCAGGCCCAGGCACAGGCCTTGGCCTTCCTGCAGCAGCGCGGCCTGCAGGACTGGGCCGAGCGTGCGGTCACCAGCCTCAGCCAGGGCCAGCGCCAGCAGGTGTGCTGGCTGGCGCTGCTGCTGGCCGGCCCGCGCAGCCTGCTGCTGGACGAGCCCTACGCCAGCCTGGACCTGCCGGGCCAGGCACGCCTGGCGCGCGACATAGCGCAGGCACCGCAACAAATCATCGTCTCCACCCACCTGCTGGAGCATGTGCGTCATTTCGAGCGCGTGCTCTGGCTGGATGCGGGCCAGTTGCGTGCCGACGGCCCCGGCGCCACGGTCTGCGCGGCCTACGAGGCCGATGTGCGCCAGCGCCTGCAGGCCCTGGGCAACTGAGCATGGGCAGCCTCTACAGCGAACACCACACCTGGCTGCACGGCCTGCGCCCCGGCCTCAAGCTGGGGCTGATGGCCGTGCTCAGCACCGTGCTGTTCCTGCTGCAGGCTCCGTGGGCCCTGGCACTGTGCGCCCTGGGCTGTGCCGTGCTGTGGTTCAGCCTGGGAGCGGCCACGCGCGTAGCGCGGCGCCTCATCGCCTCGGTGCTGATCGCCGCCGCGCTGATCGCCGTCTTCCACGCCGTCATGGGCCACTACGCGCTGGCCACCGTCAGCGCCCTGCGCCTGGCCTGTGCCTCCACCCTGGGCGTGGCGCTGACGGTCAGCACCCACCCCACCCAGCTGCTGCAGTTGCTGGAACAACTGCTCGCCCCACTGGGCCGGCTGGGCTTTCCCTCCGAGCGCTTTGCCCTGCAGCTGGCGCTGATGCTGCGCTTCATCGAGCATTTCTTCGTGCAGTGGAAGCGCCTGGACGAAGCCCACCGCCTGCGCACCGGCAACGGCGGCGGCATCCGCCTGCTGGCCCCGCTGAGCATCCAGATGCTGCAAACCGCACGGCGCGTGGCCGATGCGCTGTACGCCCGCCTGGGCCAGTAGGTCCACCCGGCCAGCGGCGGCAGCCCACCGTCCCCCAGCCCGCCATAAAAAAACGCTGCCGAAGCAGCGTTGTGCAAGCAACTCGCCCCCGCGGGCCTGTCAGGCCGGCCTGGGGCGGGGTGCGCGTGTTCAGTCGCGCACCACCAGCACCGGCACATGGGCGGTCTGCAGCACGCGCTGCGCCACGCTGCCCAGCACCAGCTTTTCCAGGCCACGGCGGCCGTGCGAGCCCATGACGATCAGGTCGGCACCCACGTTCTCGCCCACGCGCGCAATGCCTTCGTGCACGGCATGGCCCTCGCCCACCAGGGTCTTGACCGCCACGCCGGCGTCGGCCATGGTCTTTTGCACGTCTTCCAGCGCCTTGTTGGCTTCGGCGGTGGCCGCGCTCAGGTACTGGGCCTGGCCATAGGCAAAGTCGGCGCCCACGCCCGTGAAGGGATAGGGATCGAGCACGTAGACGGCGGTGACTTCGCTGCCAAAGGCCTTGGCCAACTCGGCGGCCTTGGTCACGGCCAGCATGGAAGTGGCCGAACCGTCCACCGGAACCAGAATGTGCTTGAACATGGATAACTCCTCGTTGTGTGAAACAGGGGCTGGCATGTGCCAGCCCATGGATGCAGTCTGCCCCTGTAGTACACCGACTGTCTTGACGCGTGTCAAATCAGACAGGAACTCAGACTGGATTCTTGCCCTCATCGCCCTGGAAGCACTGCCGGCGGCAGGTCACCACCAGGGTGTCGCGCGCGCCGTGGCGGGCCTCGTCCAGGGGCTGGATGGGGGTGGATTCGTGGATCATGCGGGCATCGTCTAGCAGCATCAGCGACCAGGGCTCGGTCAGGGTGAAGCGCAGCCCGCTGGGGCCGCTGGCCTCGAACACACGAGTCTCGCCCCCCTTCACGCCTTCGCGCCCCACCAGGAACACGGCGACCAGGTCCACGCCGTCGCGGTGCGCACCTTCGGGCGTCGGGCGGCCGATGCCGCTGGCCGTGTCGATGCGGAACTGGTGCGCCTCCACAAAGCAGGGCTCGGCCGGATCGGGCGCAAACAGCTGCTGCGACAGCTGGGCCAGCTTGGCAATCAGCTGCTGCCACACGGCCAGCTGCGTGGTGTGGGCCAGCATGGGCGCAAACCAGCGCTCCATGCCGCCATGCAAGGCGTTGTACTTGACCGGCTGCCAGTGCGCGCGGTGCGGCACCTGCTGCACGGCATCGCCCTGCACCCGGAAGCTGGCATGGCGGCGAAAGCGGTAGCGTCCGCCGTCGCGCAGGAATTCATCGGGCGGCAGGGACGCCCAGTCCGGGGTCAGCGCCATCAGGTCCGCCACCTCGCAGCCAATCCAGGCCGCTGTATCCGCGGGCTGCAGCACGGCATAGCCATGGTCGCGCAACTGGTCGGCGACGCGGTTGGGGGAATGGTAGGGAGGGGGAAAAGTGACATGGGCCATAGCGCCCCAAGCTTACTCCTCGGCAGCGGCCCTGCCGGGCTGGTGCGCCAGAAAATGCTTGATCTGCCGCAGCCACGGGGCGGATGTTGCCTTTGAATAAAAATGGCTGCCAGCACGCATCCCACCTGCGCGGGCAGCTATGAAAAACGCCAACCGCTGCCCACACCGGGTCCACCATCGGCTGGTGGAGCCCGGCGCTGGCCTCAGGCGGTGGCAGTCTCGGCCTCCTGCAGCAGGCGCCACATCACCTTGCCGCTGCCGCTCTTGGGCAGGGCGTCGACAAAGGACACCAGGCGTGGCACCTTGTAGGCGGCCATGTTGTCGCGGCACCAGGCGATGATGCTTTCCTCGGTCTCCTGCCCCTGGTGGCTGGCGCGCAGCACCACCACGGCCTTGACCGTCTCGCCGCGGTAGGCGTCCTTGGCGGCGATCACACAGGCCTCCTGGATGGCGGGGTGGCGGAACATCAGCGCCTCCACCTCGGCCGGCCAGACCTTGAAGCCGCTGGCATTGATCATGCGCTTGAGGCGGTCGGTGATGAAGAAGTAGCCATCCTCGTCCACGCGCCCCAGGTCGCCGGTGCGGAAGAACCGCTGCCCGTCGATCTCCACAAACACCGCGCGGGTCGCGGCCTCGTTGCGCCAGTAGCCCTGGAAGACCTGCGGGCCGCACACCACGATCTCGCCCTGCTCACCCACGGGCATTTCCTGCAGCGTGTCGGGGTCGACCACGCGCGCATCGGTGCTGATGAAGGGGATGCCCAGGCACTGCTGCTTGGCATGCTCGGGCGGGTTGTTGTGCGAGGGGGCCGCGGTTTCTGTCAGCCCATAGCCCTCCTGGTAGCGCAGGCCATAGGCCTCGAACAACCGCTGCGCCACTGCCTGGGGCATGGCGGCGCCGCCACCGCCGATGTAGGTCAGGCTGCTGAGGTCGAACTGCTGGAAGTTCGGGCTGGCAAACAGGTCGATCACCATGGTCGGGATGTTGGTCCAGTTGGTGACCTTGTACTGCGAGATCAGGCGCCCGGCCAGCTCCCGGTCCCAGCGCGGCATCAGCACCATGCTGCCGCCGGCGTAGATGGTGGAATGCATCATGGACACCATGCCCGTGATGTGGAACATGGGGATGACCGCCAGGGTCACGTTCTCGCTGGTGGCCGCCCCCCACACCGCGCTGGCCACGGCATTGAACATGATGCTGGCGTGCGTGTGCATGCAGCCCTTGGGCAGGCCGGTGGTGCCGCTGGTGTAGGGCAGCACGCTCAGGTCCTGCGGGCCCACCGTCAGCGCCGGTGCGGGCGCAGTGCAGGCCAGCGCCTGGTCCCAGGGCACGACCTGCCCGCCCTCCAGCTGCAGGGCCGGGCGCGGCATGGTCAGCCAGGCCTGCCAGACTTCGGGCACCGGCTCGCGCTGCGCGGGTGGCGGCAGATAGTCGCCCAGCTGGGTCACCACCACCTGCTGCAGGCCCTGGCCGGCGGGCAAGGCATTGCTGGCCTTAACCAGCTCGGCCCCCAGGTCGGCCGTGGTGATGGCCACCTGGACCTCGCCGTCGGTGATGTAGTGCTTGAGTTCCTCGGCCAGGTTCATCGGGTTCACCGGCACCACCACGGCGTTCGCGCGCAGGATGGCAAAGTGCGCCAGCACCAGCTGGGGCAGGTTCTGCATCAGCAGGATCACGCGGTCGCCCTGGCGCACGCCGGCGCTGTGCAGGTGGGCGGCCAGGCGCTCGGCCCCCTCGGCGAGTTCGCGGTAGCTGACGGCCCGGCCGAAGAAGTGCAGCGCGGGCTTGGACGGGTAACGGCGCGCACTGATCGCCAGGTTGTCCCACAACGAGGTGGCGGGAGGCATCAAGGTCCGGGGGGTGCGACGGGGCCAGTGTTGGAAGTGTGCGCGCATGAAGCAGGTCCGTGAGAGGGTTGCGAATGCCCTGAAACTATCGCCTCCACCCGGGCGGCGCATTCGGGTAGGTCCCCACCCGGGGTCACGTGCGTGACCCGTTTTCGGGTTTCACCCTGCGGAACCTGCGAACGAACACGCTGTCATCCAACGCCGCGATCGGCACCGGCTTCGACAAACTGTCACATATGCGGCGCAGCATGCGCTATCCAAGTTGAAGCATGGAGCCCCCCGCATGGTGACCGACCCCGCGCAAGCCTGCCGTTTCTGGATGGCCTCGCTGCTCAGCATTGCGGACCTCAGTCCCGCGGCTGCGCCACCTGCCCCTGCTCCCAGCCCGCGCGCACCGGGAGTTCGCCCCCCATGGCGCCCGCATCCGGTGTACCTGTATGTGCTGTGGCCCCACCTGGCCTTGTTGCTGTATGCCGGTTGATTTCAATGGTCAAAACGGCTTCAGGAGCTTATCCACTTTGTGTTAACAGCTACACAATCAGGAGCTCCCCCAGCGCGGCCCCTGCCAACCAGCAGCGGCGGCCGCTCGCGCCTGGGGTTGCCCCCACTCGGACCGACCTCAGTCACGCAGGCGCCCTGCCGGCAGGTCCTGCGCCCCCGTCACCACCACATCGTTCCAGCGCGGGGTCTGCACGGACAACTGGCCTTCTTGCACGGCCTGGGCCAGTTGCGCACGCCCCTCGGGTGACAGCCCTCCCCAGGCCAACTGCCCCACCCGCGTCCAGCCGCCCTGCGCCTGCGGACCAAACACCTGGCAACTGGTGGTGTAGCCCCCCAGACGGCAGACCAGTGGCAAGGGCGGGCCCTGGCGCTCCAGCGGCAGTTGCAAGACCAGGCAGCGCACATCCTCACGCAGGCAATGCGCCAGATGATCGCGCAGCGGCGGCGTTTCGATGGCGGCCCACCAGTCCTGCGCCGGGCGTTCGTGCCCTGGCGCCAGCTCCAGGTGGCCGGCCAGCGGCTGCGGCGGGGCTTCGGCCCGCGGCGCGCGCGTCATGCGCTCTGTCGCCACCAGCACCTGGGCCAGCCACTGGGCGACCTCCCCGGTGGCAAAGCGCGCCTCGGACTGCAAGGACTGCAGCGCGGCCAAGCCATGGCGGCCATGTTCCCAGCGCAGGCTGTCCAGATCGGCCAGGGACACCGGGGCCGTGGACTGCAGCAGGCGCTCGCGCTGGCTGGCCGCGCCCAGGCGGTAGGGATCGAGCAACGGCGTGTGCAGCAGCACCAGCAGCACCACCACCAGCCAGGACATGGCCGGATTCAGGCGCTGCACGCCCTCCAGCCAGGGACCTTGCCAGCTGCGCACCGCCATCACGGCATAGCCCACGGCATACAGCAACAGCACTGCAGCCATGACCACCGCCCAGACGCGCTCGTGCGTCCAGCCGTATTGCTGCACACGCAGACAGACGGCCCACAGGGCCAGCCCCGCCAGCACCGGCATGGCCACCAGGGCAGCACCGATCAGGGCCCGCACTGGCGCGGGATAGGGTTCCTCGCTCGCCGCGCCGTCCTGGTAGACGGCGTTCACAAACAGCAGCATCCACAGCCACACGCCCATCAGCAGCGGCGCGGCCTTGCGCGTCTCCCACAGACTTTGCACCCCCGTGAAAGGCAGGAACAGCACGAACAGCACCACCACCAGTGACAGCAAGGGCAACAGCAGCTTGCACAGCGCCAGCGCCAACTGCAACAGCATGCGCAACGGTTTGGGCTGGCCACGGGCCAGCACCAGGCCCACGCCGACCATGCCCCCGGTCGCCAGACAGACGAACAGCGGCTGCGTGAAGGTGGTGACAAACAACTTCACCTTTAGCAGCGCGAACAAGCCCGCCCACAGCCCCAGCACCGACCAGCACAGCCCCACAAATTTGGTGACAAAGCCAATCACCATGGCGTTGTTCCAGGCGTGCGTGAACAAGCTGGCATACGGCACATGGCGCAGGCTGCGGTGTTGCAACAGCGCCTGCACCCAGGCTAGGACCACCAGCAGCAGCGCGCCCTGGGCCAGCAGCCAGGGCCACCAGATGCGGGGCAGCCAGCGATCGCCCATGAACCACACGACGCTGAAGTTCAACCCCGCCGTCACGGCGCCGACCACGGCCAGGCTGGCCCACCACAGGCGGTCGCGCAGTTGCAGCGCCGACATCATCGCAAACAGCGAGACCGCCAGCAGCAGCGACAGCCAGGGCGCGCGCGCCTGGGGTTCGCTGCCCAGCCAGCCCTGCACAAAGGCGTAGACCAGCCCGCCTTGCAACAAGCCGGTCAGCACCAGCATTTCACGCGTCAGGCGCGGCAAGGCAGGCAGGGAGGACGTGGCCTCCGGGGACACCGGGGCAGAGGAAGGGGCAATGGACATGGGCAAGGCGATGGCCCGCACCGGGTGGTGCGGGCCGGGGACAGATGACACAGTGCACCAGCGTAGCAGCCCTGCCGTGCCACGCCAACAACAGGCGATGTGCGCCAACGCTGGGGCATGGTGGACAAGCGCTCAGATGCCCGGCCCTGACACCACCCCGACCTGCCAGCTGGCGGGCCGCAGCGGACCTGCCGCAGAAAGCCCCCTCACCCCACGGTGGTCCGGGCTGGGGTACCTAGCGCCTAGAACTCGAGGTTGTCGATCAAGCGGGTGCTGCCCAGGCGGGCGGCGCCCAGGGCCACCAGCGGCGACGACGGGGCCGCACCGGCGGCCGGGGGCAGCAGGTCGTCCCGCTGGCGCACGGTCAGGTAGTCGGGCTGCCAGCCCAGGGCCGTCAGGCGTTCCATGGCCTGGGCTTCGAGCTGCGCCAGCGGCTGCTGCGTCTGGCGCACCTGGGTGGCCAGCCACTCCAGCTGCGCATACAGCGCGCGGGCCTGGGCCCGCTGCTCGGCGCTGAGGTAGGCATTGCGCGAACTCAGGGCCAGGCCGTCCCCGGCCCGCTCCGTGTCCACCCCGACGATCTGCACGGGCAGCGCAAACTGCTGCACCATGTGGCGGATCACCAGCAACTGCTGGTAGTCCTTCTTGCCAAAGACCCCGACCCCGCCGCCCGCGGCACCGAACACGCAGGCGAACAGCTTCATCACCACGGTGCACACGCCGGTAAAGAAGCCCGGGCGGAAATGCCCTTCCAGGATGTCCGCCAGCGCCGGATCGGGCTGCAGCTTGAAGGTCTGGGGCTGGGGGTACAGGTCCGGCTCGCGCGGGGCGAACAGCACGTCGCAGCCCTGTGCCTGCAGCTTAGCGCAGTCGGCCTCGAAGGTGCGCGGGTAGCTGTCGAAGTCTTCGTGCGGCAGGAACTGCAGGCGGTTGACGAAGATGCTGGCGACGGTGACATCGCCATGCCCGCGCGCATGGCGCACCAGGGACAGGTGGCCGTCGTGCAGGTTACCCATGGTGGGCACAAAGGCGGGCCGACCACGGCCGGCCAGGGTCTGGCGCAAGGCCTCGACGGTGTGAACGATCTGCATGGCAGCAATCTCTCTGGGGTGGGAAACGCCCGGTGGCTTACCAGGCGTGCAATTGGTTGTCCGGGAAGCTGCCGGCCTTCACGGCCTGCACGTAGGCCTGCATGGCCCCCTTGATGCTGCCGGCCTCCTGCATGAAGTTGTGCACGAACTTGGGCATCTTGCCCAGGTTCATGCCCAGCATGTCGTGCAGCACCAGCACCTGCCCGGCCGTGCCGTTGCCGGCGCCAATGCCGATGGTGTGGCAGTGCGCCAGCTCCTGGGTGATGCTGGCGGCCAGGGCCGCCGGCACCATCTCCAGCACCAGCATGG
The DNA here is from genome assembly GCF_000739875.1 of Comamonas aquatica NBRC 14918. Lineage (GTDB taxonomy): Bacteria > Pseudomonadota > Gammaproteobacteria > Burkholderiales > Burkholderiaceae_C > Comamonas > Comamonas aquatica. The sequence continues at coordinate 13,789 of NZ_BBJR01000025.1, forward strand.
CCGCGCCGGCGTTCTGCAGCTCCAGCGACTGCTGGCGCAGCAGCTGCGCGGCGGCTTCGTCCTTGCCCTGGACGCGGTAGCCGCCCAGGGCGTACACGGTCTGCGGTGTCAGCCCCAGGTGGGCGCACACGGGCACCCCGCGCGCCACCAGGAACTCCACCGTGCGGGCCGTCCAGCCGCCACCCTCCAGCTTGACCATGTGCGCACCGGCCTGCATCAGGGCGCAGGCATTGCGCATGGCCTGCTCGGCGCTTTCGGCGTAGCTGCCATAGGGCATGTCGGCCACCAGCCAGGTCGTGCCCTGGCTGCGGTGCAGGCCGCGCGCCACGCTGGCCGTGTGGTAGACCATGTCCTCCACCGACACGCCCACGGTGCTGTGCCGCCCCTGGCAGACCATGCCCAGGGAGTCGCCCACCAGGATGCAGTCCACGCCCGCCGCATCGGCCACGGCCGCAAACGTGGCGTCGTAGGCCGTCAGCATGGCGATCTTTTCGCCCTGCGCCCGCATGTGCGCCAGGCGCGGCAGGCTCACCGGCTTGCGGGCCGGCATGGGGGATGCGGGGGGGATGGTTCCGTACGGCGTGCCCGTGGGGACACCGCCATCTGTGTGCAATGAAGTCATGTCGGTCAATCACCTGCGCCACGGTGGCGGGGGCGCTGGCGCCCTGCCCGCCCGGGCTGGTTCAACGGAGCCCCCGGGCACCCAGCGCCCGGGGAACATGGAAAGCGGCTCAGCGCCGGTTCACAGCGTCTGCGTCGGCACCTTGTGGCGCAGCTCGGTCTGGCGGTTGTGTTCGTCCACGAACACCAGCTGGGGCTGGTGCTCCGCGACATCGCTTTCGTGCACCTGGGCAAAGGCGGCAATGATCAGCAGATCGCCCACGGCGGCACGGCGCGCGGCCGAGCCATTCACCGAAATCATGCCGCTGCCGCGCTGCCCCTTGATGGCGTAAGTGACGAAGCGCTCGCCGTTGTCAATGTTCCAGATGTGGATCTGCTCGTTTTCGGCGATGTTGGCAGCGTCCAGCAGATCCTCGTCGATCGCGCACGAGCCTTCGTAGTGCAGCTCGCATTGCGTGGTCTTGACCCGGTGGATCTTGGACTTCAAAAGTGTGCGGAACATGGTGTCTCCCTGTCTGTGTCTGTGGCACACCGCTGTGGGTTGTCACCAAGCACCCACTTGCGCGGCGTCCCTTGTTGCGCCGCCGCATTGTGCACGCGCCGGCCCCGGGGCTCAAGCCCAAAACACCCAGGTTTGTGACGGCCAAGCTTGACGCTGGTGCAGCGATATGGCGCGGCCACCCGCCACCGGCCCGCTAGGATGCGGGGCATGTCCATCCATACCGACTCCCTGGCGCCCCCCATGACCGGAGCCGTCACCGGCGCCCTGCGCACCACCTTGCGCCTTGAAGGGCTGTGCGTGCTGCTGGTCGCCACGGCCTGCTATGCCCGCTACGGCCAGGGCTGGGGCTGGTTTGCCACCCTGTTCCTGGTGCCGGACCTGGCCTTTCTGGGCTACCTGGCCGGGGCCCGCGTGGGCGCCATCGCCTACAACCTGAGCCACGCCTACATCGGCACCCTGGCCTGCCTGCTGGCCGGCGTGCTGCTGCCGCACCCGTTGTGGCTGGCGGCCGGCCTGATCTGGGCGGCGCACATCGGCTTTGACCGGGCCTTGGGCTACGGCCTGAAATATGCGCAAGGCTTTGGCTTCACGCACCTGGGCCTGATCGGCAAGCAGGCACGGGGTACGGCGGGTACGGCGGCTGCGCCGCAGGCCCCCAGCGCCACCGCGCAGCGCTGAGGCATTGCCCCGGCCACCGCAACAGCGGCCGGAGCGCACGCGGCGCCTCGCGCCCGTTCACTGCTGCAGCTGGCCCCAGACCTTGTCCAGGCGCTTGGCACTGACCGGGTACGGCGTGCGCAGCTCCTGCGCGAAAAAGCTCACGCGCAGCTCCTCCAGCATCCAGCGGTACTCTTGCATGCGTGCGTCCACCTGGCCCTTGCGCTCGGCCACCAGGCGCCAGTAGCGCTGCTCCAGCGGCTGCAGTTCCTTGAGCTTGGCGGCATCGCGCGCCGGATCGGCGCGGTACTTGTCCAGGCGCGTGGTGATGGCCTTGAGGTAGCGCGCGTAATGCCCCAGCTGGGCCCAGGGGGCCACGGCGATGAAGTTCTTAGGCATCAGCTTTTGTAGCTGCTCGCCCGCGTCCTTCGTGGCTTCCGGAGCATTTTTGGTGTCCTTGATCTTGCGCGCCGCAGCGGCGTACTCGGTCAGGATGGTGCCGGCCATGCGGGCCACCTCGTTGGCGATCAGGGTCAGGCGCCCGCGCCCGTCCTGCACGCGCTGATGGAAATCCGCCGCATTCGCGGGCAGGGGCTCCTGCAGGAAGGCACGGTCGATCGCCACATCGATGATCTGGGCGCGCAGCTCCTCCTGCGTGCCCAGCGGCATGTAGGCCACGGCCATCTTCTGCAGGTCCGGGATGTTCTTTTCCAGGTACTTGAGCGCGTCCTTGATCTGCAGCGCAAACAGGCGGCGCAGGCCCACGCGGTGGCGGGCGGCGGCCACCTCGGGCTCATCGAACACCTCGATGCCGACCTCGCTGCCATGGTCGATCAGCGCGGGAAAGCCGATCAGGGTGGTGCTGCCCTTGCTGATCTCCATCAGCTCGGGCAGCTCGCCAAAGCTCCAGGCGGTGTAGCGCTGCTCGGCCTTCTGGGCCGGCGACTTGGGAGGTGCGACCTTGTCGTTTTTAGGAGCTGCCTGCGCTTGCCCTGCTTGCGCTAGAGGCTGTTTTTGCTCTGAAGACTTGGGCGCCTCGACGGTGCTGCTGACCTTGAGCGCCGCCAGCGCCTGAAAGGCACCGCGTGCCTTGGCGCCCCACTCGGCCTTGAGGGCGGCCAGATTGCGGCCCTGGCCCAGCTGGCGGCCGTGCTCGTCGATCACACGGAAGTTCATGAACAGGTGCGGGCTGAGCATGTCCAGCTTGAAGTCGGCGCGCTTGACGTCCAGCGAGGTCTCGTCGCGCACCTGCTTGAGCAGGGCCTCAATCAGCCCGCCCTTGGCCCAGCGCTCGGACTGCGTGAACAGCTCGGCCAGGCGCGCCGCGTTCTCGGGCAGCGGCACGAAACGGCTGCGCGGGCGCTGCGGCAGGCTCTTGAGCAGGGCCTGGATCTTGTCCTTGAGCATGCCGGGCACCAGCCACTCGGCGCGCTCCTCGGACACTTGGTTGAGCACGAACAGCGGCACGGTGACGGTGACGCCATCGCGCGCATCGCCGGGGCTGTGCAGGTAGGCCGCGCTGCAGTCCACACCGCCCAGCTTGACCACCTTGGGGAAGTTGTCGGTGGTGATGCCGGCGGCCTCGTGGCGCATCAGCTCGTCCCTGGACAGGCGCAGCAGCTCGGGCTGGCCCTTGCCCGCGGCGCGGAACCACTGGTCGAAGGTGGCGCCGCTGTACACGTCGCGCGGCAGGTGCTGGTCGTAGAAGGCGAAGATCAGCTCGTCGTCCACCAGCACGTCCTGGCGGCGGCTCTTGTGCTCCAGCTCCTCGACCTTGCGCACCAGCTTGAGGTTGGCGGCCAGGAAGTGCCAGTGCGTGTCCCACTCGCCCTCCACCAGCGCCTGGCGGATGAACTGGGTGCGCGCCGCATCGGGATCGACCCGGCCGTAGCTGACGCGGCGGCCGCTGTAGACCACCAGGCCGTAGAGCGTGGCGCGCTCCAGCGCCACCACGTCGGCCTGCTTCTTGGACCAGTGCGGGTCCAGCAGCTGCTTTTTCAGCAGGTGCGCGCCCACCTCCTCCAGCCACTGCGGCTCGATGGCGGCAATGCCGCGGCCATACAGGCGCGAGGTCTCGACCTGCTCGGCCGCCACGATCCAGCGCCCGGGCTTCTTGCTCAGGTGGGCACCGGGGTGCGGGTGGAACTTGATGCCGTGCGCGCCCAGGTAGGCGTCGCTCTCCTCGCCCTTGTAGCCGATGTTGCCCAGCAGACCGGACAGCATGGACAGGTGCACGGCGTCGTAGCCGGCGGCCTCGGTGTTGATCTGCCAGCGGTGCTCCTTGACCACCGTCAGCAGCTGGGAATGGATGTCGCGCCACTCGCGCACGCGGCGGATGTTGATGTAGTTCTGGCGCAGCAACTGTTCCCACTGGCGGTTGCTGAGCTTGTGCGTGGCGTCCTCCACCGTTTCGGATGGGTTGAACAGCGCCAGCCGCTCCTCCACCGTGCCCTCGGGCTGCGCGCCGCTGGCGCGCTGGCTGACCGGCAGGAAGGCCTGGTTGCGCGCCGAAGGCTTGGCCGCGGGCTTGCTTTGCGCCGCCATCTCCGCGCGCGTCTTGGCCACCACCTTGCCGCCGCGCGCGTCCTGCAGCCATTTCCACAGGCGCAGGTAGCCGGTGAACTCGCTTTTCTCGTCATCGAACTTGGCATGCTGCTGGTCGGCCTGCTGCTGGGCTTCCAGCGGCCGGTCGCGCACGTCCGGCACCGACAGGGCCGAGGCAATCACCAGCACCTCGGCCACGGCACCGCGCGCACGCGCCTCCAGAATCATGCGCCCCACGCGCGGGTCCAGCGGCAGGCGGGCCAGCTCCTGGCCCATGGGCAGCAGGTGGCCGCGCTCGTCCACGGCGCCCAGCTCGGCCAGCAGCTGGTAGCCGTCGGCAATGGCACGGCCCGAGGGCGCTTCCAGGAACGGGAAGTTCACCACATCGCCCAGGCCCAGCGACTTCATGCGCAGGATCACGCCAGCCAGCGAGCTGCGCAGGATTTCCGGGTCGGTGAAGCGGGCGCGGCTGGTGAAATCGGCCTCGTCGTACAGGCGGATGCAGATGCCGTGGGCCACGCGGCCGCAGCGGCCGGCGCGCTGGTTGGCGGCCGCCTGGCTGATGGGCTCGACCAGCAACTGCTCCACCTTGCTACGGAAGGAATAGCGCTTGACGCGCGCCGTGCCTGCGTCAATCACGTATCGGATGCCAGGTACCGTGAGCGAAGTTTCGGCCACGTTGGTGGCCAGCACGATGCGCCGGCCGGTGTGGCCATCAAAGATGCGGTCCTGCTCGGCCTGCGACAGGCGCGAAAACAGTGGCAGCACCTCGGCGCTGCGCAACGCCGGGTAGTTCTGCAGGTGCTTGCGCAGGTGGTCGGCGGCCTCGCGGATCTCGCGCTCGCCCGGCAGGAAGACCAGGATGTCGCCCCCCGCGCCACCCTGCCACAGCTCATCCACGCCCTCGGCGATGGCGTCGTGCAGGTCGTAGTCCTTCTTTTCCTCGAAGGGCCGCCAGCGCATCTCCACCGGGTAGGTGCGGCCCGAGACCATGATCACCGGCGCAGGCCCTTGGGCGCTTTCGAAGTGCTTGGCAAAACGGTCGGCGTCGATGGTGGCAGAGGTCACCACCACCTTCAGGTCCGGGCGCTTGGGCAGGATCTGCTTGAGGTAGCCCAGCAGGAAGTCGATGTTCAGGCTGCGCTCGTGCGCCTCGTCGATGATCAGCGTGTCGTAGGCGCGCAGCAAGGGGTCGGTCTGCGTCTCGGCCAGCAAGATGCCGTCCGTCATCAGCTTGACCGAGGCGCCCTTTTGCAGCGTGTCCTGGAAGCGCACCTTGTAGCCCACCACCTCGCCCAGCGGGGTGTTCAGTTCCTCGGCAATGCGCTTGGCCACGGAGCTGGCCGCAATCCGGCGTGGCTGCGTGTGGCCGATCAGGCGGCCGCGCACCTGGCCGTGGGCATCGGGCTGCGCATTCAGCTTGCCCCGCCCCAGCGCCAGGGCAATCTTGGGCAACTGCGTGGTCTTGCCCGAGCCGGTCTCGCCACAGACGATGATGACCTGGTGGCGCTCCATGGCCTCCATGATTTCGGTGCGGCGACTGGAGACTGGGAGTGACTCGGGAAAGGTGATCTTCAAGGACATAAGGGGCGCAATTATCCCCGTACTGCCCCGGCGCTGCAGGCCAGCGCGGCAAAACAAAGGCCCAGCGGATCAGGCAGGGCCCAGGTCGGCATGGAGAGGGACACGCCTTGCAGTCATACCCACCCTTCGACTGCGGCGGCTACGAGCACCGCGTGCCCGCCCTGCCGGGGACCGAACGCCCCACGGCCGGGGCGCGGTGCCTGCGCGCTTATTTCTTGCGGGTGTCCACGTAGCCCGCGCCCAGGCCGAAGTTCAGACCCTGCTGGCCGAAGGAGTAGCCGACATCACCGCCCAGGTAGATGTTGTCCTTGCCCAGATAGGCCACACCCACGTTCGGGCGCAGGCTGCGGTCGGCGAAGGAGTAATCCACGCCCAGCGTCGCTGCAGCCTTGTCCTCCTTGTCGGTGGAGAACATCTTGACGCCCAGCGCCGGGCCGGAGACGGGCTTGGGCCCGCCAAAGGTCCAGGTCAGGCCGGCGCCCCAGCCCACATCCGCCAGGGCCGCCGTGGACAAGGTGGCGGCGGCCAGGGCGCAGCCGGTGAGGGTCCAGATTCGTGATCGCATGCAAAACCTCCTGATGTCGTTGCTTTGTGAGTGACCCATTCTGGGGATGACCGCGCCGCTCATCCTTCCTGCACGCCTTGCATGCCTGTCAGACAAGACGCCACACGCATTTCCTTACAGGGTCTAAGCCCAGCCATCTGGCGGCAACATCGGCTTGCTATGCTGGTTGCAGCCCGTGTCTGCGGGCACCCCCATCTCCTGCCCGTGTGCGGCACCTTCTCTGCTCGATATGGTTTCTTTGCTTGCGCTGCTGGCGCCCCTGCTGTCCCTCTGGCTCTGGTCTCCACTGATTCCGTCCCACCGCCGTGCCTTCTGGTGGTGCGTGGCCATCACCACCGTGCTGGGCACCGCCCCCGCGCTGCTGATCTATGCCATGCGCAATGAAGTGCTGGATTTCGGCCTGCTGTCGCACCTGCAGCTGGTCAGTGGCACCTTGTTCGCGGCCATCGCCCTGGGGCTGGTGCTGTGCATCGTGCGCGACCTGCTGTGGCTGGCCGTGCGGGCCTGGCGCGGCCCCCGCAGCGCAGCGCCCTGGCGCCGGCCACGCTGGACGGCCACGGGCATGGTTGCCCTGGTGCTGCTGAGCACCTACGGCACCATCCAGGGCACGCGGCTGCCCGAAGTGCGTGAGCACACGGTTACCCTGCCCCGCCTGCCGGCGGCCCTGGACGGCCTGCGCATTGCCGTGCTGGCCGACATCCACGCCACGCCCGTCAACGACGCCGCCTATGTGCAAGGACTGGTGGAGCGCACCAATGCCGCGCGGCCAGACATGGTGGTGCTGCCTGGCGACCTGATCGATGGCGATGCACCCACGCAGTCCGGCAACATCGCGCCGCTGGCAGGCTTGCAGGCCCCGCTGGGCGTGTGGTCGGCCCCCGGCAACCACGAGTACTACAGCGGCTATGACGCCTGGGCCCGCGTGTTCCAGCGCCTGAACCTGAATTACCTGGCCAACGAGGCCCGGGTGCTCGACGTGCGCGGGCACAGGCTGGCGATCTCGGGCGTCGGCGATCCGGCCTATGGCCGCCTGTCCCAGCAGAATGCCGACCCGCAGGTGCCTGAAGGCGTGCCGCCCGATGTGGTGACCGTGGCCTGCCAGGCGCAGGCCGGCGGTGCCGAGTTGCACATCCTGCTGGGCCACCAACCCAAGATGGCCCGCAGCTATGCGCCCCACGGCATTGACCTGCAAATCGCCGGCCACACCCATGGCGGCCACATCCGGGGCATGGACCAGTGGATCGTGGCACCGGCCAACGATGGCTTTGTGCGCGGTCTCTACGAGGTGGGTGCCATGCGCCTGTTCGTCAGCAGCGGCGCCGGCCTGTGGCCGGGCTTTGCCGTGCGCCTGGGCGTGCCGTCCTCGATCGACGTGCTGGTGCTGCGCCGCGCGGCGCCTTGAGACCCGCGCCAAGACCCGCACGCCGCGCAGGCGGCCATCACGGCAGTTGCTGGCGCACGGCCTCCAGCGCCGGAATATCCCGCTGCGCCACCTGCAGCGCCTGGGCCGCCAGCGCCGGCGGCAACCCGGGCTGGGCCGACAAGGCCCGCCAGGCGGCCTGCAGCCGCACCTGCTGCCGGGGGTCGCGCGCAACGCCCCCCCAGGCCGCCGTGCGTTGCAGGGCCTGCACCGCCAGCCGCTCAGTGCGGCGCAAGGCCGGGGTGGCCAGGATGGTGTCGCGGCGCCACTGCTGCAGCTGCAGCAGCGCCGTCTGCATCGCACGCAGTGACAGCCCCAGATCGTGCAGCTGCCCGCGCGCGGGCCACTGCGTCTTGTCCGCCCAGCGCACCAACCGCAACAGGCGGTGGTGCAACTGGGCCTGCCACAGCGCAGCGGCGGCAGAGCCCCCCGGCCACAGCGCGGGCCGCCCCTCTTCCAGCAGGCGGCGCGCCAAGGCCGGCACCTCGGCCAGCATCATGCGCGCCAGGGTGTGCAGGCGCCGCTGGGCATTGGTGGGATAGACCCCACGGTACACCAGCCAGGCCAGGGCCGGCCCGGACACCACGGCCAGCGCCATGCTCAGGTGCTGGGTCCCCCCCCCCGTTTGCGGAAACACCGGCGCCAGCAGGATGAACATGGCCATGTTGGTGTCCATGGCGCCCGCCGCCGTGCGCTGGTGGGCAAACACCAGCCCGCCCAGCAGGGCAAACGGCAGCAGCATCCACACCATCTGCCAGCCCGACTGGGCCCAGGGCCAGACCAGGGTCTGGCACAGCAGCGCCAGGGCGGCGCCGATCAACTGCCCCCGCAGCACGAAGGCCATGGTGCGGTGCGGGCTCTCGAAGCCTGAAAACACCAGCAGCATGACCGACAGGCCCAGCATGCCAAAGGCCACCAAGCGCCATTCCGTAAGCGCCCACACCATGCCCAGCAGCAGCAAGGTGCCGCCCGCACGCACGGCCGCCTGGCGCGCACCCACCCAGTCGCGGTGCAACGGCAAGGGTGCCATGCGCCGCTCGTGGGCCACAGGCCGGCGCTGGCCTTGCAGATCCCGTTGCTCGGCCTCCCAGCCGCTGTGCATGGCCTGCAGCAGCAGGTACAGGGCATGCAGCACCTCCGGGACGGCCTGCCCGGCCGCCTGCACGGCGGCCACCACCGCTTCGCAGGCCGCAATCGCCTGTTGTAAGCACTGGCGCAAGGCCTGGGCCTGCTGGGGCTCGGGCGCAGTCTGCAACGCCTGCACGAGCGACTCCAGCGCCTGGGCCAGCTGCTCTGCGGGCACCTCAGGGGCAAGGTCCACCGCCACCTCGGCGCGCTGCAGCAGCCCCAGGTGGTAGACCAGATCCAGGGCGCGGTGCTGCTGCCAGTGCATGGCCCTGGAGGTGTGGCGGGCCGTGCGCGATCCTTCGGGGTACAGCTCCAGCAACTCCTCCACCTCGGCCAGACGGCTGAGCAGCGCGGCCATCGGGGCCGGCGCCGGCGCGGGCGCGGCGTGCTGGCGCAGCGTCGCGATGGCTGCCTGCAGCACACCGGCCAGCGCATTGCGGCTTTGGGCAATCAGCACAGCGGTGCGGCGCCGGGGGGCGAAGCACCAGGAAATGCACACGGCGGTCAGCACCCCGGTCACCACGGTCAGCAGACGGTCCCAGGCAAACGGCCAGATCGCGGCCACGGGCCCCACGTGCAGCAAGATCACCATGGCTGCCGAGTAGCCCGCCAGCATGCAGCCGTAGGCCATGTAGCCGCGCTGCAGGTTGCCCAGGAAGGCACACAGTGCGCTCCATGCGGCCAGGCCCAGGGCCAGCACCCAGATCGACTCCTGTGCCAGCAGCACCAGGCCCACGGCGAATGCCACGCCCACCACCGAACCGGCGAAGCGGTAGATGCCGCGCGACAGCAAATGCTCCCGCATCGGCTGGCTGCAAGCCCAGGCCGACATCGCGGCCCAGTGCGGGTGCTCCAGCCCCAGGGCATAGGCCAGCAGCAACGCGGCAAAGGCCGCCAGGGCCGTGCGCAGGGCAAACGCCAGCACCGGGGTGTGAAAGCCCAGGGCCCGCGCCCAGGTGGTGGCGGTGGATGCGCTCATGGCGCCTCCGGATCGCACGTGCCGACCGCCGGGGGCTGCGACGCCTGCACCAGGCGCCGGTCCAGTTGCAGCAGTCCGGCCACCAGGGCCTGCACCGCCGAGGCCGGCAGGCCTTCCAGCAGTTGCTGCTCCACCCGCTGCAGCTTGCCGCGCACGTCCGCCACCATGGCCTGCCCATCGGCGGTCAGCAGCAATTGCTTGCTGCGGCGATCGGCCACATCGGTGACCCGCAGCACCAGGCCCCGGTCTTCCAGCAGGTCCACCACGCGCACCAGGCTGGAGCTGTCCAGGCCCATGCGCTGCGCCAGTTGCTTGAGGCTCAGCGCCTGGCCGGCCTGGTGCAGGTGAAACAGCGGGCGCCAGGTGGCATCGGTCAAACCCAGCTCCGCCAGGCGCATCTCCAGCACACGGCGCCAGTGGTGGCTCACACTGACCAGCAAATGACCAAAAAACGGCACCGCCTGCGGCGCATCACCGGCGTCGCAGGACGGCGGCTGGCAGTTCATCGTGGCATCAGACGGGTGCATGCAGACTCTTTGCAAGATAAATAATTGGCAATGCCAACTATTTTAAAAAAGTGCTCTTGCGCATGCAGCGCCTGCCTGCAAGCCCCTGCGGGCGCCAGGGCGTGGGCAGCGTGCACGGCTTGAGTTCGCACGCCGTTGCCGCGACACTGGCGACTTTGTTGGACGCTGCCCTGGCCCATGAACCACCACCTGCCCCCGGCCGATCCCGCGCTGGACCGTTTTGCCGATCTGCCGAATGGCCTGCAACTGTGCTTTCGCACCTATGGACACCCCGATCACCCGCCCATCGTGCTGATTGCCGGCCTGGGCCTGCAACTGGTGTCCTGGCCCCAGGCCCTGATCGACGGTCTGGTGGCCGAGGGCCTGTACGTCATCACACTCGACAACCGGGACATGGGCCGCTCCAGCTACCTGCCGCAGACCCCGCCGGCGCGCTGGCGGCTGCTGCTGGACCGCATCCCCAGCGGGCACTATCTGATCAGCGACATGGCCAACGACGTGATCGCCCTGCTGGACCACCTGGGGGCCGAGCAGGCGCATGTGCTGGGCATGTCCATGGGCGGCATGATTGCCCAGAACGTGGCGGCGCAGGCACCGCAGCGCGTGCTGTCGCTGACTTCCATCTTCTCCACCACCGGCAACAAGCAGGTGGGCCAGCCCGCCGCGTCGACCATCTGGCGCATGCTGACCAACCGGCCCGCCTGGACCCTGCCGCAGGCGCAGGACAAGTTCGTGCAGTTGATGCGCCACATCGGCAACCCCGAGGTGCCCGGCGTCGAGGCCTTGTGGCGCCAGCACATGGCCCTGGCCTGGCAGCGCACCACGCCCGAGCTGTCGCTGCAGGGCTACGAACGCCAGGTCACCGCCATCGTGGCTTCTGGCGACCGTACCGGGTTGCTGCATCGCATCCAGGCCCCGACCCTGGTGCTGCACGGTGACCGCGACTACATCGTGCACCCCAGCGGCGGTGAGGCCACGGCACGTGCCATCTCGGGGGCACAACTGCACACCCTGGTCGGCATGCGGCACCAGCTGGATGCCGCCATCACCCCGGCGCTGCTGGAGCTGATCGTGCCGCATGTGCGCGATGCCCAACGCTGACACGCAAAAAAGGCGCTGCCAGCAGCGCCTTGCAAGCCTGGACAGCGCGCCCCTCAGCGCATGGCGCGGCGCAACCAGGCGCTGGTCTGGTCCACCGCCACCGACAGCGCCAGCATGGCCAGGATCACCGTGCTGGCTTCGGCGTAATGGAACAGCGACAGCTTGACGTACAGCAGCTGTCCCAGCCCCCCGGCGCCGACAAAGCCCAGGATGGCGGCCATGCGGATGTTCATTTCCCAGCGGTACAGGGTATAGGCCAGCAATTGCGGCGCCGCACCGGGCAAGGTGCCATACAGAAAGGCCAGCACCCGGCCGCTGCCGGTCCGGCGCAGGGCCTCGGCCGGTTGCGGCGGGGCGTTCTCCAGCGCTTCGGCATACAGCCGCCCCAGCACCCCGGCCGTGTGCAAAGCCAGGGCCAGGGCCCCGGCAAACGGCCCCAGCCCGACGGCCAGGGCGGTGATGGTGGCCCACACCAGCTCCGGCACGGAGCGCAACAGGCTCAGCACCACGTTCCACGGCGCGCGGAACCTGGGCAGGGCCAGCAACAGGCCGGCAACGGCGGCCAGCAACGTGCCCACCACCGAGATCGCCAACGTTTCGCCAATGCCCACCAGCACGGCCCACAGCCAGGCTGCGCTGGTGTCCGGCGGGAAGAAGCCGGTGACGAAGTCCCCCATCGCGGCGGCCGCCTGGCCGGTGAACAGCTGCGACCAATCCATGCCCAGCAATTGCCAGCTGGCCACGATGGCGACCGACACGGCCAGCAGCACCGCCGCGCTGCGCCAGCCCCAGGGCGCCGCACGGGGCGCGGGCGTCGCATCCAGGGCCCGGCGCAAGCCATTCGACAGCGCATCCGCGCCCAGCACCAGCAGCACGAACACCAGCAGGATGGAGCAGGCCTCGCCGCCGTTGAGCATCTTCATGGCCTGGTCCATCAGCTGGCCCAGGCCGCCGGCGCCCACAAAGCCCATGACCACGGATGCACGGATGGCGCATTCCCAGCGGTAGACGGTGTAGGACACCAGTTCCTTGGAGGCCAGGGGCAGCACCCCGTACAGCAGCGCCAGGGCGCGCGGACTGCCGCTGCGCACCAGGGCACGGGCGGCGGTGCCGTCCTCGCTTTCCAGGATTTCAGCATAGACCTTGCCCAGCATGCCGCCATAGGTCAGCCCCAGGGCCAACACCCCGGCGGTCGGCCCCAGGCCGAACACGCGCACGAAGACCAGCGCCCACACCAGCTCGGGAATGCCGCGCAGGATGGTCAGGATGGCGCGCGCCACCGGGTTCTGCGTGGCCTTTTCACGGACGGCACTGGTGGCCCAGTACGACAGCGGCACGGCCAGCACAAAGGCCAGCAGCAGACCGATGGTGGCGATCGCCAGTGTCTCCAGCGTGGCTTGCCACAGATAGCCGCCAAACTCGGCGCTGGTGTCCGGCGGCAAGAAGCCGGCCAGAAAGCCGCCGATGACGTGCAGGTTGTTGGGGTCGAACAAGGCCCCCGGCTGCACGCCGGCGCCCTGCCACAGGGGCCACAGCACGGCCAGGGCCACCAGCAGGCCCCACAGGCGGGGCCGCGCCGCCGGGTCGGACAAAGGCCGTTGCAGCGCCGGCATCAGCAGCCCCTGCGCACCGCCGCCAGCGTGCTGGCGGCCGCGGTGTGCGGCAGGTCCGGTGACTGCGGCGCCTGCAGGCCCTCGGCGGCGTACAAGGCCTGTAACTGGGCCGGCGTGACCTGGCGGGCCGGCAGATCAAACACGATGCGCCCACCGAGGATGCCCACCAGGCGCTCGAAGCACTGCTGCGCCAGCTCCACCGCGTGCAGGCTGGCCACCAGGGTGGCGTTGCGGGCCTTGGCTTCCTGCACCAGCAGCTGCACGGTGTCCAGGGCCAGCGTGGGGTCCAGGGCCGACACCGGCTCGTCCGCCAGAATCAGTTGCGCCTCCTGGTACAGCACGCGGGCGATGCCGACACGCTGCAGCTGCCCGCCGGACAGCTGGTCGCAGCGCACGAACAATTTGTCGGCCAGGTGCACGCGCTCCAGCGCCTGGCGCGCGCCGGGCAGGTCCTGGGGGTAGAGCAACGAGGCCAGCGACTTCCACGCCGGCCACTGGCCCAGCTTGCCCGCCAGCACGGCGGTCACCACGCGCTGGCGCGGCGGAATCGGGGCGGACTGGTGCACGGTGCCAATGCGCGCGCGCAAGGCGCGCAGCGCGGCGGCGGACGCCCAGGCCGGCTGCTGCAGCACGGTCAGCTGCCCCGCCGTGGGCTGCAGCGCTGTGCCGATGGTGTTCAGCAGGCTGGTCTTGCCCGCGCCGGAGGGGCCAATCAGGGCGATGCTTTCGCCCTGCTGCGCCTGCAGGTCGATGTCCGCCAGGGCGACATGGCCGTTGGCATGGGTCAAGCCCAGGCCGTGCAATGAAAAACTCATACAGATGCTCTGCAAACTGTAGCTGTCAGCGCAACATGGATGAGCGCTGCCAGCCAATTTTGCTGAATATGCGCAGCACGCCACCGCGTGCCTGCACCGGGCAGGCCACGCGGCGGCGCTGCGGCCACTGGCTTACTTCAGCAGGCCTGCGGCCTTGGCGGCCTCTTCGATGCCCACGTAGTTCTCGGGCTTGGAGGGGATGAACTTGGAGGCGCGCTGCAGGTCCATGATGGCCTTGTGCTCGGGCTTGGCGGGGTCCAGCTTCAGGAAGGCCTCGGTCAGCTTCTTGGTGATGGCGGGGTCCAGGTCGCCGCGCACGGTCCAGTTGTAGTCAAAGTACTCGGGTGTGGTGTGGAACACGCGCACCTTGGCAGGGTCGACCTTCTTGGTCTCGACCAGCTTGTCCCACACCGAGGTGTTCAGCACGCCCGCGTCGGCCTTGCCGGCGGCCACGAAGGCCACGGTGGCATCGTGCGCACCGGAGTAGGCCACGTTCTTGAAATCCTTCTCGGGGTTGATACCGGCCTTCTGGATGAAGTAGCGGGGCATCAGGCTGCCCGAGGTGGACGAAGGTGCGCCAAAGGCAAAGGTCTTGCCCTTCAGGTCTTCCAGGGTCTTGATCGACGGATCGGCCGTAATGAAGCGCGAGGTGAACACCGCATCCTCGGCGCGCTGCACGATGGGGTTGGCCGTGCCCTTGGTGCGGATCTTGGCCTGCACGTAGGTGAAACCGCCCAACCAGGCCATGTCCAGCTTGCCGGTGGCCAGCGATTCCACCACGGCGGCGTAGTCGCTCACGGGGGTGAACACGACCTTCATGCCGGTTTCCTGCGACAGGTACTCGCCCAGGGGCTTGAACTTGCGCTGCAGTTCGGTGGGGGCCTCATCGGGGATGGCCGACACGCGCAGCACCTGTTCGGCGGCGGAGGTGGAGAAGGAGGCCAGCGCGGAAGTGGCGGCCACGGCAAGCAGCGCCTGCTTGATCACCAAGCGGCGTGGGGAAGAGATGGACATGTGGTTTCCGTTTCAAAAGCCACCGCCGGACGGAATTGCTCGGCGGTTTAATCGGTGCTCCAGCACGCTGGGCACCCTCGGTACAAGGGCGGTACGACAGACCGCTGGGCGGAATTCTCGCACCCATGGGCCCGGCTTGAGCGCCGTCAAGCCAGTTACCGCAGCAGACCGCTGCACCATCAGCCGGCCCAGCCCGGCACAGCACTATGGCGATCAAAGCGCTCAGCGCATAGAAATCAAGGCTTTGACAACGAATTGTTTGCCAAACCAATATGAATTCAGCGCATCAAGCTCTCTTTTTTGAGAATCGGCAAGACACCCTGACAACACCAGGGTTTTAGCCTGCCCTCCTTCCCCCGGCACGCGCTTCGTGGAACCATGGATTCAGACCGGGCGCCGCGCGCTGCGGCCCCGGCGGTGGAAGATGAAGTGATTCCAGCTTTCTGCAAGGAGGCCGCAATGACCGAGTTCGACGCCCTGCACCCCCTGCTCCAGGCGGTGGTGTATTACGGCAGCCCCCTGCTGCTGCTCGCAGGCCTGGCAGGCTTTGCCACCTCGGTGGCCCTGTGGTTCCTGCGAGCATCCTGAACACAGCGGCGCGGCACGCCGGCACGCTTCGCCATCCACGATCCTCCCACGCTCGCAAAAAAGCGCTGCACCCTGATCCACGCGGCTACACTTCGCACTGGCTTGCATTCCCCACGGAATGACAAGCCTTTTTTCCCTTCTGATGCCTGCTTTCCCGCCGCCCATGTCCACTGTCTTCAACTTCACCTTTGTTCCCTGGTTCCGGTCTGTGGCCCCGTACATCCACAAGTTCCGACACCAAACCTTTGTGGTGGGCATCACGGGCGAGGCGATTGCCGCCGGCAAGCTGCAAGGCATCGTGCAGGACCTGGCGCTGATCCAGGCCATGGGCGTCAAGCTGGTGCTGGTGCACGGCTTTCGTCCCCAGGTGAACGAGCAGTTGCGCCTCAAGGGCCAGGAGCCGCAGTACTACAACGGCACCCGTGTGACCGACAGCGTGGCCCTGGACTGCGCCCAGGAAGCCGCCGGCCAGCTGCGCTACGAGATCGAGGCCGCCTTCAGCCAGGGCCTGCCCAACACCCCCATGGCCGGCGCCCGCGTGCGCGTCATGTCGGGCAACTTCCTGACCGCCCGCCCCGTGGGCATCGTCAATGGCGTGGATTTCATGCACTCCGGCCTGGTGCGCAAGGTGGACGTGGAAGGCATCCGCCGCGCCCTGGACTCGGAGGCCATGGTGCTGCTGTCGCCCTTCGGCTTCTCCCCCACGGGCGAGGCCTTCAACCTCAGCATGGAAGAGGTGGCCACCCGCGTGGCCAGCGAGATGAAGGCCGACAAGCTGCTGTTCCTGACCGAAGTGCCCGGCGTGCGCACCGACCCGATGGCGCCCGAGGGCGATGACAACCCCATCGACACCGAGCTGCCCCTGGCCGCCGCGCGCCAGCTGCTGGCCAAGCTGCCCGCGCCGCAGGTGCCCACGGACACGGGCTTTTACCTGCAGCACTGCGTGCGCGCCTGCGAACAGGGCGTGGAGCGCAGCCACATCCTGCCGTTTGCGGTGGATGGCGCGCTGCTGCTGGAAATCTATGTGCACGACGGCATCGGCACCATGGTCATCGACGAGAAGCTGGAGGAGCTGCGCGAGGCCTCCATCGACGACGTGGGCGGCATCATCCAGCTGATCGAGCCCTTCGAGAACGACGGCACCCTGGTCAAGCGCGACCGCACCGAGATCGAGCGCGACATCGCCAGCTACACCGTGATCGAGCACGACGGCGTGATCTTCGGCTGCGCAGCCCTGCACCCCTACCTCGAAGCCAAGACCGCCGAGATGGCCGCCGTGACTGTCTCGCCCAAGGCCCAGGGCACGGGCGATGGCGAAAAGCTGCTCAAACGCATCGAGCAGCGTGCCCGCATCATGGGCTGCGACACCCTGTTCGTGCTGACCACGCGCACCATGCACTGGTTCATCAAGCGGGGCTTCCAGCCGGTCAGCCCGGACTGGCTGCCCGAAGCGCGCAAGGCCAAGTACAACTGGGACCGCAAGAGCCAGGTGCTGGTCAAGAAGCTATAACCGACGTTTACCGATCAACGGTAAAAAATTTTAAACAGCACTTGCCAACAAATAGCAGCAAAATTCTCATGAATACATGATTTTTTGCTATTAATTTCATACTCCAAACCTGACTAGAATACGCGCCGTGCTCGGTGCAAAAACCGCTGCGATAGCCCCCGACCAGGGCCCCACTATTGCAGCGCCCGCATGCCGGAGGCTCGGATTTTGGGTTCCAATTCCCCCTTTGTTGGCCCTGGCGCCAACCGGGCCCACCAGGCCCGACTCCGATCCCCTGGCCGGGCGTGCCAAGTACGCCCGGCCTCTTTTTTTTCGTTCCCTGTGCATGGCTTTTGCTTGTGCAAGGACTGTCTCGACATTCTTCTTACTGCAAAGACGAAATGACTTCTTTGAACACCCAACCAATCAGCCAAGACGTCTTGGCCGAGAAATACCTGGCTGCCGGCGAACACACCGCCGAAGACCTGTTCCGTCGTGTCTCCCAGGCTCTGGCAGACCAAGAAAAGCCGGAGCTGCGCGCCGAGTGGGCGGAGAAGTTCTTCAAAAACATGCAAGCCGGTGCCATCGGCGCCGGCCGCATCATGGCCGCCGCCGGCCTGGACACCAAGGCCACGCTGATCAACTGCTTCGTGCAGCCCGTGGCCGACGCCACCAACGGCTTTGACGAAAACGGCAACCCCGGCATCTACACCGCGCTGTCGCAGGCCGCGGAAACCATGCGCCGTGGCGGTGGCGTGGGCTATGACTTCTCCAACCTGCGTCCCAAGGGTGCGCGGGTCAAGGGCACGAACTCCTACGCGTCGGGCCCCTGCTCCTTCATCGACGTGTTTGACGCTTCGTGCACCACCGTGGAATCCGCCGGTGCGCGCCGCGGTGCACAGATGGGCGTGATGCGCATCGACCACCCCGATGTGCTGGACTTCATCACTGCCAAGCGCCAAAAGGGCCGCTGGAACAACTTCAACGTCTCGGTCGGTGTGACCAGCGACTTCATGCAGGCCGTGGAAAACGATGCCCCTTGGGAACTGGTGCACGTGGCCACCCCCTCGGACATCCAGATCGACGCCGGTGCCTACCAGCGCGACGATGGCAAGTGGGTCTACCGCACCGCGCAGGCGCGCGAGCTGTGGGACAGCATCATGAAGTCGGCCTACGACTTCGCTGAGCCGGGCATCCTGTTCATCGACAACATCAACAACGACAACAACCTGTACTACGCAGAGACGATTGCCGCCACCAACCCCTGTGGCGAGCAACCCCTGCCCCCCTACGGCTGCTGCGACCTGGGCCCCATCATCCTGACCAAGTTCGTGCGTGATGCCTTCACGCCCGAAGCCCGTTTCGATGTGGACGCCTTCCGCGCCGCCGTCGCCATCCAGGTGCGCATGCTGGACAACGTGCTGGACGCCACCGTCTGGCCCCTGCCCGAGCAGCACAAGGAATCGCAGCAAAAGCGCCGCATCGGCGTGGGCTTCACCGGTCTGGGCGATGCCCTGATCATGCTGGGCCTGAAGTACAACAGCGACGCCGGTGTGCAGCAGGGCGAAACCATCGCCCGCCACATGCGCGACGCCGCCTACCTGGCCTCGGTCGAACTGGCCAAGGAAAAGGGGGCCTTCCCGCTGTTCGACGCAGACAAGTACCTGGCCAGCGGCTTCACCCAGCGCCTGCCCGAAGCCATCCGCGCCGAAATCCGTGCCCACGGCATCCGCAACAGCCACCTGCTGTCGATCGCGCCCACCGGCACCGTGTCGCTGGCCTTTGCCGACAACGCCTCCAACGGCATCGAGCCGCCCTTCTCGTGGACCTACAACCGCAAGAAGCGCACGGCCGATGGCGGCAACAGCCACTACACCGTGGAAGACCACGCCTACCGCGTGTTCAAGGCAATGCACGGCGCCGATGCGCCGCTGCCCGAAGCCTTCGTCAGCGCGCTGGAAATGACCGCCGCCGAGCACGTGGCGATGA
Organism: Comamonas aquatica NBRC 14918; assembly: GCF_000739875.1. Lineage (GTDB taxonomy): Bacteria > Pseudomonadota > Gammaproteobacteria > Burkholderiales > Burkholderiaceae_C > Comamonas > Comamonas aquatica. The sequence continues at coordinate 32,925 of NZ_BBJR01000025.1, forward strand.
TGCGCGTGGTCCAGCCCTACATCGACACCGCCATCTCCAAGACGGTGAACATCCCCGCCGACTATCCGTTCGAGGACTTCAAGAACCTCTACATGGAAAGCTGGAAGGCCGGCCTCAAGGGCTGCGCCACCTACCGCCCCAACGACACGCTGGGTGCCGTGCTGTCCGTGGAGCCGCCCAAGCCCGCCGAAGCGCCCAAGCCCGTGGCCAGCACCCACAGCAGCAACATCGCCGCCGTGGTGGAACGCCGCCCCGAAGGCCCGCTGAACGCCGTGGTCGACAAGATCGAGTACTTCACGCACGACGGCGCGCGCCGCCTGTACCTGGTGGTCAGCTTCATGCTGGTGGACGGCGTGGAGCGCCCCATCGAGTTCTTCATGCCCGTGGGCCAGACCGGTGAGAGCCAGCAGTGGATCACCGCCACCATGCGCTCGCTGTCGCTGGCCGCGCGCGGCGGCTTCCTGGACAAGGCCCTGGACGACCTGCGCAAGGTGGCCTGGGACCGTGGCCCCATCCGCTACGGCTGGATGGACAAGGCCGACGGCAGCCGCGTGCCACTGTGGCACGACAGCGAAGTGGCCCTGCTGGCCTACGCCGTGCAGGCCATCATCGCCAACCGCGGTGAGGCCCAGCCCGCCCCCAGCACCAGCGCGGCCCCTGCACCAGCGCCTGTGGCCGATGCCACGCAGACCATGAGCGGCAAGAAGTGCCCCGACTGCGGCGCCCACGCCGTGATCAAGAAGGATGGCTGCTCGTTCTGCACCGCCTGTGGCTATATCGGCGCTTGCGGCTGATCCAGCCTGCGCAAGCAGCTATGAAAAAAAGGAGGCCTCGGCCTCCTTTTTTTATGGACGGATGACGCTCACTCCAGCGAGCAGCGGTCCGCTGTGGCAATCGCCTGCCAGTCACGCCCCTGGAACTGGAGCGCCTGCGGTGCGTGCTGCAGTGGTACTGCCCCATCGCCCACGCCCCAGCGCACCAGCTGGGCCACCATGGAATTGCCATGCAGGGGCGTCTGGCGCTCTTGCGCGCTGAAGCGGGGCATGCCGGCCGCCTCGGCCGTCGCTGCCAGCGCCGGGTTGCGCCAGACCAGCAGCGGCACCTCCAGCGTGCTGCGGCTCAAGCCCGTGCGATAGCCCTCGCTGCACGGTGGCAGCACCAGCCCGTGGTCGCTGCTGTAGACCAGCAGGGAGGGACTGCCCGGGCGGGAGGACTGGTCGAGCAGCTGCGTCCACTTGGCGAGCAAGGCGCTGCTGTAGTGCAGGGAGTTGTCATAGGCATCTTCCAGCGCGGCGTAATCTGCAGGGTAGCGGTGCTTGACGTCCGGGTGGCTGCCGAAGGTGTGCAGTACGACCAGCTTGTGCGTGGCGGGGTCCTGCAGGGCACGGCGCAAAGGCTCCGTCAGCGCATCATCGTCCCCGCCATCACCCACCTTGGTGTAGACATCGGCCGAGCGCCGCAGGGTCTGCACAAAGAAGTCTTCCTGGCTGTCGAAGAAGCGCGAATTGGTCAGCACAAAAGTCTTGAACCCCGCCTGGTGCGCCACATCCAGGAACGAGGGGGCCTGCTGCTGCACGCTGTCGTTGGCCGACAGGCCCGTCAGCATGAAGGGCAAGGCGGCCGCCGTGTTCGAGCCCTGGGCCATCACGCGGATGGCCTCGATCCCGGGGATGTCGCGCAGGGGCGCGTTGGTGTCGCCGCCGCCATAGCCCAGCAGCGACCAGCGCTGGGCCGAGGCGCTTTCGCCGATCACCACCACCAGTGTCTGCACCGGGGCCGGCTGCGACAGCGGCACCGGCAGCTGCGGGCTGTAGAACAAGGCCGCATTGATTTGCCGGTGCAACAGGTAGGCCTTGACGATGTGCAACGGGTACACCCGGTCGAGCTTGTTCAGGTAGCCCCAGCCGTCGTAGCCCTTCTTGGCGCCATACAGCGCGAAACCACCCCACACCAGCGCGCTGGCGATGCAGGCGACACGCAGCAGCGGGCTGCGGCGCAGCGACTGGGCAGGCCAGCGCAGCAGCGTCCAGCCCAGCCAGCCGGAGCCCAGCAACCACAGCAAGGCCATCACCACGGTCAGCGTGGGCAGGGTGTGCACGAACTCCCAGGTTTCGCTGGACGTGGTGCGCAGCGCCGTGGCCAGGAAGAACTGATCGGCCAGATAGCCAAAGAAGCCCACGTGCACCACATTCACCAGCCCCAGCAGCCACACAGCGGGCACCACCAGCCAGCGCACGGGCCGCAGCAGCAGCAACGGTGCCCACAGCACCGCGGCGAGAAGCCACAGACCCAGGGATTTCGCATGCACGCCCTCCAACAGGCAGGGGCTCAACAGCAGCAGCCAGGCGATGAGCGCCGGCGCTATATTTTTTTTGTTGTGTTTCATTCGCTTACACCATCCAAGGTGGGCGAGCTTACCCCAGGCAGGGCACGGCTGGCTTACTCCGCCGCGATACAGGCTTTGTCCTGAGGACTTAAAGTACGCAGCTTGTCTTTCCAACCTGCTGCGTTTTCACCAGCACCATCGCTCCCATGACCCTTTCGCCTGCCCTGCCCGTGCTCTATTCCTTCCGCCGTTGCCCCTACGCCATGCGTGCGCGTCTGGCACTGGCCCATGCCGGACAGGCCTGCGAGCTGCGCGAAATCAACCTGCGCGCCAAGCCGCAGGAGCTGCTGCAGGCCTCGCCCAAGGGCACGGTGCCGGTGCTGGTGCTGCAGGACGGCCGCGTGATCGAGCAAAGCCTGGACATCATGCTGCACGCCCTGCGCACCAACGACCCGGACGGCTGGCTGGCCCCCACCCAGGGCACGCTGGGCGACATGCTGGCGCTGATCGGCCGCAACGACGGCTTCTTCAAGCAGGCACTGGACCGCTGCAAATACCCCGAGCGCTACACGGCCGAAGAGGTCAACCAGGCCCAGACCGATGCCATCACCTGGCTGGCCGCCCTGGACGAGCAACTGGCCGACAGCGGCTACCTGTTCGGCCTGAACCCCAGCCTGGCCGACATGGCGCTGCGTCCCTTCGTGCGCCAGTTTGCGCGCATCGATGAAGCCCAGTGGGCCGAGCAGCCCTGGCCCCACCTGCAGGACTGGCTGCAGCGCTGGATCGATTCGGCGCTGTTTGCCGAAATCATGGAAACCTACCCCGGCTGGGTCCCCGGCACACGGGGCCCGACCTTCAGCACCGACAGCATCGAATCGGCCTGAGCCGGTGCGCAGGCCATTGCAAGCATTTTTGGCCTGTAGCGCATAAGCAGCAAGGGGCAGCAGCTCCTCTTTTCAATGCTGCATCACAGGCTTGCGCGGCACCCCGACCGAGGGGTGGGGCAGCCCGCCATGCGGCCATGGCCCTCACCGGCCGTGGACGGAACGGCGCAACGCCGACGCCCGCCGCGGGCCTCCCCTGCCATCGCCAGCCGGCTTCTGGGCACGGGCTGGCCATCGCAGCCCAAGGCGCCAGGCCCGCTCAGCGGCCTTTGTGGAACCAGGCGCCGGGCCGGCGCGCCGAGACCGCCGGACGGCCCGGTGGGCGCCGCGCTGTCGTACCCGCCGACGCCTGGCTGCCCGCCGCAGCCATGTCGCCCCACTGGATGTCTTCACGCGCAATCGCGCGCCACTGGCCCGGGGCCAGCGCCTCCAGCTGCAGGTTGGCAATGCTGCGCCGGATCAGGCGCAAGGTGGGGTGGCCGATGGCCGCCGTCATCTTGCGCACCTGGCGGTTCTTGCCCTCGACCACGGTGATCTCCAGCCACACATCCTGCACGCTCTTGCGCACCCGCACCGGCGGATCGCGCGGCGCCACCTGCGGCTGGGGCTGCAGCAGTTGGGCCTGGCACGGCAAGGTGGTGTAGTCCTCGATGCGCAGGCCGTCGCGCAGGCGCTGCAAGGCGGCCTCATCGGGCACGCGTTCGACCAGCACCCAATAGGTCTTGGGCTTCTGGTAGCGCGGGTGGAGCAACTGCTCGATCAGCGGGCCGTCGTCGGTCAGCAGCAGCAGGCCCTCGGAATCCTTGTCCAGCCGCCCGGCCGGGTACACCCCGGGCGGCAGGTCGAACTCCGCCAGCGACCGCGCCCCATCCTCGGGGGTGAACTGGGACAGGACGCCATACGGCTTGTGGAAGAGGATGTACTGGGGCATGCCGGATCGATAGTGCGCAAAAGCCGTGATTGTCGGCCCAAAACAAAGCCCCGGCATGCCAGGCATGCGGGGCTGTAATCCTCAGGGGGAAGCAGGTTCTCAGCGGCGCTGGGCGCCCTTGCACAGCAGCGCCAACAGCACCAGCGCAAAGCCGACAAACCACAGGAAGGACCAGTTGGCGATGGTGCCGCCCAGGAAGGTCCAGTCCACGGCCGTGCAGTCGCCCGAACCGCGGAAGATCATGGGAATGGCGCGGCTAATGGGGTAGTTCTCGATCATGCCGTAGAGGTCCCGGCCGCAGCTGGCGAACTCGGGCGGGTTCCACTGCAGCCAGCTCTGGCGGGCGGCCACGAAGGCGCCCAGGCCGGCGGCCACCGTGGCCAGCAGGCTCCAGGTCTTCCACCAGGCACTGCGCCGGCCCAAGCTGGCCAGGCCGGTGCACAGGGCCACCAGCACCAGGGCATAGCGCTGCACGATGCACATGGGGCAAGGCTCCAAGCCCTGCACATGCTGCAGGTACATGCCAAAGGCCAGCAATGCCACGCAGGCGGCGGCAATCAGCGCCAGCGTGCGGCGCGGGGTGGAGGTGATCCAGTTCAAAACCAGCATGTTGTTCTCATTTCAGGGGACGGCACCAGTGCCCCCTGCCCCATGCAGGTGGCGGACTCAGATACCGGCTGCTTCGTCCAAGAATACCTTGGCGCGCCGTGGTGTGACCACCAAGGTCTCCCCCTCGCGCAGTGCCATCTCGTGGAACTGCTGGGCAGGGATTTGCGCCTCGATCAAACGCTCGGAACCCGCATTGTCTGCGGATTGGGTGTCGTCCGCGGGAATAAGTTCCAGGCGCGCGATCGGACCCACCACGATGGCGCGGCTGAGCTGCACCACCATGCCGGTCTGGCGGCCGTTGCCGTCGGTGTTCTGGCCGGGGGAATAGCGCTCTACCTCCAGCTCGTGCGGGCGCACATAGGCGAAGGCGTTGCGATCCACGGCACCGGCGGCATCGCTGCTGGCCAGTTGCGTGCCATCGTCCAGCACGACGTGGCCGTCCTGGGCGCGGCCCTTGAACAGGTTCACATCGCCCAGGAAGCCGTAGACAAACGGGCTGGCCGGGTTGTTCCAGACTTCCTGCGGCGTGCCTTCCTGCTCGATCTTGCCCTGGTTGATGACCACCACGCGGTCGGCCACTTCCAGCGCCTCTTCCTGGTCGTGCGTCACGAAGATGGAGGTGACATGCAGCTCATCGTGCAGGTGGCGCAGCCAGCGGCGCAGTTCCTTGCGCACCTTGGCATCCAGCGCACCGAAGGGCTCGTCCAGCAGCAGCACCTTGGGCTCCACCGCCAGGGCGCGCGCCAGGGCAATACGCTGGCGCTGGCCCCCCGACAGCTGCGAGGGGAAGCGGTCGGCGATCCAGTCCAGCTGCACCAGCTTGAGCAGGCTCATCACCTTCTCCTTGATCTGGGCTTCGCTGGGGCGCTCGCGGCGGGGCTTGACGCGCAGGCCGAAGGCCACGTTCTCGAACACGGTCATGTGGCGGAACAACGCGTAGTGCTGGAACACGAAGCCCACGTTGCGCTCGCGCACGTGCACATCGGTGGTGTCTTCGCCGCTGAAGTGGATGCTGCCCACGTCGGGCGTTTCCAGCCCGGCGATGATGCGCAGCAGCGTGGTCTTGCCGCAGCCCGAGGGGCCCAGCAAGGCAATCAGTTCCCCGGACTGGATGTCCAGGCTCACATCGCGCAGGGCCTGGAAGTCGCCGAACTGCTTGCTGACATTGCGGATTTCAATGCTCATGGTCTTGATCTTTCATGCGCGCCGCGCTTCAGGCGGCGGTGCGTGGCGTGGGTTGCTCGGGCGGCAGGCTGGCCGCGTCCTTGAGCTGTTGTTCATGCTTCCATTCGGCCATGGTCTTGATGACCAGGGTCACCAGCGCCAGCAGGGCCAACAGGGAGGCCGCCGCAAACGCCGCCACGGATTGGTATTCGTTGTAGAGGATCTCCACGTGCAACGGGATGGTATTGGTCTGGCCGCGGATGTGGCCCGAGACCACCGACACCGCGCCGAACTCGCCCATGGCACGGGCGTTACACAGGATCACGCCGTACAGCAGGCCCCACTTGATGTTGGGCAGCGTCACCTTCCAGAAGGTCTGCCAGCCGCTGGCCCCCAGCACGATGGCCGCCTGCTCCTCGTCATTGCCCTGGGCCTGCATCAGCGGGATCAGCTCACGGGCGATGAAGGGGAAGGTTACGAACACGGTGGCCAGCACGATGCCGGGCACGGCGAAGATGATCTTGATGTCATGCGCCGCCAGCCAGGGGCCGAACCAGCCATGGGCGCCGAACACCAGCACATACATCAGGCCCGCCACCACGGGCGAGATGGAGAACGGCAGGTCGATCAGCGTGATCAGGAAGGCCTTGCCACGGAAGTTGTACTTGGCGATGCACCAGGCGGCCGCCACGCCGAACACCAGGTTCAGCGGCACGGCAATCACCGCGGTGATCAGCGTCAGCTTGATGGCGGCCCAGGCGTCGGGTTCGTTCAAGCCCTCCAGGTAGGCCCCGAAGCCCTTGCGCAGCGCCTCGGTGAACACGGCCGCCAGCGGCAGCACCAGGAACAGGGCGATGAAGGACAGCGCCACCCCGGTCAGTACCCAGCGCAGCCAGCGCGGCTCGGTGGTGGACAGCTTTTCGGGCTTGCTGCCCTTGCGCGGGGCCGTCAGGTGGTAGGCCACCACGGCCAGCACCAGCACGGCCAGCAGCAGCTTCAACAGGAAATAGTGTTGTTCGTTCATGCGGGGGCTCCTGCATGGCGGCGCTGCCACGCCTGCAAGGCGTTGATGACCAGCAGCAGCACAAAGGAGATCACCAGCATCACCACCGCCACGGCCGTAGCGCCGGCGTAGTCATACTGTTCCAGCTTGCCGATGATGATCAGCGGTGTAATTTCAGAAATCATGGGCATGTTGCCGGCGATGAAGATGACCGAGCCGTACTCGCCCACCGCGCGCGCAAAGGCCATGGCAAAACCAGTCAGCAAGGCCGGGGTGATGGCAGGCAGGATCACCTTGTAGAAGATCTGCCAGCGGGTGGCGCCCAGGCTGGTGGCGGCCTCTTCCAGCTCTTTCTCGGTGTCTTCCAGCACGGGCTGGACGGTGCGCACCACGAACGGCAGTCCGATGAAGATCAAGGCGATGACGATGCCGTTGGGGTTGAAGGCCAGCTGGACGCCCAGCGGCTCCAGGTACTGGCCCACCCAGCCGTTGCCGGCCAGCAAGGCCGTCAGCGAGATACCGGCCACGGCCGTGGGCAGGGCAAACGGCAGATCGACCAGGGCATCGACGATTTTCTTGCCGGGGAACTGATAGCGCACCAGCACCCAGGCGATCAGCAGGCCGAACACCAGGTTCACCAGCGCAGCGGCGAAGGAGGCGCCAAAGGTCAGCTTGTAGGAGGCGACCACCCGCGGTGCGGCCACGGCCTCCCAGAACTGGGCCCAGGACAGGTCAAAGGTTCTGAGCAGCAAGGCCGACAAGGGGACCAGCACGATCACGCTCAGATAAAACAGGGTGTAGCCCAGCGTCAACCCGAAACCGGGTAGGACGCGGCCCGCGCCACGGCCCCGGCGTGGCCCTGAGGGCTGACCGGAGACTGTGGCGCTGGGCGTGGGGCTGGCAGGGGATGCGACGGACATTGTTGGTTTTTCCCAGTCGGCCAGAAATCGTTGTTGTTATGAAAAGGGACGCTGTCGCCAGCGCCCCGTGCACAGCCCGGACTTACTTGCCGGGGGTGTAGATCTCGTCGAACTTGCCACCGTCGTTGAAGTGCACCTTCTGCGCTTCGCCCAGCGAGCCGAAGTACTTGGCCACGGTGAACTGCTTCAGGGGCTTGAACACGTCGGCATGCTTTTTCAGCACGGCTTCCGAACGGGGGCGCAGGGCGTGGTTGGCGGCGATTTCCTGGGCTTCGTCCGAGTACAGATAGTCCAGGTAGGCCTTGGCCAGCGCGCTGCTGCCCTTCTTCTCGGCCGTGCGCTGCACGATGGCGATGGGGTTCTCGGCGACGATGGAGCTGGAGGGGTAGACCGCCTGCACCTTGCCCTTGCCAAACTCGCGGTCCACGGAGATCACCTCGGATTCGAAGGTGATCAGCACGTCGCCAATGTTGCGCTGCAGGAAGATGGCCGTGGCATCGCGCCCGCCCTTGCCCAGCACGGGCACGTTCTTGTACAGCTGCTTGACGAATTCCTGGGCCTGGGCGTCGGTCCCGCCGGCTTCACGCACCGAGCCCCAGGCCGCCAGGTAGGCGTAGCGGCCGTTGCCGCCGGTCTTGGGGTTGACCACCACCACTTTCACGTCGGGGCGGATCAGGTCCTTCCAGTCCTTGATGTTCTTGGGGTTGCCGTTGCGCACCAGGAACAGCATGGTCGAGGTGGTGGGCGACGCGTCGTGCGGGAACTGCTTGGCCCAGTTCTTGGCCACCACGCCGTTGTTGGCCAGGAACTCGATGTCGGTGGTGGTGTTGAAGGTCACCACATCGGCGGGCAGGCCGTCGTTCACCGCACGCGCCTGGGCGCTGGAGCCGCCGTGCGCCTGGTCGATCTTCACATCCTGGCCGGTGGTCTTCTTGTAGTGCGCAATGAAGGCCTGGTTGTAGTCCTTGTAGAACTCGCGGGCCACGTCGTAGGAGACGTTGAGCAACTGGCTCTGCGCGGAGGCCATGCCGGTGGCGGCCAGCGCAATCGTTGCCAGGAAAGTCTTGAGCTTCAAAGAGGTCATGGTGCGGTCGCCTTACTCACGCGGAGTCTGTTGCAAGAGATGCAGCGGATTGTGAAGAACAATCTTTAAAACTCAAAAGAATATATTTTTTTAAATTAATCCAAAATAAGAATAAAGAAAAAGTGAGCTATCTACGCATACCCAGCAATCGAAAGACCACGATTTGATGCAAATTCAGGCCGCGACCGTGCGCGGCTGGGCCCCCCAGGCCATGTCCTGCACCAGGGATTGCAGCAGCGCCCGGCCCAGCGGCCATTCGCCGTGCCCGGACTCGGTGTTGATGTGACCGGCGTTCTGCAGGCGCACGAACTCGCTGCCCCAGGCGCGGGCATAGGCACCGGCCAGGCGCACGGGGCAATAGGGATCGTTGCTGCTGGCCACCAGGATGCTGCGGTACGGCAGCGCTTGGTAGGGCACGGGGGCAAAGTCCGCCAGGTGGGCCCGGCGCTCGGGATCGGCCGGCGCCACCAGCAAGGCACTTTGGATGCGCGCGGCCGCCTCCGGGCCGACGTGGCTGGTGGTGATGCAGCCCAGGCTGTGGGCCACGATAATGACCGGCTCAGGCCGCGACAGGATCAGCGCCTCCAGCGCCTGGACCCAGTCGGCACGCTTGGGGGTGAGCCAGTCGTCCTGCTCGACCCGCTCGGCCTGCGGCAGGCTGTGGGCCCACAGGCTCTGCCAGTGATCGGGGCCGGAATTGCGCCACCCTGGAACGATGACGATGCGCGGTTCTGTCTGTGCCATGGCTGGCCCTCCTTTGAGGCCGCCGATTGTCTGCGCCCATGCCGCCAAACCCAACGAATGATTGGTTGTTTTCTTATGTGCATAAGCTTGTGCGCCGGCAGCCCTGCTGGGGCGTCCAGGCCGCCTCAGGCCCTGGCGGCGGGCACCCGGATCGGGCTGCACGCGGCCGGTGGCCCACACGCATAGCCACGCCTGGGGTTGGGAGCTCTTGCCTAGAACTGATTTATGCAAGAGCGCCCCTATCGGGCCTCGCAACAACTCACAGCGCCCGCAAAGCTTCTGCCTCGCGGGCCAGCGCGGTGATGCGGCTCCAGTCGCCCTGTTCCATCGCCTCCACCGGCACCAGCCAGGAGCCACCGACGCAGACCACGTTCTTCAACACCAGGAACTCGGCTGCGTTGCCGGGAGAAATCCCGCCCGTGGGGCAAAAACGCACATCGCCAAACGGCCCCTGCCAAGCTTTGAGCATGGCCGAGCCACCGGCCTGCACGGCGGGGAAGAATTTCAGCTCGTTGAAGCCGTCGGCCTGGGCGGCCATGATCTCGCCGCTGGTGGCCACGCCGGGCAGCAGCGGCAATTGCAGGTCCTGGCAGGCTCGGCCCAGCGCACTGGTGTAGCCCGGACTCACCGCAAAACGCGCACCCGCATTCGCACAGGCCTGCGCATCGCCGGCGCTGCGCACGGTGCCGGCGCCGACAATGGCTTCGGGCACGGCGCGCGCGATGGCCTCGATGCTGGCCAGCCCCTGGGGCGTGCGCAATGTAACTTCCAGCACACGCACCCCGCCCGCGACCAGGGCCTGGGCCATGGGCACGGCATGCGCGACGTTGTTCAGGACGATGACCGGGATGACCGGCGCGTCCTGCATGATCTCGAGGGCGGTCAGTCGTTGTTGATCCATGTGCAGGCTCCCTCTTCTGCGCTGAGCGCGTGGCGCCGGAATCCGGCGAACAGTTCGCGGCCGAAACCTCGGCCATTGGCGTGGCGCAGCGCCTGGGGCATGGTGGCCACGGGGCGTTGCAGCCATTCGTCTTGGCTGACCAGTACGGCCAGCGTGCCGGCCACGGCGTCCAGGCGCACGCTATCGCCGTCGCGCAGGCGCGCCAGCGGCCCGCCCACGCAGGCCTCGGGCGAGACGTGGATGGCGGCGGGCACCTTGCCTGAGGCGCCGCTCATGCGGCCATCGGTCACCAGGGCCACCTTGTAGCCCTTGCCCTGCAGCACGGCCAGCGGCGGCGTGAGCTTGTGCAACTCGGGCATGCCGTTGGCGCGCGGACCTTGCCAGCGCACGACGCAGACCACGTCGCGGTCCAGTTCGCCGGCCTTGAAGGCCTGCTGCAGCGCTTCCTGCGAATCGAACACGCGCGCGGGCGCCTCGATGATGTGGCGGTCCTCGGGTACGGCGCTGACCTTGATCACGCTGCGCCCCAGGTTGCCGGACAGCAGCTTGAGCCCGCCCGTGGCGCTGAAAGGCTGGTCGGCGGGGCGCAGCACGGACAAGTCGCCCGAGGTGCCGACCTCATGCCATGCCAGCTGGCCGGCCTGCACGGCGGGGATGCAGGCGAATTCCTGCAGGCCCTGCTCGCGCACGGTCAGCACGTCGCCATGCATGAGCCCGGCCTTGAGCAGCTGGCCGATGACGTAGCCCGGGCCGCCTGCGGACTGGAACTGGTTCACGTCGGCGCTGCCGTTGGGATAGACGCGGGCCAGCAGCGGCACCACGCCCGAGAGTTCGGAAAAATCGTTCCAGTCGATGCGGATGCCCGCCGCGCGCGCCACGGCCACCCAGTGGATCAGGTGGTTGGTGGAGCCGCCCGTGGCCAGCAAGGCCACCATGGCGTTGACGATGCAGCGCTCGTCCACCACATGGCCTATCGGCGCGAAGCGCCGGCTTTTCGTGATGTCCAGCACCGTGCGCATGGCTTCGCGGGTGAGCAGCTCGCGCTCGCCATCGGCCGGGTTGATGAAGGCCGTGCCCGGCACGTGCAGGCCCATCGCTTCCAGCAGCATCTGGTTGCTGTTGGCTGTGCCGTAGAAGGTGCAGGTGCCCTCGCCGTGGTAGGCGGCCGTTTCGGCGGCCAGCAGTTCCTTGCGGCCCACCAGCCCCTGGGCGGCCTGTTCGCGCACCTTGGCCTTGTCGCTGTTGGACAGCCCCGAGGTCATGGGCCCGGCCGGCACGAAGACCGTGGGCAGGTGGCCGAAATGCAGGGCGCCGATCAAGAGCCCCGGCACGATCTTGTCGCAGATGCCCAGCATCAGCGCCGCATCGAACACATCGTGCGACAGCGCGATGGCCGTGCCCATGGCGATGGCATCGCGGCTGAACAAGCTCAGCTCCATCCCCGGCGCACCCTGGGTCACACCGTCGCACATGGCGGGCACGCCGCCCGCCACTTGGGCCGTGGCGCCCAGCCTGCGGGCCTCGTCCTTGAGGATGTCCGGGTAGTGCGCCAGCGGTGCATGGGCCGACAGCACGTCGTTGTAGGCCGTGACGATGGCGACGTTGGGCGCTTTCTCTTCGACGATGCGGATGCGGTCGCGGCCCGGAATGCCGGCAAAGGCATGGGCCACGTTGGCGCAGCCCATGGACTGGGCGCCGGGCGGCCTGGCGGCCATGGCGTCCACCTGTTCAAGATAGGCGGTGCGTGAATCGGCACTGCGCTCGCGGATGCGTCGCGTGACCTGGTCGACGATGGGGTGGATGGTGCTCATGCGTGGTTCCTGCGGATGCGCTGTCGCGCCTCTTCACTGGTTGTCGTGGGTGGCCCGGGCATGGACCCCTTTCGCGCCCAAGTCCACCCTGTACAGCTTACTTGCCTGCGCGGACCTGCTTGACGGCGGCCTGCACCTCGTCCCAGGTGCCCTGCCCCACGGTCTTGGCGATGCCGGCGTTCACTGCCGTCAGCTTGTCGCGCATGCGGTTGGCTTCGGCCGCAGGCAGCTCGTTGACCTGCATGCCCTTGCCCTTGATGTCGGCCAGGGCCTTGGCTGCTTCCTCGCGCGTGTCCTTGCGCTCGAACTCGCGGCTCTTGACCGCGGCGTCCTGCAGCACCTTCTTCTCGGCCGGGCTCAGGGTATCCCACCACTTCTTGCTGACGGTGACGATCCAGGGGCTGTAGACGTGATTGGACACCGTGAGGTACTTCTGCACCTCGTAGAACTTGCTGGACAGCACGGTGTTGAAGGGGTTTTCCTGGCCATCGACGGCGCGCGTCTCCAGTGCCGTGAACAGCTCGGAGAACGGCAGCGGCACGGCATTCGCGCCCAGGGCCTTGAAGCTGTCGAGGAAGACGTTGTTCTGCATCACACGCAGCTTGACGTCGGCCAGGTCTTCCAGCTTGGCAATCGGGCGCTTGTTGTTGGTGAGATTGCGGAAACCATTCTCCCAGTACACCAGACCCACCATGCCCTTGGGCTCCAGCGTGGCCTTGACCTTTTCGCCCACGGGACCATCGAGCACCACGTCGGCTTCCTTGGCGTTGCTGAACAGGAAAGGCGTGTCCCACACCGCCATCTCCGGCGACAGTCCGACCAGCGTGGCCGTGGAGCCGACCATCATCTCCTGCGCACCGCCGATCAGCGCCTGCTGCATCTGCGTGTCCGAGCCCAGCGAGGCATTGCCGATCGCCCGCACCTTCATCTTGCCACCCGTCGCCTTCTCCACCTCCTTGGCGAAGAAGCGCACAGCGCGCCCCTGGTTCGAATCATCCACCAGGCCATAGCCGAATCGCACGATGCGAGGCTTGAAGTCCTGGGCCAGGGCCTGGCCGGTGGCGGCCAGCGTGGTGAGAGCGGCCATGAGGCTGGCCAGTGCAAAGGGAATACGCATTTTCATCTCCTTAGGTTGTAGGGTGTCGGTGAAATGGGACTAACTTTGTCAATGCATCCAGCGCAACGGTGCCAGGATGATTTGTGGGAAGAGCACGAATAGCACAGCCAGCAACACGTAGACCATCAGGAACGGGTTGGTGCCTCTGATCACGGTCTCCATGCGCAGCCGGCCCACGCCGGCTACCACGTTTTGCACCGTGCCCACGGGTGGGGTGATAAGCCCGATACAGCCCACGTAGATGAACATGAAGCCAAAGTAGACGGGGTCGATCCCAGCCTTGACAGCCAGCGGCGCACAGACGGGGCCGAAGATCAGGATGGTCGGCGTCAGGTCCATGGCAGTGCCCACCACCAGCAAGAAAAGCATCATCGTGGCCATGAAGAGCACAGGATTGCCCAACAGGCCCGAGAAACTCTCTGCCAGCATATTCGGCAGGTCCGCCAGCGTGATCATGTAGGCCGTCACCGTGGCCGCCCCACACAGGAACATCACCACGGCCGTGGTCTTGGCCGCCGCCAGGAAGACGGCATACAACCGGCCCCAGGTCATCTCGCGGTAGATCACCATCGACACGAACAGCGCATAGACGGCGGCGACCACGGCCGCCTCTGTGGGGGTGAACACACCGCCTTTAAGACCACCCAGGATGATGACCGGCATCATCATGGCCCAGAAACTCTGGGCAAGGGTCTTCAGGCGCTGCCCCCAGGCCATGCGCGGGCCGCGCGACAAGTCATATTTGCGGGCAATGGACCACCAGGCAAAGATCAGGAACAGGCCCATGATCAGGCCCGGCACCAGCCCGGACAGGAACAGCTTGCTGATCGAGGTGTTGGTGGTCACGCCATAGATCACGAAGGGCATGGACGGCGGGATGATGGGCGCGATGATGCCACCCGATGCCAACAGCCCGGCGCTGTAGCTGTCGGGGTACTTCTGGTCCCGCATCATGGGCAGCAGGATGGTGGCCAGCGCAGCGGTGTCGGCGATGGCCGAGCCGCTCATCGAGGCCAGCAACACGGCCGCGCCGATGGCCACATAGCCCAGGCCTCCACGGATATGGCCCACATAGGCGCGCGCCAGGTCGATGATGCGGCGCGACAGACCACCCGCATTCATCAACTCGCCCGCCAGGATGAAGAAAGGCACGGCCAGCAGCGGAAAGTTGTCAAAACCGGCCTGCAGATTCTGCGCAAGCAACTGCGAATCGAAGAAATCCAGGTGCCACATCAGCGCTACGCCCGTGAGGACCAGCGCCTGGGCGATCGGCATGCCGATCACCATGCCGCCGATCAGCACCGTCAGAAAAATCAGGGTCACAACCATGGTGTGTACTCCTTACTCGACCGAAGTCTCGGCATGGTTGTCAGCAGGTGCACCGCGGCGCAAGTCGCGCAAGGTCACCAGGATCAGGCCCACGGCCAGCACCAGGGTGGCCGCCGCGCCCAATGCCAGCGGGTAGCCGAGCACCGTACTGAAACTGTTCAGCCCGGCCTGGACCTGGCCCCAGGAGCCCGACAGCAGCAAGCCCATGCATGCCAGCACCAGCAACTGCGACAACCAGAACAACAGCTTGCGTGCAGCGGGTCCCACGCGCGAGGTCACCAGGTCGAAACCCAGGTGGCTGCCTTCAAAGGCCGCGACGATGGCACCGATGGCCACCAGCCAGACAAAGAGCAGGCGCGAGATCTCCTCGTAAGAGACGATGCTGGTGTGAAACACATAGCGCAGCACCACGTTGACAAAGACGGCAATGACCATGCCGGCCAGCGCCAGCACCATCAGCGCCTCGGCCAGCCGCTGAAGGCGCGGCTTGGAGCGAACTGCTGGGGAATCTGTTTGCATGTGGGGTCTCCTGGTGCTGTGGTTATGGAGTCATCGCATTAGGCAGGCCCAGCCAGCTCCGGGTGCGTTGCACGATCTCGGCCAGCGGCAGCGTGGCGTCCACGCAGAGCACTGCACCCTCGCTTTCAGGACGCTCCAGGGTTGCAAACTGGTTCGCCACGAGTTCCGGCGAGAAAAAATGTCCGGAGCGATCCTGCACGCGCTGCAGGGCGGTTTCGTAGCCGAGGTCAAGGAAGATGAAGCCCACAGAACCGCGCGGGCCTGCATCGCGCAGGCGGTCACGGTATTTGCGCTTGAGCGCCGAACAGGTCAGTACCACGCCAGTACCGGGCGTTGCAATGGCCGAGTCAAGCAAGTGCGTCAGCGTGTCAAGCCAGCCGCTGCGATCTTCATCGGTCAAGGGAATGCCGGCTTGCATCTTGCGAATGCTCTCTTCAGCGTGGTAGGTATCTCCTTCGTGCAGTGTCCAGCCCAAGGAACAGGCCAGCGCCTGTCCCACGCTGGACTTGCCGCAGCCTGAGACGCCCATGACGACCAGCACACTGGGATTGGTTTCTGGATGATTTTTTTGGATAGCGCTATCCATAACTTTGCAAAAAAAGACAGGCTAGAACCTGCCCTGGATTTCGGTGCTTATCCCAGACATACTGCGTATAAACCCGCAGCTGCACTGTCTTCTGGATAAATTGGTTAGCGCTATCATAACCTTCACAAATAAAGCCATCGACCTAGGACATTCCCTTGGATCAACACCTGCCTACAGCTTCGCAACCCAATCCCGCCGAGCAGGCTCGCAGTCGCACTCGGTCTTCTCGCGCCAGTGGCCGAGTCACGCTCAGCGATGTCGCAGAAGCCGTCGGCGTCAGTCCCATGACGGTCTCGCGCGCACTGCGCGGCGAACGCCGCGTGGACCCCGCTTTGGTCGAGAAAATACGCGCCACCGCCGCGCAGATGGGCTATGTGCCAGACCCGGCAGCCCGCGCACTGGCTTCGCAAAAAAGTGCACAGGTGCTGGTGCTGGTGCCGATGCTGTCCAACACCCTGTTCGTGGATCTGATCGAGGCCGTGCACAAAGAGCTGTTCGCGGCGGGCTACCACGCCCTGATCGGCGTGACCCACTACGACCGTGCCGAGGAAGAGCAGCTGTTGCGCACCTACCTGCCCATGCGCCCTGCGGGCCTGCTGCTCACCGGCTTTGACCGCAGCCCCGCCGCACGTGCACTGGTGGCCGCCAGCAAGGTGCCGTGCGTGCACCTGATGGAGCTGGGCGACGGTAGCGGCACGCCCAGCGTCGGGTTTTCACAGGCCGATGCAGGCACCACCATCACCCGGCACCTGGTGGAACGCGGCCACAAGCGCATCGCCTTTTGCGCCGGTCAGCTCGATGCCCGTGTGATGCAGCGGGCCACCGGCTACCGCCGTGCATTGCAGGAAGCCGGCCTGTACGACCCTTCTCTGGAACTGCTCTGGCCCCGCCCCACATCGATGGCCCTGGGGGCCGAACTGCTGGACGCCGCGCTGCAGCTGAAGCCCGCACCCGATGCCCTGTTCTTCTGCAACGATGACATTGCTCAGGGCGCCTTGCTAGAAGCACTGCGCCGGGGGCTGCAGGTGCCGCAGCGCGTCGCCATCACAGGCTTCAATGACCTGCCGGGCAGCGACCAGATGGTGCCGCCGCTGACCACCATACGCACGCCGCGCAGCCATATCGGCACCGAAGGCGCACGCATGCTGTTGAAGCTCATACGGGGCGATGCCGTTGAACGACCCAATCTAGATTTGGGGTACGAGTTGGTTGTACGTAAAAGTAGCTAAGGGCCTCAGTTTCAAGGGGCTCTGTTGCACAAATCCAGGCCAAGCCGCTGCTAGGCTCTGGGCATGAGTGAGAGCAAGCGCCCTGGGGGCAAGTACAAGACGACGAACTGGGCCAACTACAACGCCTCACTCAAGGCCCGTGGGTCACTTACGGTCTGGCTGGACAAGGACCTGCAGTGGTATGCCCCGGCTACCGGCAAACGGGGCCGTCAACCCATCTTCTCTGATGCCACCATCCAGTTCTGCCTGAGCATCAAGAGCCTCTTGGGCTTGCCCCTGCGCCAGAGCCTGGGAATGGTTGAAAGCCTGTTGCGCTTGGCCGGGCTGGAATGGAAGGTTCCGGATTTCAGTACCGTATGCTGGCGTCAGAAGCACCTGAGCGTCAAACTGCCCTACCGACCCAGCACCACCGCGCTGGACCTGCTGGTCGACAGCACCGGCATCAAGTTCCTGGGTGAGGGCGAATGCAAGCGCAAGAAGCATGGAGCGGACTATCGGCGCCAGTGGCGCAAGGTGCACCTGGCCATTGATGCCCACACACTGGACATCCGGGCCATCGAGGTCACCGACAACGCCACGGGTGATGCCCCCATGCTGCCTGAACTGCTCAGCCAGATACCCGCAGATGAGCCGATTGCCAGCGTGGGCGGCGACGGGGCCTACGACACCAAGGCATGTCACGCGGCGATAGCCAGACGCAACGCCCAGGCCATCATTCCTCCACGCAAAAACGCTCGGGCATGGAAGAGCAGCCAGACAGGTGCGGCCTCACGCAACGAAGCTTTGCGAGCATGCCAACGGCTGGGACGACGAATCTGGAAGAAGTGGATTGGTTACCACCGGCGCAGCCTGGTGGAGACGAAGATGAATTGCTTCAAGCGGCTGGGCGAGCGGGTGATGGCCAGGACGTTTGAGCGTCAGGTGACGGAATTGCACATCCGTGTGGCTCTGCTCAACCGCTTCAGCCAACTCGGACGCCCGGTGACTGTGGCCGTGGCCTAAGTCCGTCTGGGGTTGGGGTTACTGCGTCCGCACGGGTCTTTGTGCAACAACGCCTACTTGCTGAGCAAACGATTGTGGGATCACGATATTCAAATACCTATTTAGCAATCCCTGAAAAAGCGACCTAGCCCTTGCGGGATGGGCGTTGGCAGCTATGGTTTGCTGACTCAGAGATCGGCCGCCAGACCGATGCGCACGGTATCGCAACTGCCGTATAAGGCATTCAGCGAGGCCTTGGCCATGATGGGCTGGCCGTCGGGCAGCTCCAGCTCGAACACGAAGTGGCTGCCACGGAAGGTCCGCTCGCGCACCTGGGCACTCACCCCCTGCTCCACCAGGCGCACATGCTCGGGCCGCAGCAGCACCTGCACCCCTTGCTCGGTCTGGAAGTGGGGGTGGCCGGCAGGCAGCATGCCCAGCGCCGTCTGCCACTGACCCCCGGGCGTGGATTGCGCCGGCACCAGCGCGCCCTCGCCCACGAAGCGGGCCACCTCCTGCGTGGCGGGTGCGCAGTAGACCTGCACGGCATTGCCCCACTGCATGAGCTGGCCGTGCGACATGACGCCCACGTTGTCGGCCATGGCAAAGGCTTCGTTCTGGTCGTGCGTGACCATCAGGGCCGTGGCCTTGGCGTGCTTGAGGATGGCGCGCACTTCGCGCGCGATGCTCTCGCGCATGGTGGTGTCCAGGCTGGAGAAGGGTTCATCCATCAGCAACAGGCGGGGCTTGGGGGCCAGGGCCCGCGCCAGCGCCACGCGCTGCTGCTGACCGCCGGACAGCTCATGCGGCCAGCGCTGGCCCATGCCCTGCAGGCCCACCAGCTCCAGCATTTCCTGCACGCGCGCGGCGTGCTCGGTCTTGGACAGCTGCTGCAGGCCGAAGCCCACATTGCCGTCCACCGTCAGGTGCGGGAACAGCGCATGGTCCTGGAACACCATGCCGATGTCGCGGTGCTGGGGTGGCACGCGCTGCGCCACGGCCGCCACCGTGCGACCTTGCAGGTCGATGTGACCGGCACGCACCGGCTCGAAGCCGGCGATGGCCCGCAGCAAGGTGGTCTTGCCGCAGCCCGAAGGGCCCAGCAGGCAACCGATCTCGCCCTGGTCCAGACGCAGGCTGACGTTCTGCACCACCGTGGTGGCGCCGTATCCCAGTGAAACGTTTTTGACTTCAAGCATCACAAAATCTCGGCGATGTTCAACCGGCCGCAGACGGTTGTTTCTCGGTCTGCAGCACCAGCAGGATCACGGGCAGCAGCCCCACCAGCACAATCGCCAGCGCGGGCAAGGCCGCCTGGTCCCACATGGACTCGGAGGTCAGTTGGAACACGCGCACGGCCAGGGTGTCCCAGCCGAACTGGCGCATCATCAGCGTGATGGGCATTTCCTTCATCACGTCCACCACCACCATCAGGAAGGCGGACAGCAGGCCCGTGCGCAGCAACGGCAGGTGCAGCCGGCGCAAGGTCTGCCACGGTCCCAGGCCCAGGGAGGCACAGGCCTCCTCCTGGCTGCGCGTGATGCGCTGCATGGCCGCGTCCGTGGCGTTGTAGGCCACAGCCATGAAGCGTGCGGCCAGCGCCAGCAGCATACCGGCCAGGCTGCCCTTGAGGATGGCCAGGGTCTCGATCCCCAGCGGGGCCAGCAGGGCGATGAGGCGCTCGTCCAGCCAGGCAATCGGCACGAACACGCCCACCGCCAGCACCACGCCGGGCATGGCGTAGCCCAGCACAGCCAGGCGCACGATCCAGGCCGTCCAGGGGTCGCTGTGGCGGCGCCGCGTCCACGACAGCAGCAGGGCGAACACCGTGGTCACGGCGGCCGTGAACAGCGCCAGGCAAAGCGTGTTCCAGACATAGCCCCAGTAGTCACTGTTCAGGTCCTGGCGCCACACCGACCACACCCAGGCCACGATCTGCACCATGGGCACGGCAAAGGCCGCGCCAAACACCAGGGCGCAGGCGGAGAACGCCAGCCAGCGGCGGCCGCCCTGCAGCACGGTGCGCTGCTGCTGCGGGTTGTTGACGTGGAAGCGCTTGGCACGGCGCGAGCGCTGCTCCGCGGCCACCAGCACCAGCACCACCAGCACCAGGATCGCGGCCAGCTGCGCGGCGGCCGTGATGTTGAACAGGTTGAACCACGACTTGTACAAGGCCGTGGTGAAGGTGTCGAAATTGAAGACAGAGATCGCACCAAAGTCGGCCAGCACCTCCATCAGCACCAGGGCCAGGCCCGCGCCGATCCAGGGCCGCGCCAGGGGCAAGGCCACCTTGAAGAACGCCGCCAGAGGGCTGTAGCCCAGGGCCTGCGCCGCCTCCATGCTGCGGTGCCCTTGTGTCAGGAATGCGCTGCGCGCCATCAGGTAGACGTAGGGGTAGAAGGCCATGACCAGCACCATGACCAGGCCCCACAGGCTGCCACGGATGTCGGGGAACCAGTGGCTGCTGCCCACCACCTCGCGCAGCAGGCGCTGCACCGGCCCGGCATATTCAAACAGGCCCATCTGCACAAAGGCCAGCACATAGGCCGGGATGGCCAGCGGCAACACCAGGGCCCAGGCAAAGAACTTGCGGCCCGGAAATTCGCACATCGCCGTCAGCCAGGCCAGGGGCACGCCCACCACCAGCACCACGCTGCCCACCAGCAGCATCAGCAGCACGGTGTTGCCCAGCACGCGCGGCAGCACGTAGTTCCACAGGTGCTGCCAGATCTCAGGTTGGGGCGTCAATGCCATGCCGACCACCGTGAGCAAGGGCACGATGGTCAGCAAAGCGATGGGCAGCGCAAAAGCAAAACCGCGCCAGCGGTGCGCTGGCGCGGCATGGTCTACAACAGACAAGGGTCGAACCTAATTCCAAAAAATCGATTAACGATAGCCTACACGATCCAGCAGCTTGATCGCTTCCGCTTGCTTGGAGCCGATGTCCGAAGCATTCAGAGGGCTGGGCGTGAACTTGCCCCAGGCCTTGACGATGGGATCGACATCTGCCTTGGGATTGATCGGGCTTTCGTACGTGCCGTGAGTGTAAGCCGTCTGCACATTGGCCGAGGACAGCCATTCCAGCAGCTTGCGTGCACCTTCGGGGTTCTTGGCGTGCTTGGTCACACCAGCGCCGGACAGGTTCACGTGGGCGCCGCCCTCGTTCTTGCCCTGGTTGGCCCAGAACAGCTTGACCTGCTTGTTGAAGTCAGGTTCCTTGGCCAGGATGCGGCCAAAGTAGTAGGTGTTGGCAATGCCCACGTCGCACTGGCCGGCGGCAATCGCCTTCAGCAGGCTGGTGTCGTTGGTGAACACGTCACCCGCCAGGTTGTTGACCCAGCCCTTGACGATGGCTTCGGACTTCTCCACACCGTGCTTGGCGATCAGCATGGCCACCAGCGACTGGGTGTAGGCCTGCTTGGAGGTGCGCAGGCACAGCTTGCCCTTCCACTTGGGGTCGGCCAAGTCTTCGTAGGTGCTCAGCTGCTCGGGTTTGACGCGATCGGCCGCGAAGAAGATGGTGCGCGAACGCTCCGACAGGCCCCACCAGCGGTTGCCGGGGTCGCGGAAGTTGGCGGGCACATTGGCGTTCAGCAGGGGCGAATCCACCTTCTGCAGCAGGCCGCGCTCGGCCACGTTCCACAGATTACCCACGTCCACGGTGATCAGCACGTCGGCGGGCGAGCTGGCGCCTTCGGCGGCCAGGCGTTCGGTCAGGGAGCCACCGCTGTCGGTCAGCAGGTTGATCTTGACACCGGTCTGCTTGGTGTATTCGTCCAACGTGGGCTTGAGCAGGGCTTCAATGCGTGCGGAGTACACCGTCACAGCCTGGGGCTGTGCAGCCTGGGCCAAAGTGGCCGCGCCAACCAAGCTCAGGCACAGCGCCGTCTTCCAAATTTTCATCTTCTTCGCTTCCAGTGGTCAGGGGACGGCCAGCGGGTGGCTGGCCAAACAGGAAAAGCACCGCCATTCGGGCTTTGCTTCAGAGTGAGAATTATTCCTGTTATGAATTCTGCCACGGTTTGCTGGCCTTGCCACCCCGACCACCCAGGAATCGAAGGGCTTCTGTGTCGGTGGTGGACAACAGGGCGCGCGCCCCTCAACTGGCCCGCGCCCCGGTGTCGGGGCCCGGGCCGTGGCTGGCCATGTGCTCGCCCAGGAAGTCCAGAAAACTGCGCACCGCCGGGGTCAGGCCGCGGCGCGAGCCGAACACGGCGTGGACGATGCTCAGCGGAAAGCGCCATTGCGGCAGCACATGCACCAGCTCGCCCCGGTCCATCTCGGCCTGGCACATGTAGTCGGGCAGATAGCACACGCCCGCGCCGCCCAGCACCGCGTACTTGAGCGTCAGCAAATCGTCGGCCATGTAGCGCACCTGGGGCTGCAGCTGCACCTCGGCACCGGTGTCGCTGCGCAGGCGCCAGTGCGCCACGCCGTCGAAGACCGACATCGACAGCACATGGTGCTGCAGCAGGTCCTGCGGGTTTTGCGGCGTGCCCTGGCGCTGCAGATAGGCCGGACTGGCCAGCAGGATCTGGTTGGCCAGCCCCAGGCGCTTGACGACCATGCTGGCACTGTCTTCCAGCGTGGAGCGCACCCGCAGTGCTACATCCACGCCCTCTTCCACCACGTTGACGGGGCGGTTGACCACCATCATCTCCACCCGCACCTGGGGGTATTTCTCCAGGAACAGCGGCATCAGCGGGGCCAGCACGGTCTGCGACAGGGTGACCGGGCAGCTGACGCGCACCGTGCCGCGCGGCTCGCTTTGCACCTGCTCGACCGTGTCCTGCGCGGCCTCGGCGGCATCGCGCATGGCCTGACAATGGCGCAGGTAGGCCGACCCCACCTCGGTCAGTGACAGCTTGCGCGTGGTGCGCTGCAGCAGGCGCACGCCCAGGCGGGCCTCCAGCTCGGCAATGCGCCGCGACAGCCGCGACTTGGGAATGCCCAGGGCCCGGCCTGCTGCGGCGAAGCCCCCGCGCTCCACCACCTCGGCGAAGTACAGCATGTCATTGAGATCTTGCATGGTTGGGTCCGATTGAATCGATATTCAGAACAATCTATCGCATTTTCGATGACTTATCGGAACAACGGGATCAATGCATACTTCAACCGATCGAACTTTGATTTCTCAGGAGCACCCCTTGAAACTGCTGCACATTGACTCTGCGATCACCGGCGACAACTCGGCTTCGCGCAAGCTGACCCAGCAAATCGTCAACGCCTGGACGGCCAAGCACGCCGGCACCGAAGTGACCTACCTGGACCTGGTGGCCCAGGCCCCCAACCACTTCACCATGGCCGCGATGACCCCCCGCACCGGCCAGACCGACGGCCTGACCGCCGAGCAAGTGGCCGAGAACGCCGTGTCCGAACAGCTGGTGAGCCAGTTCCTGGCCGCCGACGTGGTCGTGATCGGTGCCCCGTTCTACAACTTCAGCATCCCCACCCAGCTGAAGGCCTGGATCGACCGCATCGCCCAGCCCGGCCGCACCTTCCGCTACACCGCCAACGGCCCTGAAGGCCTGGCCAAGGGCAAGACCGTGATCATCGCCTCCTCGCGCGGCGGCATGTACTCCACCAGCGAAGCCGGTCAGGCCATGGAACACCAGGAAAGCTACCTGAAGGTGGTGATGGGCTTCTTCGGCGTCACCGACGTGCGCTTTGTGCGCGCCGAAGGTCTGGGCATGGGCCCCGACGCTGTGGCCGCCGCCTTTGAAAGCGCCGCCAACGATGTGAAGGCCGCCGTGGCCGCCTGATCGCCGCCCTGGTGCCCACGCCAAAAAGCCTGCTGATCCAGCAGGCTTTTTGCATTGCGCATTTCAGGAGCAGCCCGCGCACGGCTGCAGGGCATTTCCGCCAACAATCGATCGCAAACGCTGGCAAGACGAGCGCAAGGCGCTCTGTTTTTACTTGCCAATCCCGCCGTGGGCCAGCGACCACTTGGCCGGGTCCTGCAGGAAGGTCTGCCACACGGCCAGCTGCTCGACCGAGAAGCCGCCACGCTGGAAGGCCATGGCCAGCACGTCCTGCCAGTTGCACAGCGCGTGCACGCGCACACCGTGCTGGGCCAGCACCGCGTCAGAGCCGAAGCAGGCGTAGTCGAAGACCACGAACAGGTCTTCCACGCGCGCGCCCTGGGCCCGCAGGGCGTCGATGAAGCTCAGCTTGTACTGGCCGGCAGACACCATGTCGTCCACCAGCAGCACCTTGCCCCCGAGCTCCACCGTGCCTTCGATCTGGCGGCTGCCCACGGCGCGCTTGCGCACGTACTGCAGCGGCATGTCCAGCTTCTCGGCAAACCAGGCGGCAAAGGCGATGCCGCTGGACTCGCCGCCGGCCACGGCGCTCAGGCCCTGCAGGGCGCCGGCATCCAGCAGGCGCTGCACGCCCTGCTTCATCAGCTCGCGGCGGATGGTGGGCAGCGAGATCAGGCGCGTGGCATCCATGTACACCGGGCTGGCCCAGCCCGAGGGCAGCACGAAGGGCGCATCGGTGCGCACTTCCACACAACCGGCTTCCAACAACCAGGCCGCGGCCTGCTGGCTCATCAAAGGTGTCATTGCAATCTTCTTTCTTGGTCAGTCCGGGGCCGTGCGCTCCAGCAAGGCGCGCAGGCGCTGTGCGCCGGCGGGGCCCTTGCTGGCCGTGGCCCATAAATTCGTGGTCATGCGCTCGTGCAGCGCCACGGCCTCCTGCGAGGCGGTCACCATGGCGATGCCGTTGCGCACATTCGGCAGCTCACCCAGACGGAACGGGCTGTGCATCAGCACCCGGTGCTGGGCGCCGATCAGCACCTGGTAGGTGGCCGAAGGCATGGCATCGTCCACCAGCCCCACCTGGGCGTACCAGGGCTCGCTGTCCATCAGCTCGGCGATGCGCTGCACCTCCTGGCGCGCAGCCTGCACACGGGCACGGCGCACGCCGGGTGCCACGTCCATGCGGCCGATCAGGCCGGTCTGCACGAAGCGCTCCAGCTCGCGCAGACCGATCAGGCTGACGATGTGCGGCTTGCGCCGCTCGAAGTTCAGCCGCCGCTCGCGCAGGATGTCCATGATCTGCTGCGCCTGGCGCGCGTGCAGCGGGGCATCGGCACCCTGCGGCAAGGCCTCGGCCAGCATCAGGCCCAGGTGCTCCAGGTAGTGCTCGGACATCAGCAGCAGCGAGATTGGCTCGAAGTGCGCCAGGATGCGGTCCGAGGTCTGCTCCAGCTGGCGCATGCGCTCGAACAGCGCCAGCGCCGAAGCGTAGTACTCGGCCTCCACCCCCAGCAGCGAGGCCAGGCTGGTGCCCAGCAGGTGGGCCAGCCGCTCCAGGGTGTCGATCTTGACGATCTCGCCCTTTTCCATGCGGTAGACCACGGCGCGCGACACGCCCAGCTGCTGCGCCACCTCGTCGGCCTGCAGGCCCGCCCCCATGCGGTAGGCGCGCAGCCGGTCGCCCAGCGCGGCATAGTCGATGTGGGAGGTGAAGGGGTCCGTGGTCATGGTGGCGGCTGCCCGCGACTATACCGAGGCCGGGGCCACGGGAATGGCAGCGATGGTGTCGGCCATCACCTGGGTGCCGAGCATGAAGTCCGACAGCTCCATGGCCTCGTGCGGGTTGTGCGAACCATGCTGGTTGCGCACGAACACCATGGCCGAGGGCACGCCGCCGTTGGCGAACAGGGCCGCGTCGTGGCCGGCGCCGCTGGGGATGCGCTCGTGGGCAATACCGCGCTCGCGGCAGGCCTTGGCCATCAGGTCGCACAGCTGGGGGTCAGTGACAGCGGGCTCGCTCAGCAGGCGGCGGTCCAGCTGGAACTTGACGCCGCGCTCGCGCTCGATGGAGGCCATCTCGGCCTGCACCAGCTGGTAGAAGGCTTCCAGCGTGTCGCTGCTCTTGCTGCGCGCCTCGAAGCTGAAATGCGCATAGCCCGGCACGCGCGAGATGGAGTGCTCGGCCGGGTTGGTCTGCACCACGCCGCAGGTCACCACCAGGTCGGTGCCGCGCTCCAGCAGCGCGCGCCAGTGGGTGTCCAGGCGCACGATCAGGTCGGACACGGCGAACACCGCATCCTTGCGCAGCCAGCGCGGCACCACGCCGGAGTGCTGGGCCTCGCCAAAGCATTCGATCTTGTTGTGGCGCACATTGCCGCGGATGCCGCTGACCACGCCCACGGGGATCTCGCGCGCCACCATCACCGGGCCCTGCTCGATGTGCAGTTCCACATAGGCGCGGATGTCGGCAGGGTTGAACAGCTTGTCCTGGCGGGCGATGGCGGCCAGGTCGGCACCGCAGGCGGCCAAGGCGTCGCCCAGGCTGACACCGTCTTCGCGGCGCTGCAGGGCCAGGTCGGCCGCCGTCAGCTTGCCCCACAGCGCGCCCGAGCCCATGTAGGCCTTGCCGAACCAGGCGCTCTCCTCACCGCGGAAACCGATCACCTGCAGCGGCGCGGGCAGTGTCACGCCCTGGCGCTTGGCCGCAATCAGCACCAGCAGGCCGGCGACGATGCCGGCCAGGCCGTCGTAATTGCCGCCCTGCGGCACGGAATCCAGGTGCGAGCCGGTCCAGATCACCGGCCCCTGGCGGGTGTCGGCCGGGTCGCGGTAGACAAAGTTGCCGGCGCGGTCGGTGGTCACCTCCAGCCCCTCGGCGCGGGCAAAGGCCTCCAGATGGCGGGCACAGGCGTTTTCACCGGCCCCATAGCTGGCACGGGTGACGCCCACGCCATCGAAAGTCAGCGCACGAATGTCGGCAAACAGTTGCTGTGCCAGTGGCTGTAGAGACTGCAGTTCCATGTCGGACGGGCCTGCCGCACGCGACGCGCAGGCTGTGAGGGTTGCTAAGAAAGCATCTTAATCTCAAAAAAGATACGCAATACCCACATTGCATGCGCCCATCTGCGACTGTTTTGTATCTTTTTTGGAATACCCCGTGCGACACCGTGGCGCACCACGCGCCCGTCCCGGCGACCAGGCATGAAAAAAGCAGTAGGCGCCCGTCCGACGGACGCCTACTGCTGTGTTTTTTGAAGCGCTACGGTGCGATCAGGCCGCTGCGGTTGCGGTGACGACTTCGGTCACTGCTTCGGTGACAGCCTCGGCCTCACGGCGGGGCATGTAGCGGTCGCGCTTGTGCGGCTTCAGGCGCTGCACGTCCACCAGCACCAGGCCATCGACGCAGTGCGAGAAATCCGGGTCCACGCCAAAGTCCAGGAAGCGCACGCCCCCGGGCTCGGCCACTTCGGCGTACTGCTTGTACAGCGTGGGCACGCTGGAGCCCATGTGGGCCAGCAGGTGCTTGAGGCGCACGAAGTCGGCCGCGCTGTCCTCGCCCGTGAACTGCGAGCACATCTCCAGCCCCTCGCCCGGCACATAGGGCCGGCGGGCGTGGGCCAGGCAGGCGTCGCCGTAGTGCGTGCGGTAGTGGTAGATCAGCAGATCGCGCGCCGCCTGGGGCATTTCGCGGCTGATGGACACCGGGCCGAACAGGTAGCGGCATTCCGGATAGCGCTGGATGTAGGCTCCGATGCCAAACCACAGGTAGTCCAGCGAACGCTTGCCCCAGTAGCGCGGTTGCACGAAGGAGCGACCCAGCTCCAGCCCCTGCTGCAAAAAACTCTGCATGCCGGGCGTGAACTCGAACAGGCTGTGCGTGTACAAGGCCTCCACCCCCTGCTCGGCCAGCACCTGGGCGGTGCGCGCCATGCGGTAGGCACCGGCGATCTCCAGGTCCTGCGGGTCCCACAGGATCAGGTGGTCGTAGTGGGCGTCATAGCGGTCCAGGTCGCGGCGGGCGCCACTGCCCTCGCCCACGGCGCGGAAGGACAGCTCGCGCAGCCGCCCCACCTCGCGCAGGATGGGCGAATCCAGCGGCCCGCGGAACAGGTGGATGCGCTTGCCGTCCGGGGTCTCGCCCAGCAGCTCGCAGGCCGTCACGGCCTGGGCCAGGGCGCTGCGGTTGACCGGGTGGGCGATCGCCGTCTCCACCTTCAGCAGATTGGGCTTGTCCTGGGCCACGCGGTACAGGTGCTTGCGCAGCAGCTTGGCGGCGGCCTCGGGTTCGACCGGTAGGCTGCCGTAGCTGCTGTGCGGGATCGGGTGGCCGATGCGCAAGGCGATGCTCTTTTGGTGCTGACCGAACATCTCCTTGACCAGCAGCAGCGTGGCCAGGGGCTTGTACAGCAGCGAGGCGCCGTAGAACAGCGCCGAATTGCGCCCGTCGATGTGGATGGGCACGATGGGCGCCTGGGCCTGGTCGGCCAGACGCAGGAAACCAGGGTTCCATCGGCCATCGCGCACGCCCTCGGGGTGCAGGCGCGAGACTTCGCCCGCCGGGAAGATGATGACCGCGCCCTCGCCCTGCAGGTGTTCCATGATGGCCTTAAGCTGGCGCGCCGCGCTGCGCCCGCCCATCATGGTCACCGGCAGCAGCAGGCGCTTGAGCGGTGCCAGCTCGGCCAGCAGGCCGTTGGCGACGATCTTCACGTCGCGCCGGATGCCGCCCACCATGTTCAGCAGGGCCAGGCCGTCCAGCGAGCCGATGGGGTGGTTGGCGATGATGACCACGCGCCCGTGGGCGGGAATGCGCTCGCGCTCGTTGTCGCGCACGGCAGTGCTGAAGGCAAAGTGCTCCAGCACCTGCTCCACGAACTGGAAGCCCTCCAGGTGCGGGTACTGCTGGGCAAAGCTGCGGAAGCTCTGCTCGCGCAGCAGCCGGCGCAGCACGCCGCGCACGCCCTGGCTGAGTCGGGGGTGCCGCTGCAATTGCGGCAGGTGCAGGTCGACGATCTGGTCCACGGAAATCATGGGCGCATCCTTGCAAAAGCGGGGTGTCGCGATGGTCGTGAACTGCCGTGACAGGCTCGCGACAAGTGCGTGAAGCCTGTGTGACAGCTGCACCGCCGGCCGCGGCCCGCAGGCGCCGTACTCCGGCCGCCGCCAGGGCAAGGGCTGTGGCCGCATACTCTCGCCCTTGTGTTTTTTCCGTGAATGCCATGCAAGCCCTGCTCGACACCATCGCCCAGCTCGAAGTCCCTACCGATGCCTGCCGCCTGTTCCACGGCCGCGGCGGGCGCCACCCCGGCTGCGAGCACCTGGTGCTGGACGCCTTTCCCCCCGTGCTGGTGCTGACCAGCTTCCAGCCGCTGGACGAGACCGCGCTGCAGGCCCTGGACAGCGCCCTGCTCGCGCGCTGGGCGCAGATCGGCCAGGGCCAGCCGCTGAACTGGGTCTTCCAGATGCGCCAGCCCGGCACCAAGGCCGAGACGCGCCTGGTGCGCGGCAGCGTGCCCGAGCCGCACATCGTCACCGAGGCCGGCCTGCAGTACCGCGCCCATGTGCTGCGCGGCCAGAACCACGGCCTGTTCCTGGACATGGCCGCCGGCCGCCGCTGGGTGCGCGCGCATGTGGCGCAGCACCCCGAACACCGCCACGGACTGAAGGTGCTGAACCTGTTCGCCTACACCTGCGCCTTCTCCGTTGCCGCGCTGGACGCCGGCGCGCGCCAGGTGCTGAACATGGACATGGCCCAGGGCGCCCTGGCCACGGGCCAGCACAACCACCA
The DNA here is from genome assembly GCF_000739875.1 of Comamonas aquatica NBRC 14918. Taxonomy (GTDB): domain Bacteria; phylum Pseudomonadota; class Gammaproteobacteria; order Burkholderiales; family Burkholderiaceae_C; genus Comamonas; species Comamonas aquatica. The sequence continues at coordinate 62,613 of NZ_BBJR01000025.1, forward strand.
GCTCAACGGGCTGACGGGCGCCAGCTTTCTGGCGCACGACATCTTCAGCAGCTGGGGCAAGATCACGCGCAGCGGCCCCTACCACCTGATCGTCATCGACCCGCCCAGCTACCAGAAGGGCAGCTTTGTGGCCACCAAGGACTACGCCAAGCTGATGCGCCGCCTGCCCGACCTGCTGCGCCCTGGCGGCCATGTGCTGCTGTGCCTGAACGCGCCCGAACTGGGCACGGCCTTCCTCCAGGACCAGATGGCCGAGATCGCGCCCACGCTGCAGTTCGTGGAACGCATCGCCAACCCCGCCGCCTTTGCCGATGTGGACGAGGAACGCAGCCTGAAGGTGTTGCTGTACCGCGCTCCGGCAGCCGAAGGGTTGGCAGCGGTTTGACACACCAAAAAGGCATTTCACCCAGTCACAGCAAGCGCTGACAGCTATGGATTTTCATGATGCACACCCCTGACCCCACCCCCATCGATCCCGCCCTGGCACACACCCAGCACCGCTTTGCCCAGCTGGAGGCGCAAACGCCCACGCCCCAGCTGGACTATGTGCAGCGCCGCCGCCTGCTCAGCGAGCTGCAGGCGCGCCAGTTGCGCACCCAGCCGCTGCCGGGCATTGCCATCCAGCAGCACTTTGTCAGCGCCCCCGGGCGCGAGATTGCCGTGCGCAGCTACACCCCGGCGGCCCGCGCCAGCGGCCAGACCCTGGTCTGGCTGCATGGCGGCGGCTGGATGGTGGGCAGCCTGGACACGCACGACGACCTGTGCGAACACCTGGCCCACTTCAGCGGCCACACCGTGCTCAGCGTGCACTACCGCCGCACGCCCGAAAGCCCCTTCCCCGCTGCCGTGGAGGATGCCCAGGCCGTGCTGCAGTGGCTGCACCAGATGCAGGGCGTGCTGCCCTTCGCCCAGCCCCAGGTGCTGCTGGGCGGTGACAGCGCGGGCGGCCACCTGGCCCTGTGCAGCGCGGTGCATGCCATCCAGCAACCCGCTGCCAACCGCGCGCAGATCCAGGCCCTGCTGCTGTTCTACCCCTGCCTGCAGCCCGGCCTGTCCACGCCCAGCATGGCCGAGTTCGCCGAGGGCTACGGCCTGACCGGTGGCGCCATGGACGCTTACTGGCAGCAGCTGGGCGGCGCCGACCTGGCCTGGCGCAGCCCGGGCCTGTGCCACGCGGCCCTGCCGCAGCTGCCGCCCACGGCCATCGTCACGGCCAGCCACGACATCTTGCGCGACGAAGCCGAGGACTTTGCGCGCCAGCTCCAGGCCCTGCCCCAAGGCCCGGCCGTGCAGTGGACGCGCGCCGAAGGCATGGTGCACGGCTTTGCCCGCATGCTGGTCGACAGCCCCGCGGCGCGCCAGGCGGTGGAAGCCGCCTGCCAGATGCTGGAACAGGTGCGCCGCCAGGCACGCTGAGCACGGCGCACACCGGCCTCGGCAGGCGATCCCCGGTGCGCGGCCTGCGGCAGTTGGCCACGTCGCGACAGCCGGCGCGGGGCTGCGCGCCCCTGTCGCGCCAAGTTCTACAGACTTTGACACCCGTTGAACGCGGTTGCCGACAGCTTGCGCGCGGATAAACAGCGCTTGCACCATCCTGCCGGCAATTGCCGCGAAATGCGGTGTTTCGCACCCCATCGCCGCTCGCAGATCGACGCAGTTAGGCACCGTCAAAAAGGCAAATTTAAATGCAGATGCATTCATGTTCCGCATGCGTTTCTGCAATTTGGCGTGCATAAAATACCGCCACCACTGCGAGGAACTCCTGCCATGACCACCGCCCTGACCCGCCGCCACTCCGAATCCATCGCCCTGGTGGCCCTGTTTGCCGCCCTGCTGGGCGTGATGGGCCTGATTCCCAAGATTGACCTGCCGCTGGGCGTGCACATCTCCATCCAGACCCTGGGCGTGATGCTGGCCGGCTGCCTGCTGGGCCCCTGGCGCGGCCTGCAGGCCATGCTGGTGTTCCTGGTGGCCGTGGCCGCCGGCCTGCCCCTGCTGTCGGGCGGCCGTGGCGGCCTGGGCGTGTTCATGGCACCGACCACGGGCTACCTGGTGGGCTGGACGGCTGCGGCCTTCGTCACCGGCTGGCTGATGGCGCTGCTGCCCAAGTCCACGCCCCTGCGCGCCGCGGGCAGCGCCTTCGTCGCCTCGGCCGTGGGCTGCATTGCCGTGCTGTATGCCTTTGGCATCGCCGGCCTGGTGTGGATTGCCAAGCTGCCGCTGACCCAGGCCATCTGGGTGAATGTGGCCTTCATCCCCGGTGACCTGATCAAGTGCGCCCTGACGGCCCTGGTGGTGCACAGCATTGCCCGCGCCATGCCGGACTGGCAGTTCGGCGGCGTGCGCCGTTGACGCGACGGGCGCTGTCGAATCGATAACGTCCGCGCCCCAAACGCTGGCAGCGCTGATGCAGTCAGCGCAAACAGCTATCAAAAAAGTGAAATTTCCCTGCAGGGGTGACAGCCACCCCTGCCGCCATGGCCTACCATGCGCGCCGCGCGATACCTACATCCATACCACGCGCCAGGGAGATTCACCATGCACACACCCCCCTCCTCCACGCCCCCCGGCGGCTGGTACTTCGGCTGGAACATCGTGGCGGCCGCCACGCTGCTGACCTTGCTGACCGTCGGCATGCGCCTGGGCATCGGCCCGCTGTTCCTGCCCATGGCCAACGATCTGGGCTTCAGCCGCAGCCTGTTGGCCGGCATCATCGCCATCGGCATGCTGTGCTATGGCCTGGCCATGCCCGTGGCGGGCTGGCTGGTGGCCCGCGTGGGCACGCGCCACGTGCTGCTGCTGGGCACGGCCATCCTGGTGCTGTCCACACTATGGGCGGTCAACACCCGCTCGGCCCAGGGCATTTTCTGGAGCTTCGGCGTCTGCATGTCGGTGGGTGCGGGCTTCACCAGCCCCGTGGCCCTGACGCCGGTGATCAGCCGCTGGTTCCAGCGCCGCCGCGGCATGGCACTGTTCTTCCTGTCCACCGGCTCCATGGCCGGCATTGCCGTCATGACCCCGGCCCTGGGCTGGGCCCTGCAGCACTTCAGCTGGCAGCACACGCTGCTGGGCTTTGCGGCCGTGTTCACGCTGATCACCGTGCCCGCGGCGCTGTGGGTGGTGCGCGACGCCGCCCCCGAAGACGGTGACGCCCCCCTGGGCACGGCCACCGGCAGCGCCGCCGCACGCCCCGCCCCGGGGGCCGAGCTGAGCGTGCTGCAAGCCATGCGCACGGCCCCGTTCCTGAAGGTGACGCTGGGCCTGTTTGCCTGCGGCTTCAGCATGAACCTGATGGGCACGCACTGCATGCCCATGCTGCTGGACCATGGCTTTGACGCCACCACCAGCGCCCTGGGCATCGGGCTGATCGGCCTGGTCGCCATTCCCAGCACCATGGTGCTGGGCCGCCTGTCCGACCGGGTGGAGCGGCGCAAGATGCTGAGCGTGATCTACGGCGTGCGCGGCCTGGGCTTTCTGGGGCTGATGCTGGTGGGCAGCGCCTGGCAGCTGTACGGGGTGGCGGCAGTGGGCGGCGTGGTCTGGGCCGGCAGCATTGCGCTGTCGTCCGCCATCCTGGCCGATGTGTATGGCGTCAAGAAGGTGGGCATGCTGTATGGCTGGGCCTACCTGGGCCACCAGGTGGGCGCCATGATCAGCGCCTGGCTGGGTGGCTGGGGGTTCGAGCAGCACGGCACGCACTGGCTGGCCTTTGGCGCCGCCGCGGCCCTGCTGGTGCTGGCTGCGGGCGTGGCCCTGCGCCTGCCCGGGCGCGATCGCCCTGCTGTCTTCGGCCCGGCGCAGGCCGCCTGAGCCAGGGGCGGCCTTACTGCACGCTGCTGCGCATGCGCGGGTGGCGGTGGAACAGCCCCCCCACCACCAGCCCCAGCACGATGACCATGGCGCAGAAGCTGCACACCGCCACCGTCATGCCCCAGTGGTCGGCCAGCCAGCCCATGCCCAGCATGGGCAGCATGCTGCCGATGTAGCCGATCACCAGATAGGTCGACAGCAGGCCGGAGCGGTTGGACGGGGTGGCAATGCGGTTGACCATGCTCATGCCCGACAGCATGCTCATGCCATGGCCCATGGCCGTGCACGCCACGCCCAGCACGAACAGCCAGGCCGAGCCCACCCACAGGTTCACCATCAGCAGCGCATTGCTGAGGGCCAGGCTCAGCAGACCGCCCAGGCCGCACCACTGCGTGGGCAGGTTGCCCACCAGCACCTGTACGCAGGCCGAGGCCAGCAGGATCACGGCGATCGCCGTGCCACTGACCACGGGGCCATGCCAGGGCACCAGCCGGTCCAGGAACAGCGGCGACATCGAGGCATACAGGCCAAACACGCCAAATGCCAGAAAGGGCAGCATGCAGGTCAGCACAAAGGCCGTGGAGGCACTGGGCTCCGGCCAGGTCAGCTTGGGCAGCACGTCCTGCAGCCGCAGCCGGCCCGCCTGGCGCGGCAGCGCGGCGGGCGGCAGCTCCAGCCGCGCCAGCACGTACAGGCCCAGCCCGCCCAGCACCAGGGTCGGGATGTAGGTGGTGACCAGCGGATAGGGGGCCCACTGCCCCATGATGCCGCCGACCAGGGGGCCCAGACCAAAGCCCAGCGCCATCAGAAAGCCGGTGACCATGGCCACGCGCTGCACATGACCGGGGCGCGACAGCACGGCCAGGCCCTGCGTGGCGCTGGTGGTCATCAGGCTGGAGGCCACGCCGACGATGAAGCGCCCAACGATCAGGCTGGTCATGTTCCAGGCGACCAGGCTGAGGAAGGTGCCCAGCAAGGTCAGCACCAGACCGGCCTGCATCACGGCCTTGAAGCCGGCGCGGTCCGGCAGCCGCCCCAGAAACAGCAGGCTGCACAGCGCCCCGCTCATGTAGACCACGTAGATCAGCGAGATGTCGCTGGCCTGCAGTTGCCATGCCTCTTTGTAGAGCGCGTACAGCGGGCTGATGAGGGCCGTGCCCATCACGCCGACGATCATGGCAAAACTCACCCACGCAAAGGGCGAACCTCTCAACTTCATTCTTCAAGCAGTGTGTAAGGCCACAGGAACGCGCAGCGTGGCGCTCCAAAGCAAGACCGCGCCCGGAATGACCCGGGCGCGGTCCAGCGGTGGCATGGGAAAAAAGATTCAGTCCATTGTGCGCCGGCACGGCGCGGCGGCGCAATCCCCGGTTGGACAGCCGACAAGCAAGCAGGGTTGCCACGCCCTGCCATGAAGCGGTCACACAAGCGGCCGATCAAATGTTGCAAGGTATTGCAAATGCATCAAGTCTTATAAAAGACTGCAAAAAATTAATGCCGCCAGGGGATTTACACGACCTGCGGATTCGTGCGCCGATGGCATATCGGCTGCATTTTCTATTGGATATTCCAGATGAATGCGGCGCACCCTGCAACAAACCTGCAGCTTATTCAATTTCAGAATTCCCTGTAGGCAGGGAATTTCGCATGGCGAGATGCGCGCACACTTATTTTTGCAGCGCCCTGCGGCCGTCCCCCTAGAATCCGCCTGTCTTGCTGTTGTGACCCACAGACAGACGCTTGTATTTTGCGCCTCCTTCCCAGGAGGCGATTTTTTTGGGGCATGCCCGAAGCCACTCCACGCCATGCACGGCGGCATGTCCGGATTCGCGGGGTTGGAGATATTCGGGGCCTTCCAAAGTGGCCCACGCGATGGCGGTGCCGGCCTTGGTATTCATTTGGGCTGCGGGACCCAAGACAGGGCCAGCCCACAGGCCGGGGCACCCCGCAGATCCTGCGGCGCGACCTCTCGGCGCGCAGCGCAGGACCTTCCCCTGGAACTTGCCGGGCACTCCCCCAACCCCGGCCAGCCTGCACCGGCCCGCCAGGAAGGGTGCAGGCCCGCCGGCCGTCAGAAGGCCTCGGCCGGCAGTTGGGCGCAGGTCAAATCGCGCGCCCTCACCACCTGCAGCCAGGCGGTGATCTTGGGCAGCTCATAGTGGTAGAAATAGCGTACTGCGCCCATTCTGCCTGCGTTGGCAGCTATCGATAGCGCAGCATCGCGCTGCAACACGGTCAGTGCCACGTCCAGCCACACCCAGGCCAGCACCATGTGGCCAAAGGCCTGCATATAGGGCACGGCGTTCGCCAGCGCTTCCTGCGGGTTGCCGGTGGCCCAGGCTTTTTTGGTGGCGCTGCCCACCTCCTGCAGTGCCTGGGCCAGCTGGTTGGCATAAGCGGCCAGGGCCGGCTGCTGCAGGGCGCGCTCGATGGTGGCGTGGATGGTGGTGGCCAGCAGTTGCAGGCCCGCGCCGCCCTGCATCAGCACCTTGCGGCCCAGCAAATCAGCCGCCTGGATGCCATGCGTGCCCTCGTGGATCATGTTCAGGCGGTTGTCACGCCAGTACTGCTCCACCGGGAAGTCGCGCGTATAGCCATAGCCGCCGTGGATCTGGATGGCCAGGGAGTTGGCTTCCAGGCAGTTCTCGCTGGGCCAGCTCTTGGCGATGGGGGTCAGCACCTCCAGCAGCAGCTTGGCGCGTGCGGCCTCCTCCGGCGTTCCTGTGCGGCCTTCGTCCACCAGTTGGGCGCAGTACAGGTTCAGCGCCAGCGCACCTTCGCAGTACGCCTTTTGCGCCAGCAGCATGCGCTTGACGTCGGCGTGTTCAATGATGGCCACCTGCGGGCTGCTGGCGTCCTTGCCGCCTTCGGTCATGGGGCGACCCTGCGGGCGGTTCTTGGCGTAGTCCAGGCTGGCGTAGTAGCCGGCCAGGCCCAGCATGGTGGCCGCCATGCCGATGCCGATGCGCGCCTCGTTCATCATGTGGAACATGCACTTGAGGCCCTCGTGCGGCCGGCCCACCAGGTAGCCGATGGCGCCTGCGCCGCCGCGCACGGGGTATTTGCCCTCGCCAAAGTTCAGCAACGTGTTGGTGGTGCCGCGCCAGCCCAGCTTGTGGTTCAGGCCGGCCAGGGCCACATCGTTGCGCTCGCCGGTCAACTGGCCGGTAGTGTCCACCAACTTCTTGGGCACGATGAACAGCGAGATGCCCTTCACGCCCGGAATCAGCTTGCCATCCGGCCCGGGAATCTTGGCCAGCACCAGGTGCACGATGTTCTCGGTCAGCTCGTGGTCGCCGGAGCTGATCCACATCTTGTTGCCCTTGAGACGGTAACGCGCGCCCAGCGGGTCGGCCTCAAAGTCGGCGCCATCGGGCTCGGCACGCGTGGCGATGTCGCTCAGGCTGGAGCCGGCCTGCGGCTCTGACAGCGCCATGGTGCCGGCCCAGCGGCCGTTGAATGCGTTGTCGGCAAACACCTGCTGCTGCATGGGCGTGCCGTGCACGCGCAGCAGGTTGGCGTTGCCCACGGTCAGCAGGTTGGAGCCGATGCTGATGCTGGCGCAGGCAAAAAAGCTGTTGGCCGCGGCCTCCACCACGTACGGCAGCTGCATGCCGCCTTGCTCGTAGGGCTGGGCCGCGCTGAGCATGCCGCTGTCCGCATAGGCCTTGCGCGCCTCGCCGGTGCAGGCGGGCTGGATGACCTTTTCGCCGTCGAAGCTGGGCTCCTGCGTGTCCACCGTGCGGTTGAAGGGCGCGTACTTCTCGCGGGCGATGCGCTCGCAGGTGTCCCACACCGCGTCAAAGGTTTCGCGGCTGTGGTCGGCATAGCGGGTGCGGGCGGTCAGGCTTTCGGCGTGCAGCCAGTCATAGACCAGAAATTCCAGGGTGGAGCGCAGCTGGGACATGGTTTTGAAGCGAAATCAGCCTCCAGCGCTTGCTGGGCAAGCGCCGACAGCTATGGTTGTTGAAACTGACACACCGGGATGCGGTGCGAGGCAAAGCCCCGCACCGGCACGGCTTCAGGCCTTGGGGGCGGGCAGGACGTTGATCGTGCCCTGCGCCGTGGCGCACAGTTTTTCCACGCCGTCCTGCACGGCAAACACGTCACAGCGCGTGACGGCTTGCGAGCGGCCGGCATGGATGCAGCTGGAGCGCGCGATCAAGCCTTCGCCCACAGCGGGGCGCAGGTAGTTGATCTTGAACTCGCTGGTGATCACCGGCACCCGCAGGGCCACGGCCCCGGCATAGGTCAGGGCGTTGTCGGCCATGTAGCTGACCACGCCGCCGTGGGCGAAGCCGTACTGCTGGGTCAGCGCCGGGCGCAGGGGCAGACGCAGCTCGCACGCGCCCTCGGCGGTCAGCTGCGTCAGCTCGGCGCCCAGCAACTGGCTGAACGGCTGGCTGGCCAGAATCTGCCGGCCAAAGGCCAGCACGGCCTCGGGCGTGGCAGCCGCGGGCGCAGCGTCGCGCGCGCCCACGCTCACAGCACCTCGAAGATGCCGGCCGCGCCCATGCCGCCGCCGATGCACATGGTCACGCAGACGCGCTTGGCGCCGCGGCGCTTGCCTTCGATCAGCGCATGGCCCGTCAGGCGCTGGCCCGAGACGCCATACGGGTGGCCCAGGGCAATCGCACCGCCGTTGACGTTCAGGCGCTCGTTCGGGATGCCCAGCTTGTCGCGGCAGTAGATCACCTGCACGGCAAAGGCCTCGTTCAGCTCCCACAGGTCGATGTCCTCGACCTTCAGGCCCAGCTTCTTGAGCACCTTGGGGATGGCGAACACCGGGCCAATGCCCATCTCGTCCGGCTCGCAACCGGCCACGGCAAAGCCCAGGAAGCGCCCCAGCGGCTGCAGGCCGTGCTTGCTGGCGTAGTCCTCGTGCACCACCACGCAGGCACCGGCACCGTCGGAGAACTGGCTGGCGTTGCCCGCCGTCACCAACCCGCCGGGCAGCGCGCTGCGCAGGCCGGCAATGCCTTCCACGGTCGTGCCCTCGCGCGTGCCCTCGTCCTTGCTGACGGTGACCTGCTTGGTGGTCAGGCCCATGACCTTGTCGGCCACGCCCATGGTCACGGTGATGGGGGCGATTTCGGCGTCGAACAAGCCCGTCGCCTGCGCCGCGCAGGCCTTTTGCTGGCTGGCAGCGCCGTACTCGTCCATGGCTTCGCGGCTGATCTGGTAGCGCTTGGCCACCTGCTCGGCGGTCTGCAGCATGGACCAGTAGATCTCGGGCTTCATCTTGGTCAGCTCCGGGTCATGGGCCATGTGCTGGTTCACCTCCAGCTGCACGCAGGAGATGGACTCCAGGCCGCCGGCCACCAGCACCTCGTTCTCGCCAGCGATGATGCGCTGCGACGCCAGGGCGATGGCCTGCAGGCCCGAGGAGCAGAAGCGGTTGATGGTCATGCCCGCCGTGGTCACGGGCAGGCCGGCGCGCGTGGCGATCAGGCGCGCCACGTTGCCGCCGGTCGTGCCTTCGGGCAGCGACAGGCCCATGATCACGTCCTCCACCTCGGCGCCGTCGATGCCGGCACGCTGCACCGCGTGCGCGACCGCGTGGGCGCCCAGCGTGGGGCCATAGGTCATGTTGAACGATCCCTTCCAGCTCTTGGCCAGCGGGGTGCGCGCGGTGGAAACAATCACTGCGGATGTCATAGGGTCAATCCTTCAATCTCTGGGTGTTCAAGCGGCGCACACCGCTCAGGAAAAACGCTGGCCTTCGGCCGCCAGGCGCGCCAGCAGCGGCGCGGGCTGCCAGAAGCTGGCATCGTCATGGGGGTTCTGGGCAAAGCGCTGCATGGCCTGCACCACGTTGATCAGGCCCAGCTCGCTGGCGTAGTGCATGGGGCCGCCGCGGTAGATAGGGAAGCCATAGCCGGTCAGGTAGACCATGTCGATGTCGCCGGCCTTGCTGGCGATGCCGTCCTCCAGGATCTGCGCCCCCTCATTGACCAGGGCGAACACCAGGCGCTGCACGATTTCCTCGTCGGAGATCTTGCGGGGCGTGATGCCCTGGCTCTGGCGGTAGGTGCTGATCATGTCCAGCACTTCCTGGCTGGGGATGGCGTCGCGCTTGCCGACCTGGTAGTCGTACCAGCCCTTGCCGGTCTTTTGGCCATAGCGCCCCATCTCGCACAGCAGGTCGGCGGTCTTGCTGTACTTCATGTGCGGTTTTTCCACATAGCGGCGCTTGCGGATGGCCCAGCCGATGTCGTTGCCGGCCAGATCGCCCATGCGGAAGGGCCCCATGGCGAAGCCGAACTTCTCGACGGCCTTGTCCACCTGCTGCGGGGTGGCGCCCTCCTCGATCAGGAAGCCGGCCTGGCGGCTGTACTGCTCGATCATGCGGTTGCCGATGAAGCCGTCGCACACGCCCGAGACCACGGCCGTCTTCTTGATCTTCTTGGCGATCTGCATCACGGTGGCCAGCACATCGTGGGCCGTGGCCTTGCCGCGCACCACCTCCAGCAGCTTCATCACGTTGGCGGGGCTGAAGAAGTGCATGCCCACCACGTCCTGCGGGCGGCGCGTAAAGGCGGCGATCTTGTCCACGTCCAGCGTGGAGGTGTTGGAAGCCAGGATGGCGCCGGGCTTGGCCACGGCGTCCAGCTGCTTGAACACGGCCTCCTTGACGCCCAGCTCCTCGAACACCGCCTCGATGATCAGGTCGCAGTCCTTCAGGTCGTCATAAGCCAGCGTGGTGGACAGCAGGGCCATGCGCTGGGCGTACTTGTCTTCCTTGAGCTTGCCCTTCTTGACCTGGGCCTCGTAGTTCTTGCGGATGGTGGCCACGCCACGGTCCAGCGCCTCCTGCTTGGTCTCCAGGATGGTCACGGGGATGCCGGCATTCAGGAAGTTCATGCTGATGCCGCCGCCCATGGTGCCGGCGCCGATCACGCCCACCTTCTGGATGGCGCGCACCGGGGTGTCGGCGGGCACGTCGGCGATCTTGGAGGCCGCGCGCTCGGCCATGAACAGGTGGCGCAGCGCACGCGACTCGGGCGTCCACATCAGGTTGACGAACAGCTCGCGCTCGAAGTCCAGGCCCTCCTGGAACTTGCGCTTGGTGGCCGCTTCAACGGCATCTACGCACTTCAGGGGCGCGGGGTAGTTCTTGGACATGCCCTTGACCATGTTGCGCACAAAGCCGAAGTAGGCATCGCCCTGGGGGTGCTTGCATTTCAGGTCGCGCACCAGGGGCAGGGCCTCGTTGCCGTCGGCATGGCGCTCGCCCACGGTCTGGGCCAGGGCCAGGGCCTCGGCGGCCAGCGCTTCGGGGCTGGAGGCCAGCTTGTCGAACAGCTTTTGCCCGGGGATCTGCGCCAGCAGCTCGCTTTTCACGGCCTCGCCGCTGACGATCATGTTCAGTGCCGGCTCAACGCCGATGGCGCGCGGCAGGCGCTGCGTGCCCCCGGCGCCGGGCAGCAGGCCCAGCTTGACTTCCGGCAGGGCCACGGTGGTGCCGGGCGCCGCAATGCGGTAGTGGCAGCCCAGGGCCAGCTCCAGCCCGCCGCCCATGCACACGCTGTGGATGGCGGCCACCACAGGCTTGCCGGACTGCTCCACCTGCGCGATCACGGTGTGCAGGTTCGGCTCCTGCAGGGCCGCCTCCTTGCCGAATTCCTTGATGTCCGCACCGCCCGAGAAGGCCTTGCCGGCACCGGTGATCACGATGGCTTGCACGCTGCTGTCGGTGTTGGCCTGGTTCAGGCCTTCGATGACCGCACGGCGGGTGGACAGCCCCAGGCCATTGACCGGAGGATTGTTGAGCGTGATCACGGCCACGGCGCCGTGGACCTTGTATTCAGCCGTCATGGCTTGTCTCCTTCAGTTCTATGAAAAAAGAACGGGCGTTCTGCAATTCATTCTAGGAAGGGTGCCGGCACAACGCCATCGCGTTTTGCCCTGTGTTTGTCTCAACTGGGACATCTGGGCCAAGGCAGGTTCTGCAGGTCGGAACACCGCCCAGCGCGCCGCCGGTGCGCCGGGGTGGCATGGCCACGATCCGACCAACGGTCAGGACCGTGCCTGTGGCGTGGCGCAGTTCTTGCGATACGGTCTGCGCAAGCGCAGCGCCGGAGGGGCTGTGGCTGCAATAAAACGCTGGGGAAAGCCATAGCCATGCCGGTCAGGGCTGCCCCAACAATGTGCACAGCGCGTGCCCTAGCGCGTGCATTCAACCCCTATCGGAAGGCTCACTCTATGCAACGCAAAACATTCATTCGCCTGAGTACCTCCTGGGCCGCCGCCGCCCTGCTGGGCACGGCATCCCTGGGCGCCCATGCGGCGGACCCCATCCTGATCGGTGTGCCCATTCCCATGACCGGGCCCAACACCCAGTATGGTGACGAGGTGCAGGCGGGTTTGTTGACCGCCGTGGAGGCGCTGAACGCCGCCGGCGGCATGAATGGCCGCATGTACAAGCCCGTGCTGATCGACGATGCTTGCGAACCCAAGCAGGCCGTGCCAGCCGCCAACCGCGTGCTCAATTCGGGCGCCAAGTTCGCCATCACCCACGTCTGCTCGGGCGTGACCATTCCCGCCTCCAAGATCTATGAGGAAGAAGGCATCGTCGCCATCACCCCCGGCGCCACCGCGCCCCAGGTGACCGACGGCCTCAAGGGCCACTACTTCTTCCGCACCATCGGCCGCGATGACCAGCAGGGCCCGTTCGCCGCCAAGTTCATCGCCAACAAGATCAAACCCAAGGCCGTGGCCGTGCTGCACGACAAGCAGACCTATGGCGCCGGCGTGGCCCAGCACGTGAAGAACACGCTGGACAGCCTGAAGGTGCCCGTGGTGATGTACGACGGCCTGAATGCCGGCGACAGCGACTATTCCGCCGTCATCACCAAGCTCAAGAGCGCCAAGGTCGATGCCGTGTTCTTCGGCGGCTACCACCCTGAAATGGGCCTGCTGCTGCGCCAGGCCAAGGAGCAAGGGCTGCAAACCCGCTGGATCGGCCCCGAAGGCGTGTTCAATCAGGGCCTGATCGAAATCGCCGGCCCCGCCGTCGAAGGCATGATGTTCACCTTCCCCGCCGACTTCAGCGAACGCCCCGAAAACCAGGGCATCGTCGAAGCCTTCAAGAAGGCCAAGCGCTCGGCCAACGGAGCCTACCAAATGCCCACCTACGCTGCGTTGCAGGTGCTGCACACGTCCCTGCAGGCTGTGGGGCCTGATCCCAAGAAGGTGGCCGACTACATGCACGCCAACACCTTCGACACCGCCATCGGCAAGGTGGCCTTCGACGCCAAGGGCGATCTGAAGGACTTCGAGTTCGTGGTGTTCGAGCTGCAAAAAGACGGCTCGCGCAAAGCGATCAAGTAAGTTCTCCGAGCGGGCTGCAACAGCCCGCCCGCCTCACACCACCTGCGGCAGCCGCGCAAATCGCGTGGCTGCTTTTTTTAGCCTCCATCGCCCACTCCGATTGCCCTGAGAGCGGCAACATGACCCAGCAAATCAAAGATTTGCTTCTGTGCCGCCTGCGGCACGCACGTGGCCTACGTGCATGACGGCGAGCCCGGCTACGTGGAGGCAGTCACCTGCAGCCTGGACGCCCGATGCCTCCCCCCCCACGCACCATTCCTGGCTGGGCCACGACCTCCCTGGGTGGCCTTTGGCGACGGGCTGCCCACGTTCACGGGGTCGCGCTACGACCCCGGCGCGCCGTCTTCTTCATAATTTCCATCTTTGAAACCACAACACACGCACCCCACAATGGCCGATTACCCCAAAGACATCTACACCGAACCCGAGCCCAACCCCCACACCCTCGCCAACCTGGGGCCTCTGACTGGCATGGCTGGCATCTGGAGCGGCAGCCGGGGCCTGGACGTGAACCCCAAGGCCGACGGCCCTGAGCGGCAGGCGTTCATTGAGCACGTCGAGCTGCAGCCCATCGATGCGCAGACCAACGGCCCGCAGCTTTTCTACGGCCTGCGCTACCACACGCGCATCGTCAAGCCCGATGACGTGGAGACTTTCCACAGCCAGGTCGGCTACTGGCTGTGGGAGCCTGCCACGGGCACGGTGATCCAGACCCTGTCCATCCCGCGCGGGCAGGCCGCCCTGGCCATCGGCCATGCGGCGGCGGATGCCACCAGCTTCCAGCTCGAAGCCGTGCGCGGCAGCACCGTCAACGGCATCGTCTCGAACCCGTTCCTGGAACACGCCTTCAAGACCGAGCGCTTCACCATCACCGTGACGAAGCATGCCGACGGCACCTGGTCTTACGAGCAGACGACGACGCTCATCATCCCCGGCCAGGCCGAGCCCTTCCTGCACACCGACCGCAACACGCTGCACAAGGTCGGCGAGCCCACGCCCAACCCCACGGCGCAGGCGGCACTGCAGGGTGAATAGGCTTTCAAGCCAAATCAGCCTTTGGCGCTTATACAGCAATCATCATAAGCTATATTATTTATAGCAAACCAAGGAAAGCCTCCGCCATACCCTGGCCCACCTGGGCCGCGCCATCGCGCTAGGGCGGGGAGGATGTCAAACCTCCAGCCATTCCTTGCGAATGTGCTGGTCGGCCTTCAAACTCTGCGGCGTGCCGTCAAACACAATAGCGCCGTGGCCCATGACCAGCGCCCGATCCGAGATACGCATGGCGATGGTCAGCTTCTGCTCAATCAGCAGCACGGACACGCCGCGCCCTTTGATCTTTTGCAGGTACTCGCCCACCAGTTCGACAATTTTTGGTGCCAAGCCTTCGGTGGGTTCGTCAATGATGATGAGGTCCGGGTCGCCCATCAGCGTGCGGCACAGGGTCAGCATCTGCTGCTCGCCGCCGGACATGACGCCGGCCTCGGTGTGCTGGCGCTCCTTGAGGCGCGGGAACATGGCGTACATGTCGTCAAAGCCCCAGCGGCTGCCCTTGCCGCGGCCCTTCTGGCCCAGCAGCAGGTTCTGGTGCACGGTCAGGTTGGGGAACACGTCGCGGCTTTCGGGCACATAGCCCAGGCCCAGGTGCGCGATCTCGTAGGTCTTGTGGCCGTGCAGGGCGCGGTCCTTCCAGGTGATCTCGCCCTCCCAGTCCACCAGCCCCATGATGGCCTTGGCGGTGGTGGAGCGGCCCGAGCCATTGCGCCCCAGCAGGGCCACGATCTCGCCGGGCTGCACGGCAAAGTCCACGCCGTGCAGCACATGGCTCTTGCCGTAATAGGCGTGCAGGTTATTGATCTTCAACATGGTGTCTCCCCCTCCTCAATGCAGGGCCGCCTGCTCTTCGGCAATAACCGAACCCAGGTAGGCCTCCTGCACCCGTGGATTGGCGCGCACCGCCTCGGGCGTGTCGAAGGCGATCACCTCGCCGTAGACAACCACGGCAATCTTGTCGGCCAGGCCGAACACCACGCCCATGTCGTGCTCCACGGTCAGCAAGGTCTTGCCCACGGTCACCTCGCGGATCAGGTTGATGAAGCGCGCGGTCTCGCTGTTGCTCATGCCGGCCGTGGGTTCGTCCAGCAGGATCACGTCGGCCCCGCCGGCGATGGTGATGCCGATCTCCAGCGCGCGCTGCTCGGCATAGGTCAGGTTCACGGCCAGCTCGTCGCGCTTCTTGTGCAGGCCGATCTGCTCCATCAGCTGCTTGGCGCGCTCGTTGACCGCATCCATGCGCGACAGGAAGCGCAAGAAGGTGTAGCGGTAGCCCATGCTCCACAGCACGCCGCAGCGCAGGTTTTCGAACACGCTGAGCTTGGGGAAGATGTTGGTGATCTGGAAGCTGCGCGACAGGCCCAGGCGGTTGATCTCGTACGGCTGGCGGCCGTCGATGCGCTGGCCGTGCAGCAGCACTTCGCCACTGGTGGGGGCGAAGCGCCCGCTGATCAGGTTGAACAGCGTGCTCTTGCCCGCGCCGTTGGGGCCGATGATGGCCACGCGCTCGCCGGCCTGCACGGCCAGGTCGGCGCCGCGGATGATCTCGGTCTTGCCAAAGCTCTTGCGCAGGTCGCGCAGCTCCAGCGCATAGGTGGATGTGTGCGTCATCAGTGGCCCTCCGCGCGCTGGATCTCGTGCTCAATCTCTTCCTGGATCTGGCCCCAGTGGCGCAGGTACTCGCGGCGCGTCAGCTCGAACAGGCCCAGCCCGGTCGCAAAGACCAGCACCGCCCCCAGCCAGCTGTCCACGCTGCGCACGTTCAGCTGCATGCCCATGAAGCGCAGCGTGTCGCCCAGCGCGCTGTTGAGCTGCAGGTGGTAGAGCATCTCCACCACCGCCGCCAGCCCCACCAGCATGGCCAGCGCCGTGCCGGCCAGCGCCAGGTAGGCACCGAAGATGCGGCCCAGCTTGCCGTACTTGGCCAGGCGCAGGTTCATCATGATCAGGCTGGCGATGCCGCCGGGCGCATACATCACCATGAACAGGAAGATCAGGCCCAGGTACAGCATCCAGGCCTTGGTCAGCTCGGACAGGAACACCGTGGCAATCACCATCAGCACCCCGCCGATGATGGGGCCGAAGAAGAAGGTAGCCCCCCCCAGGAAGGTGAACAGCAGGAAGGTGCCGGAGCGGATGATGCTGACGCTGTCCATGGCGGTGACGATCTCGAAGTTGATCGCCGCCAGCCCACCACCGATGCCGGCGAAAAAGCCCGCGATGATGAAGCCCATGTAGCGCACGCGCTGGGTGTTGTAGCCGACGAAGGCCACGCGCTCGGGGTTGTCGCGCACGGCGTTGAGCATGCGGCCCAGCGGCGTGGCGGTGAAGGCAAACATCAGCGCCGTGCAGACGAAGCAATAGAAGGCGATGAGGTAGTACACCTGGATGCCCGGGCCGAAGTCCAGCCCCAGCAAAGGCTGGCCATAGACACGGTTGGTGGTGATGCCGCCCTCGCCGCCGAAGAAGCCCGGCAGCATCAGCGCCATGGCCGCCACCAGCTCACCCACGCCCAGCGTGATCATGGCGAAGGTGGTGCCGGACTTCTTGGTCGTCACCCAGCCCAGCACGGCGGCGAAGAACATGCCGGCCAGGCCGCCCACCACGGGGATCAGCACCAGCGGAATCGGCAGGCTGCCGTCGGCGGCGCGGTTCATGGCGTGGATGGCGACGAACGAGCCCAGGCCGGTGTACACCGCGTGGCCGAAGCTGAGCATGCCGCCCTGCCCCAGCAGGATGTTGTAGGACAGGCAGATGATGATGGCGTAACCCATCTGGCTGAGCATGGTCAGCGCCAGCGAACTGGTGAACACATGGGGCGCGGCGATCAGCAGCAGCGCGAACACGCCCCAGACCACCATGCGCCCGATGTTCCAGGGCTTGAAGCGGTAATAGGCCGGTGCGGTGCGCGCGGCGCCCCCGCCCGGAACGGGCACGACTTCGTTGGGCATGTGCGGAATCAGGATGGCGGACATGGGATCAATCCTCCCGGGTGCCCATCAGCCCCTTGGGGCGGAAGATGAGCATGAGGACCAGGAACAGGTACGGCAGGATGGGCGCCATCTGCGAGATCGTCAGGCTGAGCAGCGACCAGCCGAAGCTCTCGGGCGTCAGGTGCAGGCCCAGGGCCTGCAGCGCGCTGGCGCCGGAGTAATCCAGCGCCACGGCAAAGGTCTGCACCACGCCGATCAGCAGCGAGGCCAGGAAGGCCCCGGCCAGCGAACCCAGGCCACCGACTACCACCACCACGAAGATGATGGAGCCGACCGACATGGCCATGGCCGGCTCGGTCACATAGGTGTTGCCGCCGATCACGCCGGCCAGCCCGGCCAGGGCGCAGCCGCCGCCGAACACCAGCATGAACACGCGTGGCACGTTGTGGCCCAGGGCCTCCACCATCTCGGGCTTTTTCAGCGCCGCCTGGATCACCAGACCGATGCGCGTGCGCGTCAGCAGCAGCCACACGGCCAGCAGCATCAGCAGCGCCATCAGCATGATGAAGGAGCGCGACTTGGGAAACTGCGTGCCGTACAACGTGAACAGCGGCCCCTGCAGCGACGGCGGCAGGCTGTAGGGCACGGCGCTGCGCCCCCAGACCAGCTGCACCACCTCCAGCACCAGGTAGGACAGGCCGAAGGTGACCAGCAGCTCCGGCACATGGCCGTACTTGTGCACCTTGCGCAGGCTGTAGCGCTCGAACACCGCGCCCAGCGCGCCCACCAGCAGCGGTGCCAGCAGCAGCGCCGGCCAAAAGCCGATGACGCCCGAGAGCATGTAACCGAAGTAGGCACCCAGCATGTAGAAGCTGGTGTGCGCGAAATTGAGCACGCCCATCATGCTGAAGATGAGCGTCAGGCCCGAACTCAGCATGAACAGCAGCAGCCCGTAGCTGATCCCGTTGAGCATGGAGATGGTAAAAAATTCAAGATTCATCAGACCCTACCCGCGCTGAAGCCACCGCGGCCCGCCGCGTGCGCGGGCCGTACCCACCCGCAGCGCAGGGGCGCGCTGCGGGGCCATGCACCCCAGCCGGTCAGCTGGGGCGCTTCATCTGGCAGGACGTGGGGGTGCTGGCCACGTAGGGCTCGAAGAACTTCACCTGCTTGAAGGTGTGGCCGGTGTTTTCCATGTCCATCGGGTTCTGCGCATCGGTCTTGTCCCAGCGGCTGATGTACAGGCCCTGCTGCAGCTGATGGTCCTGCTTGCGCATCTCCACCTCGCCGTTGAAGCTCTTGAACTTCATCCCCTCCATCACCGCCGCCACCTTCACGGGGTCGGTGCTCTTGGCACGCTTGAAGGCCTCGCTGAGCATGGCGAAGCCGTGGTAGACGGCGCCGGTGTACATGTCGTCGTTGAACTTGGCCTTGAAGCCCTTGACCAGGTCATTGATCGGTCCGGGCTGGTTGGTGTACGAGTACGCCACCATGTAGACCTTGCCCGCCGCGCCCGCGCCCATGGCCGTGGGCACGCCGGTGGTGGCGCCGTAGTAGGTGTAGAACTTGACGTTGTTCAGGCCCGCGTCGTTGGCGGCCTTGATCAGCAGCGACAGGTCCGAGCCCCAGTTGCCGGTGATCACGCTGTCGGCGCCGGACTGCTTGATCTTGGCGATGTAGGGCGAGAAGTCGCGCACCTGCGCCAGCGGGGCCATGTCGTCGCCCACGATCTCGATGTCGGGGCGCTTGCGCTGCAGCATCTCCTTGGCGTACTTGCTGACCTGGTGGCCGTGCGCGTAGTTCTGGTTCATGAGGTAGACCTTCTTCACCTCGGGCTGGTCCTTCATGTAGGTGGTCAACGCCTCCATCTTCATCGAGGTGTCGGCATCCAGGCGGAAGTGCCAGTAGCTGCACTTGCTGTTGGTCAGGTCGGGGTCCACGGCGGCGTAGTTCAGGTACAGCACTTCCTTACCCTTGTTGCGGGCGTTGTGCTTTTCCAGCGCGTCCATGATGGCCAGCGCCGGACCCGAGCCATTGCCCTGCACCACGTAGCGCACGCCCTGGTCCATGGCCGAGCGCAGGGCGCTGGTGGTCTCCTGCGGGCTGAGCTTGTTGTCGATGGGGATGATTTCGAACTTCACCCCGGCAGGATTGTTCTTGCTGAACTCCTCGGCCAGGTACTGCCAGCTCTTCATCTGGTTGGTCCCCAGCGCGGCCATCAGGCCCGACAGGGGGTCCAGCCACGCAATCTTGACGGTCTCGCCCTGCTGCGCCACGGCAGCGCCGGCACAGCTAAGCAACACGGAAGCGGCCACGGTCTTCAACACAAACTGCATGCTTGTCTCCTGCATTGGAATGGGATGGGTTGGTTGGAACTCACCGAAACACCCGACAAGCGTAGTCAGCCTTCCGTCAAAAACGCATGGTGGTTTCACTCTTGGGACTATCCCCCTCCGTAGGAATACCCATAAAAAAAAGAGCGCCTGGCGCTCATCCACACTGGGTTTCAGATACTTTTCATATCCAAACCAAGGGTGGACAAGCGCCAGGCGCTCATGATTTATCAGCCCGCCGCGCGACGGGCGCCGGCGCTCAGGCCGTGGGCAGCTTGTAGTCCTTGAGCAGCTCGCGCAGCTTGGTCTTGAGCATCTTGCCGGTCGCCCCCAGGGGGATGGCGTCGACGAACACCACGTCGTCCGGGATCTGCCACTTGGCGGTCTTGCCCTCGAAGAAGGCCAGCAGTTCCTCGCGCGAGACCTCGGCGCCCGGCTTCTTGGCCACGGCCACGATGGGGCGCTCGTCCCACTTGGGGTGCGGCATGCCGATGCAGGCCGCCATGGCCACGGCCGGGTGGCCCATGGCGATGTTCTCCACGTCGATGGAGCTGATCCATTCGCCGCCGGACTTGATCACGTCCTTGGTGCGGTCCGTGATCTGCATGAAGCCATCGGCATCGATGGTCGCCACGTCCCCGGTGGGGAACCAGCCCAGGCCCTGCTCATCGGTGATCAGCGGGCTGTCGCCCTTGTAGTAGCGGTCGATGATCCAGGGGCCGCGCACCAGCAGGTCGCCATAGGTCTTGCCGTCCCAGGGCTGGTCCTTGCCGTCGTGGCCAACGATGCGCATGTCCACGCCGAAGATGCAGCGGCCCTGCTTTTGCAGCAAGCGGCGCTGCTCGGCCTTGGGCAGGTCCAGGTGCTTGTTCTTGAGCGTGCCCAGGGTGCCCAGCGGGCTCATCTCGGTCATGCCCCAGGCGTGCAGCACGCGCACGTTGTAGGTGTCCTCGAACATGTCAATCATGGCCGGCGGGCAGGCCGAGCCACCGATCACCGTGCGGTTCAGGGTGTGGAACTTCAGGCCGTTCTGCTGCACATGGCCCAGCAGCATCTGCCAGACCGTGGGCACGCCAGCGGCAAAAGTCACGCCCTCGGCCTCGATCAGCTCGTACAGCGACTTGCCGTCCAATGCCGGGCCGGGGAACACCACCTTGGCCCCGGTCAAGGGGGCCGAGTAAGGAATGCCCCAGGCGTTGACGTGGAACATGGGCACCACAGGCAGCACGGCATCGCGCGAGGACAGCCCCATCACATCGGGCAGCGCCGCGCCATAGGCGTGCAGCACCGAAGAACGGTGGCTGTACAGCGCCGCCTTGGGGTTGCCCGTGGTGCCGCTGGTGTAGCACATGCTGGACGCCGTGTTCTCATCGAGCTGCGGCCAGCGGTAGTGTTTGGACTGGTCACCAATCCAGGTCTCGTAGCTGATCAGCCCAGGGATACCGCTGTCCGCTGGCAGCTTGTCGGCATCGCACAGCGCCACCCACAACCGCACCGTGGGGCACTTGGCGTGCACGGCCTGGATGATGGGCAGGAAGGTCATGTCGAAGCACAGCACCTGGTCTTCGGCGTGGTTGACGATCCAGGCCACCTGGTCCGGGTGCAGTCGCGGGTTGATGGTGTGCAGCACGCGGCCCGAGCCGCTGACGCCGTAGTACATCTCCATGTGACGGTAACCGTTCCAGGCCAGGCTGGCGACGCGGTCGCCATGCGCCAGCTTCATCGCATCCAGCGTGTTGGCCAGCTGCTTGGCGCGCCCACACAGGTCCTGGTAGGTGTAGCGGTGGATGTCGCCCTCGACCCGGCGCGACACGATCTGCGCATCACTGTGGTGGCGCGCGGCAAATTCAATCAAATTCGAGATCAGCAGCTGCTGGTTCTGCATCAAGCCTTGCATGGAAATGGTGCTCCTGTGTTTTTTATGGCGCTGCACGCGCGCGGCCCCGTGCCGCTACGCGCGCATTCACCCCCATCCTAAGCGCATGTCCGGCACGGCAGCTGCGGGCTTTCCTGCATGCATGTGTCGCTCAGGTGTCACTTGGACGGCAATTCACAACACGCGTCAACGACCCTGCCCCCAATCGCCCAGGGCTTGCAAGGTCAAGCCGCTTGGCCACAATGGTGGGCATGCATTCCCCTGACGGTTCCCCCACCCCGGACTGGCACACCGGCTTTGCCGCCCTGGGCCCGGCGTTTCTGACCCACCTGCCCCCCACCCCGCTGCCCGCCCCCGCCTGGGTGGCGCACAGCGAAGAGGTGGCGCAGTTGGTCGGCCTGCCCCCGGGCTTCATGCCGTCCGAGACGGCCTTGCAGGCCTTCAGCGGCAACACCGTGCTGCCCGGCAGCCAGCCCTATGCCAGTGTCTACAGCGGCCACCAGTTCGGCGTGTGGGCCGGGCAGCTGGGCGATGGCCGCGCCCTGCACCTGGGCGAGACCACTGCGGGCTGGGAGCTGCAACTCAAGGGCGCAGGCCGCACCCCGTATTCGCGCGGCGGCGACGGCCGGGCCGTGCTGCGCTCGTCCATCCGCGAGTTCCTGTGCAGCGAAGCCATGCACGCCCTGGGCATTCCCACCACGCGCGCGCTGTGCCTGACCGCCTCGCCCGCCCCGGTGCACCGCGAGACCCTGGAAACCGCTGCCGTGGTCACGCGGGCCGCCCCCAGCTTCATCCGCTTTGGCCATTTCGAGCACTTTGCCGCCCGCGACATGCAGACCGAGCTGCGCGCCCTGGCCGACTATGTGATCGACCGCTACGACCCCGATTGCCGCCAGGGCTGGTCCGGCCAGGATGCCGAGGGCCAGGCCCTGCACGGCAACGCCTATGCGGCGCTGCTGCATGCGATTGGCCAGCGCACCGCCCGCTTGCTGGCGCACTGGCAGGCCGTGGGCTTTTGCCACGGCGTGATGAACACCGACAACATGAGCGTGCTGGGCCTGACCATCGACTACGGCCCTTTCCAGTTCCTGGACGGCTTCGACCCCGGCCACATCTGCAACCACAGCGACCACCAGGGGCGCTACGCCTTCAACAAGCAGCCCCAGATCGCCTACTGGAACCTGTTCTGCCTGGGCCAGGCCCTGCTGCCGCTGATCGAGGACCAGGACGTGACCGTGGCGGCGCTGGAAGCCTACCGCCCGGCGTTCAGCCAGGCCTTCCGCACCCTGGTGTGCCGCAAGCTGGGCCTGCCCGGTGCCGAACTGCAGCACGAAGAGGCCGCCACCGCCACCATCGGCCAGCTGCTGGAATTGCTGGCGGCCCAGCGCGTGGACCACAGCATCTTCTGGCGGCGCCTGTCGCTGTCGGCCCAGGACGGTGACCCCGAGCGCACGCGCGAGCTGTTCCTGGACACCGAGGCCTTCGACCGCTGGTTGCTCACCTATCAAGAGCTGTCCACGCAGATGGGACAAGCGCCTGACGCCGATTTGATGCTGCACACCAACCCCGCCTTCGTGCTGCGCAACCATGTGGGCGAGCTGGCCATTCGCGCCGCGCAGCAAGGCGACTTCAGCGTGGTGCAATCCTTGCACCAGGTGCTGCGCGCCCCGTTTGACGATCACCCGGCGCACCGCGCCTGGGCCGACTTTCCGCCCGACTGGGCATCCTCCATTGCCATCAGCTGCTCCTCATGACCTACCCCATCCAGAAAACCGACGCCGAATGGCTGGACACCCTGCGTGCCAAGGGGGCCGAGCCCGTGGCCTACCAGGTCACACGCCACGCCGCCACGGAGCGCCCCTTCACCGGCCGCTACGAACAGCACTGGGCCGACGGCAGCTACCACTGCATCTGCTGCGGCGCCAAGCTGTTCGATGCGGACACCAAGTTCGACGCCGGCTGCGGCTGGCCGAGCTTCCACCAGACCATCCCCGGCGCCATCACCGAGATCGTGGACCACAGCCACCACATGGTGCGCACCGAAACCGTGTGCAGCCAGTGCGGCGCCCACCTGGGCCATGTGTTTGAGGATGGTCCCCAGCCGACCGGTCTGCGCTACTGCATGAACTCGGCCTCGCTGCAGTTCCAGGAACCCGAGGCCTGAAGGCGTGCGCCCCTGCGGAGCCAGCCAGCCCCGGGCGCCTTCGGTCTTGCCCGGCGACCGGCGCGCGCTCGGCGCGTGAAACCCTTGGACTTGCCGGATTTGTGTGCCTGCCAGCCCCCGGGGCTATGGCATGCTTGGCATCTTTTCGCATGACCCCGGGCCCTGCGGCGCCCGAATGCTTTTCATGAAACTGCTGATCGACTTTTTCCCCATCATTTTGTTTTTCGCGGCCTTCAAGGTCTGGGGCATCTACGCCGCCACGGCAGTGGCCATCGTGGCCACCATCGCGCAGATCGCCTACCTGCGCATCAAGACGGGCAAGGTCGAGACCATGCAATGGCTGAGCCTGGGGGTCATCGTGCTGTTCGGCGGCGCCACCCTGATCGCCCACGATGAGAATTTCATCAAGTGGAAGCCCACCGTGCTGTACTGGCTGATGGGCGGTGCCCTGCTGGTGGGTCTGGTGCTGTTCAAGAAGAACTTCCTCAAGAGCCTGATGGGCGCGCAGCTGCAACTGCCCGAGCCAGTCTGGACCACGCTGAACTGGGCCTGGACCGGCTTCTTCGCCGTCATGGGCGTGCTCAACCTGTGGGTGGCCTACAACTTTGACACCGACACCTGGGTCAATTTCAAGATGTTCGGCGGCATGGGTTTGATGCTGGTGTTCATCGTGGGCCAGGCCTTCTACCTGGGCCGCTACCTCAAGGACGGCGAGCAGGCCCCCTCGCAGGAGCGTGGCCATGAGTGAGGCCATTACCGCCGCCGCCATTGAGCAGGTGCTGCGCGCCCAGTTGGCGCCCACCCAGCTCGAAGTCATCGATGAAAGCGGCGCCCACGCCGGTCACGCCGGCGCCAACGGCACAGGTTTTGGCACCCACTTTCGCGTACGCATTGCCTCACCATTTTTTGAAGGCAAGAGCCGCGTGGCACGCCACCGTGTTGTGTATGATTCCTTGCAGCATTTCATCGACCAAGGCCTTCATGCTTTAGCCATCGAAGTGCTTTGACGAACCCCATTGCTAGAAACGCCAACGGTCGTTGGCGGCAATCACCTACTCTTACCTCTTTGTTGGATTTCCGCATGAAAAAACAGCTTTTGCCCAGCCTCGTGGCTGTCGCCGTGTTGGGCACTGCCGCCCTTTCGGCTTCTGCGCAAAACTTGGCCATCGTCAATGGCAAGCCCGTGCCTCTGGAGCGCGTGAAGGTGCTCAAGCAGCAGATCGAGCGCTCGGGACGCCAGGTGCCTGCAGAGATGGAGGCCCAGATCAAGGAAGAAGTGATTGCCCGTGAAATCTTCCTGCAGGAAGCCACCAAGCGCGGCCTGGATGCCACGCCCGAATACAAGCAGCAGATGGACCTGGCCCGCCAGACCATCCTGATCCGCGAGTTGTTCGTGGACTACCAGAAGAAGAACCCTGTCACCGACGCCGAGATCAAGGCCGAGTACGACAAGTTCGTCGCAGCCAACGCCGGCAAGGAATACCGCGCCAGCCACATCCTGGTGGAATCCGAAGACCGCGCCAAGGCCATCATTGCCGAAGTCAAGGCCGGCAAGAAGTTCGAAGACATCGCCAAGAAGGAGTCCAAGGACCCCGGATCGGGCGCCCAAGGCGGCGACCTGGGCTGGGCCAGCCCCGCGAACTATGTGCCCGAGTTCACCGAGGCCATGGTCAAGCTGCAAAAGGGTGGCCTGACCGATGCACCCGTGAAGAGCCAGTTTGGCTGGCACATCATCCGCGTGGACGACCTGCGCGATGCCCAGATGCCTTCTCTGGACGACGTCAAGCCCCAGATCGCCGAGCAACTGGAACAGCAAAAGATGATGCAATTCCAGGAATCCCTGCGCGCCAAGGCCAAGGTGCAATAAGCGCTGCACCAGCGAGCGACAAAAAAGCGACCCGTCGGGTCGCTTTTTTTTATGGGACCGGCAGGGCCTGCGCCCCGCCGGGTGGTGACTGCTGCACTCAGGCGCCGCGCGTGATCGGTACCTGCGCGTCCCGGCCGTAGGTGCCCCACTTGCCCAGCTCCCACTTGGCAATCGCGTTGCGGTGCACTTCGTCCGGGCCGTCGGCAAAGCGCAGCGTGCGCGCCGAAGCGTAGGCGTGGGCCAGGGGGAAGTCCTGGCTCATGCCCCCCCCGCCATGGACCTGCATCGCCCAGTCGATCACATCGCAGGCCAGCTTGGGCGCCACCACCTTGATCATGGCGATTTCGGTGCGCGCCACCTTGTTGCCCACGGTGTCCATCATCCACGCGGCCTTGAGCGTCAGCAGGCGTGCCATGTCGATGCGGCAGCGCGCTTCGGCGATGCGCTCCTGGGTCACGGTCTGCTGGGCAATCGTCTTGCCGAAGGCCACGCGGCTGGAGGCGCGCTGGCACATCAGCTCCAGCGCACGCTCGGCCTGGCCGATGAGGCGCATGCAGTGGTGGATGCGGCCAGGGCCCAGTCGGCCCTGGGCGATCTCGAAGCCACGGCCTTCGCCCAGCAGGATGTTGCTGACCGGCACGCGCACGTTCTCGAAATACATTTCCATGTGGCCGTGTGGTGCATCGTCGTAGCCCAACACGCTCAACGGACGCACCACGCGCACGCCGGGGGCATCGGCCGGCACCAGCACCATGCTCTGCTGCGAGTGCTTGGGCGCATCGGGGTCGGTCTTGCCCATGGTGATGTAGATGGCGCAGCGCGGGTCGCCCGCCCCGGAGATCCACCACTTGTGGCCGTTGATGACGTACTCGTCGCCCTGGCGTTCGATGCGGGTGCAGATGTTGGTGGCATCGCTGGAGGCCACCTCGGGTTCGGTCATCGCGAAGGCGGAGCGGATTTCACCGCGCAGCAAGGGCAGCAACCACTGGTCGCGGTGCTCCTGCGTGCCGTAGCGGGCAATGGTTTCCATGTTGCCGGTGTCGGGCGCCGAGCAGTTGAAGACTTCTGATGCCCAGCCCACACGGCCCATGATTTCGGCCAGGGGCGCGTACTCCTGGTTGGTCAGGCCGGCACCGTGCACGCCGGCGATCTCGGCGCTGTCCTGGGGCAGGAACAGGTTCCACAGATCCTGGGCCTTGGCCTTGTCCTTGAGGTCTTCGATGACCTTCAGCGGGGTCCAGCGCTTGCCCGCCTGGGTGTTGGCCTCCAGCTCGTGGTGGACGGCCGCTTCGGCGGGATAGATGTGCTCGTCCATGAAGCGCAGCAACCGCGCCTGCAGTTCCTTGGTCTTGGGGGAGTAGTCGAAATCCATGGAGTGCTCCTTTTCGTTAACAGGCAAACATGGGCGTGCACTGCCCCCGGCAGCTGCAGCCGTCTAACACACGAGGGGAAAACTGGGGTGCGGCCCCTGCGCCGCCGGGCTCAGGCGCCGTGCTTTTGCGCGTAGGACCAGGCCAGCTGCGCCATGGGCCGCGCGGTATCGCCCGCGGCCTTGGCCTGCGCGCTGGAGGCGGTCCCCGCCTCGACCCGCTTGGCAATGCCCTGCAAGATGGCCGCGATGCGGAACATGTTGTAGGCCAGGTAGAAATTCCAGTCGGCCTGCAGCTGCTGCGGCGTGGCCAGCCCGGTGCGCTCGCAGTAGCGGCGCATGTATTCGGCTTCGCTGGGAATGCCCAGGGCTGCAATGTCCAGGCCGCCAATGCCGCGCCCCAGGCTGGCCGGGATGTGCCAGGCCATGCAGTGGTAGCTGAAGTCGGCCAGGGGGTGGCCCAGCGTGGACAGCTCCCAGTCCAGCACGGCCACCACCTGCGGGGCATCGGCGGCGAACATGAGGTTGTCCATGCGGTAGTCGCCATGGACGATGGAGACCTTGCTGTCGTCCTTGGCGCTGACCGGCATGTTCATCGGCAGCCAGGCCATCAGCTTGTCCATCTCGTCGATCGGCTGGGTGACCGAGGCCACGTACTGCTTGCTCCAGCGGCCGATCTGGCGCTCGAAATAGTTGCCCGGCTTGCCATAGTCGGCCAGGCCCTGGCGTGTCACATCGACCGTGTGCAGCGCGGCCATCACGCGGTTCATCTCGTCATAGATCGCACCGCGCTGCTGCGGCGTCATGCCGGGCAGGGACTGGTCCCACAGCACGCGGCCGGCCTTGAACTCCATGATGTAGAAGGCGCGGCCGATGATGGACTCGTCCTCGCACAGGGCATACATGTGCGGCACGGGCACATCGGTCCCGGCCAGCCCCTGCATGACCTTGAATTCACGCTCGATCGCATGCGCCGAGGGCAGGAGCTTGGCGACCGGACCGGGCTTGGAGCGCATCACGTAGCTGCGCCCCGGCGTGACCAGTTTGTAGGTGGGGTTGGATTGTCCGCCCTTGAACATCTCCACCGTGATCGGGCCTGCGAAGCCCGCCACCTGGGTGCTCATCCAGACCTCCAGAGCCGACACATCGAACGCATGGGTGTCGGAAACTGGCTTGGTACCTACAAAATGGTCAAAGTTACTCATGGTTGTTTAAAGGTCAGTTTCCACAATGCGCAGCAGCGCATCGCGGTCGCGCACAACCAGACCCCCCGGTTCGATCCGGATGATGTCCTCGCGCTCCATGCCCTTGAGCTCCTGGTTCACGCGCTGGCGTGAAGCCCCGAGCAACTGGGCCAACTCTTCCTGCGCCAGCTGCAGGCCGATGCGCACTTCCTCGGCATGCGCCAGGCTGGGAATGCCATAGCTGCGCATCAGGTGCAGCAGCTGCTTGGCCAGCCGCGCGCGCAGCGGCAGCGTGTTCAGGTCCTCGACCAGGCCGTACAGCTGACGGATGCGGCGCGCCGCCAGCCACAGCATGGCCTCGTAGAACTCGGTGTGCGTTGCCAGGATGCGCTTGAAGTCCGCCTTGGCCACGCACAGCAGCGTGGTCGCCCCGTGGGCATACGCGTCGTGCGTGCGGCGATCCCCGTCGAAGATCGAGGTATCGCCAAACCACAGCCCAGGCTCCACATAGGTCAGCGTGATCTGCTTGCCCGTGATGGACGTCGAGCTCACCCGCACGGCCCCCTTGGCACACGCAAACCATTCCTCCGGCACTTCGCCGCGGGCGCAGATCAAAGCACCATCCTTGAATCGTTTGACGTAAGCGCATCGGAGTATGTCGTGCCGCAGCGAAGGTGAGAGGGATGAAAACCAGCGACCTGCATTGATCGCTTCACGTTCTTCGATAGTAAGAATCGGGTCGTCCATATCCTGTCGTTTCTGTGACTGAAAACCGGACCATTGTCGCGTCAGAGACCAGCCGCTTGGGGTCTGAAAGCGCCTCCTGGGTATGAACTTGTCCAGAAAGTGACAGTCTGGATCGCAGCCAACCCCAAAACAAAGGGTAAACCCTTAACCCTTTGATGCTGCACGCGTTTTCCAGCCCCAGACTGTGCACCACACCACGGTCCATCGCAGTTTTTTTCAACTCGGGCATTCCGCCCAGCAGAACCCTGCCAGCGTCCACCCAGACCGGTCTCGGTCACCATGCGGCCGTAGCCCTGCACAGCGCCCACCGGGTGGGCCGCCACCATGCCGCTTTGCTCATCCATCCATAGCTGTCCGCGCAGGATTTACCGGCCTTCAACGCCGATTTGATGCAATTTCAAGACGTGGACACCGCACCTGCCAAGACCACCGGCTCGCCGCTGGCCAGAACCATGCAGCTGGTGGACCCCACCTGCAGCTTGGCGCCATGAAACACGTCCTCCCAGCCGTCGGCCTGCTTGAAGTTCGTGGTGCCGTGGGTCAGTTGGCGCTCGGCGTTCAAGGCCTGCAGGTCGGCGGCGGTCAGCTCGATGCACGAAGGGAAGGCGCTGCCGTGCGCCTTCCAGTGCGCACGCCAGGCCTCAACCGGCGCGTCGCAGAGATTGGGCATGGCTGAATTTCAGGGCATGTTCCGGCGCTCCTGGCCCCGCTGCGGTACGGCCCATGGGCGGGTCTGCGACCAGGGAAACCGCGGTTTCATGGGACAATCGCGCCCGCTGCATCGCACGGTGTGGCGCTCGCTGGGGGTGCCCTGCCGCAAGGCCGGGCTGAGAGAGTCCCTTTGAACCTGATTGAGATCATCCTCGCGCAGGGAAGCTGTTCATGCTGGTTGCTCGTCCGCAGGCTGTTGGCCCTTGCGGGCCGCGAGCCTGTCACGGCCCCTGCTTCGTAGGCTTACGGAGCATGTATGCATTCCTCGTCTTCCGCGCCCGCCAACCAGGCGCTGTCTCCCACCACACCGTCTGAACGGGTGTTCGCCCTGCACGACCACGCTGCGCTGTGGTTCAGCCTGGGCGTGGGCCTGCTGGTGATGCAGGTGGGCGCCTACCTGCTGCCCGCCCTGTCCACCCAGCAGGCCGTACTGGCGATCGTCTGCGGGTCGCTGCTGGGCGCCGGCCTGCTGGGCTGGATGGCCAAGATTGCCTGCGACACCGGGCTGTCCAGCGCCGCGCTGATGACCCACGTCTACGGCCGCCAGTTCGCCAAGCTGCCCATCCTGCTGAACCTGGTGCAACTGATCGGCTGGGGCACCTTCGAGCTGGTGGTGATGCGCGACGCCAGCGTGGCCATTGCCCGCCAGGCCGGCGGCATGGCGGCCAGCCACTGGCCGGTGGTCATGACCCTGGTGTGGGGTGCCGTGATCGGGCTACTGATCAGTGGCTCCATGCTCAAGCTGGTGCGCCAGCTGATTGCCCGCATTGCGCTGCCGCTGGTGGTGCTGTCGCTGCTGTGGCTGACCTGGCATTTTGTCGGCCTGGCCCTGGAACAGGGCTGGGAAGGCATCTGGCAACGCCCCGGCACCGGTGGCATGGGCTGGTTGCCCGCCATGGACCTGGTGGTGGCCATGCCCATCTCCTGGCTGCCGCTGGTGGCGGACTATGCCCGCCATGGCCGCGATGGTCGCAGCGCCCTGCGCGGCACCTGGCTTGGCTTTGGACTGGCCAACGTGTGGTGCTACGGCCTGGGCGTGCTGATCACGCTGACCCTGCCCAGCGAGAACCTGGTCACCGCCCTGCTGCTGGCCCAGGGGGGCCTGATCGCCCTGACGCTGATCCTGATCGACGAAGTGGACAACGCTTATGGCGACACCTACTCCGGCGCCATGGCCGCCCACAGCATGGCGCCACGCTGGAGCCTGCGCCGCTGGGGCCTGGGGCTGACCGTGGTCTGCGTGCTGCTGGCCCTGGTGCTGCCCATGCACAGCATCGAACCCTTCCTGCTGATGCTCAGCTCGGTCTTCGTGCCCCTGTTTGGCGTGATCCTGGGGCGCCTGGCCTGGCAAGCAACCGACCAGCGCCTGGCCCAGGCCCCGCAATGGCTGGCGCAGGCGCGCGGCGCGCACTGGCCGGCCGTGCTGCTGTGGCTGGCGGGTGTGGGCTTCTACCACGGCGTGCCCCTGCTGGCCCCTGCCGCAGGCAGCGCGCTGCCAACGCTGCTGGTGTGCTTTGTGCTGGTGCGACTGCTGCCGCGCGCGGCCCCGGCGCAGTGACCCCAGGCCAGCCGCAATTTGGTCGGTTTGTCCAGACGGTTCATCGCCAAGCATGACCAGAAACACGACAGCGGTCACATTTCACGCATTTTTTTGTGAGTGGAATGCAAATTTCAGTGAAACTGCGCGGGCATGATGCAAATTCTTACAGGTACGGGGCACACGGCCCGCACCTGGGCCCCCTTGATTCACAGGAGTTATTGCCGCGTGTTGTCACCACTTGCCCCCCACCTCTCCCGCCGCCTGCGCAGCAGCGGCCTTGCTGCCCTGCTGTTGACCGGTGTGCTTGCCGCCGCCCCTGCCTTGGCCCAAGCACAAGAGTTTTTGAGCATCAAGGGCAATACCGTCAACATCCGCGCCAAACCCACGACCAAGTCCGAGATTGCCTGGGAACTGATCAAAGGCTATCCCGTGCAGGTGATGGAGCGCCGGGACGACTGGATCAAGGTCAAGGACTTTGAAGGCCCGCTGGGCTGGGTGCACCAGCCCCTGACCGACAGCGTGCCTCATTACCTGATCAAGGCCGATACCGTCAACCTGCGCGCAGGCCCGGGCACCAAACACGGCGTAGTGACCAAGCTGAGCAAGTACGACATCGTCAAGACCTTGGAAAAGCGCGACGACTGGGCCAAAGTCCAGACGCCCGAAGGCCAGTCCGGCTGGATGCTGGAAAAGCTGGGATGGGGTTGGTAGCCCCTCTCCTAGCAGACAGAATCTCCATAAAAAAAACGGCGCCCAGGGCGCCGTTTTTTTTATGGAGAATCCGCGGCCCTGCCGAGCCACCACCCTCAGCCCGTGAACACCAGCTGGGCCTGGGGCGCAAACCCATGGTTCAAAGGGCCATGGCCCCGCCCGGTGTACACCTCAGCCCCGGCGGCGATGGCCCCCAGGATGTAGCTGCGGGCGCTTTCCACCGCCGCTGGCAGCGGCAGGCCGCGCGCCAGGTAGGCTGCAATCGCCGAGGACAGGGTGCAACCCGTGCCATGGCCGTTGTGCGTGGGAATGCGCTGCGAACCCAGCTCCTGGCGCGAGCCGTCGCGACCGGCCAGCAAGTCCACCACCCAGTCACCAGGCAGGTGCCCGCCTTTGAGCAGCACCTGCTGCGCACCCATGTCCAGCAAGGCCTGGGCGGCGGAATCCATGTCCGTCACATCGGCGATCTTGCGGCCAATCAGCCAGCCGGCCTCATCCAGGTTGGGCGTGATCACGCTGGCCAGCGGGAACAGCTCACGCACCAGCACGGCCACGGTTTCATCGTGGATCAGCTTGTCGCCGCTGGTGGCCACCATCACCGGGTCCAGCACCACGTTCGCAATCCCGTAGCGGCGGATGGCATCGGCCACCACCTGCACGATCTCGGGCGCATGCAGCATGCCGATCTTGACGGCATCCACCCCGATGTCCTGCACCACGGCGTCGATCTGCGCCTGCAGCATCTCGGGCGGGATGCCATGGATGCAGCGCACGCCCAGCGTGTTCTGGGCGGTGATGGCGGTGATGGCCGTCATGCCGTAGCAGCCCAAGGCGCTGAAGGTCTTCAGGTCGGCCTGGATGCCGGCGCCACCGCCACTGTCCGAGCCGGCGATGGAAAGCACGCGCGCATAGCGCGGAAAACGGGGGGATGCACTGCCGTGTGGCAGGGGTTGCGTAGTCATGGCAAAAATTATGACCCAAGCCAAGGCTTGTTCACGCACTGGCGCCGCTGTTCCTGCCCTTGTGCTGTAATTGCCGCTTGCGGACGAAACAGGGGTGTCCCGCTGCCACCGGCACCGTGCCGGCGCAGTGCGCGACTGAGAAACACCCTGGGGCCCTGCGCCCCGTTACCCGATCCAGGTCATGCTGGCGTGGGGAGTTTCCACAGAGCAGCAGCCGCACGGCTGCGATGCCCGTTTTGTCCTTGGCGACACTTACCAACGGGAATTCTTCACCATGCTCGCTTTGACCACACCTTCGCACATTGCCATCCTGGGCGCCGGCCTGATGGGCCGTCTTCTGGCACTGGAGCTGGCGCGCGAGGGGCATCGCGTCGAGGTGTTCGAAGCCAAGGGCCCCGAGGCCGATGGCGCTGCCGCGCGCGTGGCCGCCGCCATGCTGGCCCCGCTGGCCGAATCGGCCATCACCGAACCCGGCGTGGTGCGCATGGGCCAGTACGGGCTGACCCGCTGGCCCCAGCTGATCGCCCAGTTGGACGCCCCCGTGTATTTCCAGCAGAACGGCACGCTGGTGGTCTGGCACCGCCAGGATGCCGCCGATGCCCAGCGCCTGTGCAGCCTGTTCGAGAAGAACCGCCGCCTCAACCCCAGCCTGCCCGCGCTGGAGAACCTGGATGCCCAGCGCCTGCCCCAGGTCGAGCCCGCCCTGCAAGGCCGCTTCAACCAGGGCGTCTACCTGCCCGGCGAAGGCCAGCTGGACAACCGCCAGCTGCTGGCCGCGCTGGAGCAGACACTGACCCGCCTGGGCGTGGCGCTGCACTGGCACACCCCGCGCGAGACCACCGACTTCCAACCCGGCACCAGCGGCCAGCCCGATCTGGTGCTGGACTGCCGCGGCCTGGGCGCACGCACGCAGTGGAGCGCGCTGCGCGGCATCCGCGGCGAGGTGGTGCGCGTGCACGCCCCCGAGGTGACGCTGCAGCGCCCCACGCGCCTGGTGCACCCGCGCTACCCGCTGTACATCGCACCCAAGCAGGACCACATCTTCGTCATCGGCGCGACCGAGATCGAATCCGACGACATGGGCCCGGCCAGCCTGCGCTCGGTGATGGAGCTGCTCAGCGCGCTCTACACCGTGCACTCCGGCTTTGCCGAAGCGCGCATCCTGGAAATTGCCACCCAGTGCCGCCCCACCCTGCCGGACAACCTGCCCGCCCTGCGCTGGCTGGACGAGCGCGTGCTGCAGGTCAACGGCCTGTACCGCCACGGCTACATGATCTCCCCCGCCATGCTGGACGCCACGCTGCAGCTGCTGCGCACGGGCAGCGCGGCGCTGGCCGAGGACTTCGACGTGGTCGTGCACGCCCCCATGCTCGCCTGAGCACCGCGCTTCGCCGACAATACGGGCTTTTTGCTTATGAACATCACCATCAACCAGCAGGCAGTGCAACTGCCCGACCCGGCCAATGTGGCCGACGCCGTGGCCCACTGGCAGGCCCAGCCACCGTTTGCGGTGGCGGTGAATGCCGAGTTCGTGCCCAAATCGCTGTACGCCACGCGCCAACTGGCCGAGGGCGACCGCCTGGACATCATCGCCCCCGTGACGGGCGGTTGAGGGTTCGGGGCACCGATTCTTCATAAAATCAGCCGCTAGCGCTTTCCTATCAAGCGCTGGCAGCTATCAAAATTTCGCCATGAGCACACCTACCCCCGCCGCAGACAGCCTGGTGCTGTACGGCCAGACCTTCCAAAGTCGATTGCTGCTGGGCACATCGCGCTACCCCTCGCCCGCCGTGCTGGAAGCGGCCGTGGCCCGTGCCAAACCCGCCATGGTCACCGCCTCGCTGCGCCGCCAGGGCAGCAACGCCGCCGAAACCGGCGCCAGCTTCTGGGAGCTGCTGCGCCAGCTGAACGTGCCCGTGCTGCCCAACACCGCCGGCTGCATGACCATCCAGGAAGCCGTGACCACGGCCCAGATGGCGCGCGAGGTGTTCGACACCCCCTGGATCAAGCTGGAGCTGATCGGTGACGACTACACCCTGCAGCCCGACACGCTGAACCTGGTGGAGGCCGCGTCCCTCCTGATCAAGGACGGCTTCCAGGTGCTGCCCTACTGCACCGAGGACCTGGTGCTGTGCCAGCGCCTGGTCGACGTGGGCTGCCAGGCTGTCATGCCCTGGGCCGCCCCCATCGGCACCGGCCGCGGCCCTGCCAACCCCTACGCCATGCAGGTGCTGCGCGAGCGCCTGGACGTGCCCCTGATCGTTGATGCCGGTCTGGGCCGACCCAGCCACGCCTGCCAGGTCATGGAGTGGGGGTTTGACGGCGTGCTGCTGAACACCGCCGTGGCCCTGTCCGAAGACCCGGTGCGCATGGCCGGCGCCTTTGCCGACGCCACCCAGGCCGGCCGCGACGGCTACCTGGCTGGCGCCATGGCCGAACAGACCGCCGCCCAGCCCAGCACCCCCGTCCTGGGCACACCCTTCTGGCACCATGACTGAGTTGCACATCCCCGCCATGGCCCAGGCCATCGTGGACGCCCACAGCGCCACCTTCGCCCCCGACGAACAGCGCCTGCCGGCACAGCCCACGCCAGCGGCCACCCGCCAGGACCCCATCTATCTGGCGGCGCTGCAGGCCTGCAGCGCCCTAGGCTTCATCGCCATCGACGCCGAATGCCTGGCCCAGGCCTGGCAGCAGCAGAGCGTGCGCACCGGCAGCTTTGACGCCCGCTGCTGGCCCAGCGCCCCGCAGGACTTCGGCCTGGCCGGGGCCGATCCGCAACGTGCCTTCCCGCCCTGCCCGCGCGCGCTGGGGCTGTATGGCGTGCTGCCCACGGCCGAGTGGGTGGGCCGCATGGCCCGCGCCGGCGTGCCCACGGTGCAATTGCGCTTCAAGAGCGATGACCAGGCCGCCATCCGCCGCGAAGTACAGGCCGCCGTGCAGGCCGTGCAAGGCACCGGCGCGCGCCTGTTCATCAACGACCACTGGCAGGCCGCCATCGATGCCGACGCCTACGGCATCCACGTCGGCCAGGAAGACCTGGACGCCCTGGAAGGCGCACAGCTGGACGCCATCCGCGCCAGCGGCCTGCGCCTGGGCGTCAGCACCCACGGCTATGCGGAGATGGTGCGCGCCCATGCCGTGCAACCCAGCTACATCGCCCTGGGTGCCGTGTTTCCCACCACGCTCAAGAAAATGGCCACGGCCCCGCAAGGCGTGGCCCGCCTGCAGGCCTATGTGCGCCTGATGCAGCAGTACCCGCTGGTGGCCATCGGCGGCATCGCGGCCGAGCAGTTCCCGGCCATCCTGGCCACCGGCGTGGGTTCCATCGCCGTGGTGCGCGCCCTGGTGAATGCCCCCGACCCTGATGCGGCCGCGCAACAGTTGCTGGCTTTCATCCCCGCGTCATAAGCCGTTCATCCAGCGCCGCCGCAGCGCCCCGCCCCACGTCCCGCACACTGGCACAGCTTGTGCTTTGTATACAAAAGCAGCACTTGGGTGCCGCCCGTGCACCTGAAGTGGGCAATCGGCTGACCGCTTTTTAATTCGACCTTTTGAGGGAGTTCCTCCGTGAAAAAATCTCTGATCGCTTTTGGTGCCGCTCTGGCCTGCATGGGTGCTGCCCAGGCACAAAGCAATGTGCAACTGTCCGGCCTGGTGGACATGTACGCCGGCTCCATGAAAACCGCAGGTTCTGATCGCACCAGCCAAGTTGGCTCGGGCGGCATGACCACCTCTTGGTGGGGCATGAACGGCACGGAAGACCTGGGCAACGGCCTGAAGGTGGGCTTTGCACTGGGCGCCTTCTTCCGCGCGGACACCGGCACCCCTGGCCGCACCGACGTCGACAACTTCTTCGCCCGTGACGCCAACGTGTCGCTGTCCGGCGGCTTCGGTTCGGTGAAGCTGGGCCGCTCCATGGCCCCCAACTTCCTGCCCACCATCCTGTTCAACCCCTTCGGCGACTCCTTCACGATCTCGCCTCTGGTGCTGCACGCCAACATGAGCTTTGTCCCTTCCGCCAATTCCACAGCTGTGGATACCGGCTGGAGCAATCAGATCACTTATTCGACCCCCTCCGTGGCTGGTTTCCAAGCCAACGTGCACTACCAGTTTGGTGAACAAGCTGGCAAGTCGGGCGCTAACAATGTCGGCGCCAACCTGACCTACCGCAGCGGCCCTCTCGCATTGACCGCGTTCTACGAGCAAGCCGACATCCTGGGAACTCCATCCACTCCCACTTATACAGCTGGCAATAAGAATGAAAACTGGATGCTGGGCGGCACTTACGATTTTGGCGCTGCCAAGTTGTACGCCACATACGGTCAATCCGAGAAGGAAGTGGCCTCTATCCAGACCCTGGACCAAAAAACCTACAGCCTGGGCTTGGATGTTCCGGTTACCAAGGCCGGTACGCTGAAGCTGGCCGCCGCTTACTCTGACCGCGATTACAGCGCCCAGACTGACAACAAGCGCACCACCGTGACGCTGGGTTACGACCACTTCCTGTCCAAGCGCACCGATGTCTACACTGCCGTGATGTATGACAAGCTGAGCTTTGATGGTGCCAAGAACGAAACAGGCACCAGCGCTGTCATTGGTATTCGCCACCGCTTCTAAGCGCAGCAAGCCCCCCCAAAAAAAGCGCCCACTCGGGCGCTTTTTTTTCATGGTGATTATTCTGAAAAGTGAGCGCATACCGCTCGACTTGAAAGGCTTTCAGAACCCAACACCATCAAGAAGCTTGCTCGGCGCGCGCGAGCCGCTCACTTCTTTGAAAACCCCAAGCACCGATTGCAGCCCAGCGGTGGCAAGCGAGCCGACCACCACAACCCTGCCGCCAATGCCCTCAGACCCGCACACGCGGTGCCTGTGCTCCAACCGTCGCTCCACGCTCAGCGTCCGTCTTCCTGCAACACCTGCAGCCGCAACTGCAAGGCCTGCACCTGGGCGGCATCGCCGGCCTGCTCGGCCAGCCGCTGCTGCACCAGCAGCCACGCCAGGGCGGCCTTGCGCCAGCCCTGGGCAGAAGCCAACGCGGCCACCTGCGGCACAGCAGCGGGCGCCAGCCGCCCGGCGCGCAAGGCCACGCCGGCCGCAGTCAATGCGGACAAAGGGTCCTGGGTTGCGGGCAGCTGCACCACCGGTGCGCTGGCCAGCAAGGCCTGGGCCGTGGCCTGCTGGGCGGCAGGCAGCAGGCCCACATCGTCCGGCGTGTGCCGGGCCTGCAGGTAGCGGGCATAGGCCTGCTCCGCCGGCGCCGCACCGGCCGCATACCGCTCGTAGCGCGGACAGTCGGCCGGCGCCACTACCGCTGCCTGGACGGCACACTGCAGCAGCGCCACCCGGGCCATGGCCGCCGGCTCCCCGGTGGTCGCCACTTCGGCAAAGGCCTTGCGCCACTCCACCTCGGCCACGCGGCGCTGGCCCTGCAGATCGGCCTGCACGGCGCGTTGTGCGGCCGACTGCGCCTCCAGCGCCCAGCTGGGCGTCGGCGGTTGGCTGCTGCACCCTAGCAACCCTCCCAGACCCAGCATGCCGGCCCACACCCACCATCCTGCACGTTCCGCGTTCATGGCAGCTCCACCTTTCCATCCTTGGCAAACGGCCACTTGCGCTGCAGCTCCGTCAGCAGGTCTTCCACTTTGCGCAAATTGCTCTCCACTTCGTTGCGCAGTTGGCCAATGTCAGTGCTCGCCTCCTGCACATTCGCACTGATGCCCTCGGCATTCGCCAGCACCGCATCCAGCTTGCGCAGGCTGGTGCGGGTGTCGGCCAGCACCAGGTTCAGGGTCTGCACCGTGGTGCGCAGCTGCGGCATCAGGCCGTCCGCATCGAACACCTGCTGATCAGTGCGCTGCACCACCCGGTCCATGCGCGCCAGCAACTGGTTGGCGCGGTCCAGCATTTCCACCGTCTTGCGCGCATTCTCGGGCGTGCCCAGCAGCACCTCCATGGCGCCGCTGTCACCGTTGAGCTTCTGCCCGAGCAGGCGCACCTGCTCCAGCGACTGCCCCAGTGGCGAGTCGCGGGCCGTCATCAGGCTGAGGTTGTTGAGCAGCTCCTTGGCCATGGCCACCATCTGGGGGATTTCCGCCGTGGCATCGCCACGCAGCACGGGGCGCTCCGCCCCGTCGTGCAGCGGCGGATCCTGCAGCATGCCGCTGTAGGCCTTGATGGTGGTGCCGCCCACCAGGCCCTTGACCAGGGTGAAGACGCTGGATTCACGCAGCCAGTGCGCATCCTTGCGGGGCACGGCCACCAGAATACGCACGTTGCCGTCCGGGGCCAGCTCCAGCTTGCTGACCCGCCCGATCGGGAAGCCAGAAAACGTCATGTCCATGCCGACCGTCACACCCTCCGAATCGTCCGAGGTCAGCACCAGGCTCTGGGTCGGTTCGAACGCACCGCGCGCATACAGCAGGTACAGCGCCGCCCCGACGATCAGAGCCAGCGTCAGCAGCAGCAAAGCAGCGGCCTTGCGCTCCAGGTGGCTGACGGCGCGCAAGGCGGCGGTGTCCGCCGCCCCGGGACGTTCGGAAGTAGGCATGCGTGGCTCAGACAAAATGGTCCCTTCGGATTCAGTAGTAATTGCCCATGAGCGAAGTCAGCTCGATCAGCAGCAGCACGGCAAACATGCGCGCCAGGCCCGAAAGCTCGCCCCCGGGGCGGATGTCGTGGTGTGTGGGCCGGGCATACAGTCCCGTCGATACCGGGATGATGGCCACGGCCAGGCCAAACAGCCAGGTCTTCAGCACAAACAGCAGGGTCACCGAAGGGTTGAACACCTGGCCAAACATGCGCGTGTAGCCCGGCAGGCCGGCCCAGGTGAAACCGTACACACCCAGGTAGGCCGTGACCAGGGCCACCACGCAGGACAGCGCAGCCAGGGTCACGCTGGCGTACAGGCCCGCAACCACGCGCGGCAGCACTTCCGCCCGGATGAGGGCCTCGCCGCGCTGCTCGCGCGCCGCCCACTCGCCCGATTGGCGCATCAACGCCAGCTCCGTGGCATTCGGAATGGTGCAGCGCATCGCCACGAACAAGGCCGCCGTCAGCGGAATCAACTCCAGCACCAGCACGCGGATCACCATCTCCAGCGCATAGCGCGACAGGCCGTAGCTCAGCGCCGTGACCACCACGATGCGGGTGATCACCAGGCAGATCAGCGCGGCCAGCAGCGTGAAACCCAGCAAGATCGGTGCGGTATCCCGGTACATGCGCCGCAAGATCGGGCGAAGGGCATGCCCGCGGTAGGTCGACGGTGACAGCAGCAGCACCCCCACCACGGCGCCCAGATAGCCAATGCGGCCCCAGGCCACCACCATGTCGCGCGCGGCCCGCCAGATGCGCAAGGAAAAGGACGAAGACTGGGAACCCATGCCCTGCATGATAGGCAAAGCCCGCCCATTCACCAATCCAGGCCATGGTCTGCCAAGGCGCCGGATGACTTGACCCCACCGCATGCACAGGCAACAAAAAAGCCTGCATCTTGCGATGCAGGCTTTTTATTTGGGGTGGCTGATGGGGCTCGAACCCACGACAACAGGAATCACAATCCTGGACTCTACCAACTGAGCTACAGCCACCGTAGAGGGATGAAAAAACCCGCCTCTCGCAAAGCGGGTTTTCACTGTCAAATTTTGGGGTGGCTGATGGGGCTCGAACCCACGACAACAGGAATCACAATCCTGGACTCTACCAACTGAGCTACAGCCACCGGAAGAGATTTGTATTGTAGCTTGTTTCCAAGCCCTCAAAAGGAAAGCAAGATGTTTTTCTTACTCAGGGCCGTGCAACCTTGATTTGCACATCGAACTTCTTCTTCAGCAGTTCGTAATACGCCGCGCCTTCTGCAGTACCAAACAATTGTACATACTGCATGGAGGCCTGCTGATTAAAGTCGGCAGTTCTTTCTGCCTGACCCACGATCCGGTTCACCTTGACGATGGCGTAGCCGGCATCGCCCAGGCTGACACCTTCCCAAGCCGGCAAGCTGTCGGTCTTGGCCTGCAGCGCCGCATCCAGCACCTGGCGGGGCATGCCGACCGGGTTGTCGCGCGACACCACCACCGCGGGCAGCAAGCCCTGCGCCTGGGACGCATCGGCCTTCCACGCCTGAAGCTTGGCCTCACCCGCTTCGCGGGCCAGCACGGCAGATTGCTGCTGCACGTACAGGGTCTTGACGCGATCGGTCACGTCCTCCAACGCCAATTGCTTGGCAGGCTGGTAGTTCACCACCCGGCCGGACACCATCTGGTTCGAGCCCAGATCGATGGCATCGGTATTGCGCTTGTGGTCGATGCTGTCCGCCGCAAACAGGGCTTGCAGGAAGACGGGATTGGCCAGCGGACCTTCGACACCTGAACGGGGTTCGCGTGTCACGCCATCGGCCATTTGCAGCTTCAGACCCAGCTTGTCGACCACGGGCTGCAGGCTGTCCGACTGCTCGTACACCGTATTGGCAAATAACTCGGCCACTTCCGCGTACTTGCGCTGCGCCTGCTGGTCCTTGAGGTCGTTGACGATTTTCTCGCGCACTGCGGCAAAGCTGGGCACGGCCGGCAATTTGACATCCGTCACCTGGATCACGTGAAAGCCGAACTCGGACTCCACCACATCGCTGATCGCACCCTTGGCCATGCTGAACGCGGCTTGCTCAAACTCGGGCACCATGGCACCGCGCCCAAAGAAGCCCAGGTCGCCACCTTGGGGGGCTGAGCCTGTGTCCTGCGACTCGGCCTTGGCCACGGCGGCGAAGCTGGAAGGATTGGCCTTGACCTTGTCGGCAATCGCCTGCGCCTTGGCCTTGGCGGCATCGCGCTCGGCAGCCGACATGGTCTTGGGCGCATTCACCAGAATGTGGCTGGCACGTCGCTCTTCCTGACCACCTGCCAGACGGGCCGCATTTTCCTTGTAATAGGTCTGCAGATCCGCCTCGTTGAGCTCGATGCTGTCACGGACCGACTTCAGATCCAGCACCACATACTCCACACGGGCCTGCTCGGACTGCTGGAACTTGGCGGTATGCGCGGCATAGAACGACTTCAGTGCCTCATCGCTCACCTGCACCTTCGCCACATAGTCTTGGGGCTTGAATTGCGCCACCTGGATTTCGCGGCGCTGCAGGAATGCATCCATCGCGGCATTCGCCACCACCGGTGTGGCCAGTGCCGTATTCATGACATTGCCCACCACCTGCCCCACCGACATGTCGCGGCGCAGCGAGGCCTCATAGGCCTCGGGGGTCATCCCTTGCGCTGCCAGCAAGGCCCGGTAGCCTTCGGCATCCAGGCTGCCGTCCGGCTTGCGCAGATTGGCGATCGCGGGAATGCCCTGCAGGGTGCGCGCCAATGCGGCATCGCTGGTCACCAGGTGCATTTTTTGTGCAGCGGCCTGGAACACACGGTCACGCACCATGCGCTCGAGGGTGGCGTAACGCGCCTCGGGCGAGTCCAGCAACTTGGCATCGATGCCGGGATTTTCTGCCCGCAGACGATCACTCTCAACGCGGTGCGTGTTGTCCCAGTCGTTCTGGGTGATGTCCTGCCCGGCCACCCGTGCCACTGTCGGGCTGGCACCCGAAAAGTAGCTCTGATCGATACCGACAAAAATGAACGAGGGAATGATCAGCAAGAACAACAAGATCATGACGAACTTGGAATGCTTGCGGATTGATTCGAGCATAGTCAATCTTTCTGAGGATGCATAAAAAAGGCGAACTTGCGCTCGCCTTTTACGAATGATGCGTGCCCCGCTCCAAGCACTGGACGGGCATCCTGTGAGGACGCATTGATTCACTGCTGCACACACCACTCGCCATAAGGAAACCCGAAGATTCTACCCTTTGATTGACACGCGCCTTCCGCGATTGCACCGTATCGGTCACGGACAATCGCGCCACAGATTCCCGTGGCGCTGCACTGCATTGATCCGCGCCAACCCCAGAGCCACCAACAAAAAAAGCACCGGGATTGCTCCTGGTGCTTTTTGCCACGATGAAGTGGTGGGTGCTAACGGGGTCGAACCGCTGACCTACGCCTTGTAAGGGCGCCGCTCTACCAACTGAGCTAAGCACCCCACTGATCTTGAAATAAAAAAGCATTTAGAAAAATCTAAATGCTTTTTTATACAGTGGGTGGTGGGTGCTAACGGGGTCGAACCGCTGACCTACGCCTTGTAAGGGCGCCGCTCTACCAACTGAGCTAAGCACCCCACTGCCGAAAACCTGGATTAGTTCAAAGCGTCCTTGAGGGCCTTGCCGGGACGGAACTTAGGCACCTTGGCGGCCTTGATCTTGATGGTATCGCCCGTACGGGGATTGCGACCTGTACGTGCAGCACGCGTGCCAACGGCGAAAGTACCAAAACCCACCAAGGAAACTGTGCCACCCTTCTTCAGGGTTTTCTTCACTGCGTCGATTGTGGATTCCAGGGCGCGGGCAGCCGCAGCCTTGGAAATATCGGCGTTGTTAGCAATGTGCTCAATCAGTTCAGTCTTATTCACAAGATGCCTCTCGAGAAATGGTTGTTGGAGCGCCTTTGCGACCAAGCCTTTCCAAAAAAAGGCTCGGCACCCATAGGGGTGCCTGTCAGCGTTAGGCGAGATTCTAGACAGGTTTGCCTAGCATTTTGGCGAAACAAACGTTTTTTTTCATGCACGCAGGCGGGGTGACTTTCCGCATTGACAAGCACTGCCATGTAACGAAGCAAACAGCCACTTTTGTACACCGCCGCAGGGGCCGGGGCAAGCCACCAAGCGCCGAGGTGTGCCTTCGGCGCTTCAGTGGATGTATGCCTGCATTCAGTGCTTGACCCGGCGGCGGATTTCCGGAATGGCTTTCTGCAGGTAGTACACCATGGACCAGACAGTCAGCACTGCCGCACCCCAGATCAAAATCTGCCCCCACAAGCGCGTATCCAGCACGCCCAGCAAGCGGCCGTCAAACAGCAGAAACGGAATGGCCACCATCTGCACCGTGGTCTTGACCTTGCCGATCATGTGCACAGCGACGCTCTTGCTGGCACCGATCTGCGCCATCCATTCGCGCAAGGCCGAAATGGCGATCTCCCGGCCGATGATGATCAGCGCCACGAACACATCGGCCCGCTGCAGGTGAACCAGCACCAGCAGGGAGGCGCAGACCAGGAACTTGTCGGCCACCGGGTCCAGAAAGGCGCCGAACGAGGACGTCTGGTTCAGCTTGCGCGCCAGGAAACCATCGAGCCAGTCGGTGGCGGCAAACACGATGAACATCAGCGCCGCAACCAGGTTGCGGGTCTCTGGCGCCAACGGCGCATAGAACACCCCGACGATCAGCGGGATCGCGACGATGCGCGTCCAGGTCATCAGGGTGGGAATGGTGAAGAACATGGCCGCGATTGTGTCACGGCTGGCATGGCTTGCATGCAAGCCATGTGCGGCGGCAGCCGCCGCGTCTAGCGCAGCGCACGGTAAATGTCTTCGGCCAGGCTGGCGGAAATCCCCTCCACCGTCATCAGGTCCTCGACGCTGGCATTGGCCACGCCGCGCACGCCGCCAAAGCGCTGCAGCAGGCGGGC
This sequence comes from Comamonas aquatica NBRC 14918, assembly GCF_000739875.1. Lineage (GTDB taxonomy): Bacteria > Pseudomonadota > Gammaproteobacteria > Burkholderiales > Burkholderiaceae_C > Comamonas > Comamonas aquatica. The sequence continues at coordinate 106,767 of NZ_BBJR01000025.1, forward strand.
ACGCCGCTTGGGGCCGATCCCAGGAATGTCCTCCAGCTTGCTCTGCCCCACGCGCACCTTGGCACGCTGCGCGCGCATGCCGGTGATGGCAAAGCGATGGGCCTCGTCGCGGATCTGCGCCACCAGCATCAGCGCAGCGGAGTCGTGCCCCAGGTAGACCTTGGCCCGGCCATCGGCAAACACCAGTTCCTCCAACCCCACCTTGCGGCCCTCGCCCTTTTCCACGCCAACGATGCGCGACACATCCAGCCCCAGCTCGGCAAACACTTCGCGCGCCATGCTGACCTGCCCCTTGCCGCCATCGACCAACACCAGATCGGGCAGGCGCGGTGCGTCGGGCTCGGGCTCGGGCTCGGCCCCGCCCGCGGCCTGCAGGGCCTGGGCCACCGGCGCATAGCGGCGGTGCAGCACCTGGCGCATGGCGGCATAGTCGTCGCCCGGCGTGATGCCCTGGATATTGAAACGGCGGTACTCGCTGTTTTGCATCTTGTGGTGGTGGAACACCACGCACGAGGCCTGCGTGCTCTCGCCCGCCGTGTGCGAGATGTCGAAGCATTCGATGGACAGGGCCTCCAGGTTGTCCTGCGGCAAATCCAGCGCCTCGGCCAGCGCCCGGGTGCGCGCGTGCTGCGAGCCTTCCTCGGCCAGCAGACGCGCCAGCTGGATGGCGGCATTCTGCTCGGCCATCTCCAGCCAGATGCGGCGCCGCTCGCGCGGCTGCTGCACGGCCGTGACCTTGTGGCCGGCCTGCACCGACAAGGCCTGCAGCAACTGCACGTCCACCGCCTCGCTGACCACCAGCACCGGCGGCGTAGGCACGTCGATGTAGTGCTGCGCCAGGAAGGCCTCCAGCACCCGCGCCTCCACCGTGCGCGGCTGCACCTCGTCCTCCGAGGCATAGACGCCCATGGCTTCGTCCAGCTGCGAAGGGAAGTACGCGCGGTCCCCCAGGTGCCGCCCGCCACGCACCATGGCCAGGTTCACGCAGGCACGCCCCCCCTGCACCTTGACCGCCAGGATGTCCACATCCTTGTCGTCCGTGGTCTCGATGGCCTGCTGGTGCAGCACCGTGGACAGGGCGCTCATCTGGTTGCGGATCTCGGCGGCCTTTTCATATTCCAGCCGGTCGGCGTGGGCCATCATGCGCGCCTCCAGCTGCTGCAGCAGTTCCTGGGTTTCACCGCGCAGCATGGCCTCGGCGTTGCGCACGTCGGCCGCGTAGTCCTCGGGGCTGATGTGGCCCACGCAAGGGGCGGTGCAGCGCTTGATCTGGAACAGCAGGCAGGGCCGAGAGCGGTTGGCGAACACCGTGTCCTCGCAGGTGCGCAACCGGAAGACTTTCTGCAGCAGCTGGATGCTTTCCTTCACCGCCCAGGCGCTGGGGTAGGGCCCGAAGTAGCGGTGCTTCTTGTCGGTGCTGCCGCGGTAGTAGGCGATGCGCGGAAAGCACTGACCCGCATAGCGGCTGGTGTCGCCGTCGTGCGCCGCCACACCGGTGAGCTTGAGGTAGGGGTAGCTCTTGTCGTCCCGAAACAGGATGTTGTACTTCGGGTGCTGGGTCTTGATGAGGTTGTTTTCCAGCAGCAGCGCCTCGGCCTCGGAGCGCACCACCGTGGTCTCCAGCCTGGCGATCTTGCTGACCATGTGGCCGATGCGCGTGCCGCCATGGTCCTTCTGGAAATAGCTGCTCACCCGGCGCTTGAGGTTGCGCGCCTTGCCCACATACAGCAGTTGGTCCGCCGCATCGAAATAGCGGTACACGCCCGGCAGGGCCGGCAAGGCTGCCACCTGGGCCAGGATTTCGGGAGAGTGCTCGACACTAGACATGGCGTGATTGTGGCGCCTGCCGCGCACCGGCACAGCGCACTTGCAAATAAATAGCTGTGAGCGCGCACTGCACAAGGGCCGGATGCCAATTTCACTGCAAACTTGCCACACACTCTGCACGCACTGCGGGCAAGGGCCCGCTGGCTGGGCTAGCATCGCCCCTCTTTGCCGCGCCTTGTCCTTGCCTATGCCTGTCCCCCCCTCTTCCGCCGCCCCACAGCCCCTGCACTGGGACATCTTCTGCCGGGTCATCGACAACTATGGCGACATCGGCGTGTGCTGGCGCCTGGCGGCCGAGCTGGGCGCGCGCGGCGTGCCGGTGCGCCTGCGCATCGACGATGCCTCGGCCCTGGCGTGGATGGCACCGCAGGGTGCCCCGGGCGTGCAGGTGCTGGCGTATGACGCCGCTTATGCGGAGCACCCCGCGGTGGTGATCGAGGCCTTTGGCTGCGAAGCCCCCGCGCCCTACCTGGCCGCGCTGTCGCGGCGCCATGCGCACTGCCACAGCCACCACCAGCCGCGCCCCGTGCTGGTGAACCTGGAGTACCTGTCGGCCGAAGACTATGTGGAACGCTGCCACCGCCTGCCCTCGCTGATCATGTCGGGCGAAGGCCGGGGGCTGACGCGCTGGTTCTTCTACCCCGGCTTCACCACACGCACCGGTGGGCTGCTGCGTGAAGCCGACCTGCTGCTGCGCCAGGCGCAGTTCGACCGCCCAGCCTGGCGCCAGGCCCACGGCCTGGGCGATGGCGACTGCGCCATCTCGCTGTTCTGCTATGAGCCACCGGCGTTGCCGCAACTGCTGGGCCAACTCGCCCACCCGGTCGCAGGCTGGCAGCCGCGCCTGCTGGTCACCCCCGGCCGCGCCACGCAGGCGGTGCAGGCACAGGCGGGCGCACAGGCCTTGCAGCCGCGCTACCTTCCGCCGCGCACACAGGCCGAGTTCGATGCCATGCTGTGGGCCTGCGATCTGAACCTGGTGCGCGGCGAAGACTCCCTGGTGCGGGCGCTGTGGGCGGGCCAGCCCTTCGTCTGGCACATCTACCCGCAGGACGACCAGGCCCACCACGCCAAGCTCGATGCCTTCTTGGACTGGCTGCAGGCCCCTGCCAGTCTGCGGGCTTTTCACCACGCATGGAACGGCATGCGCGACGCGGCCAGCCTGCCCACCCTGACCCCGGATTTGCTGCGGGAATGGCGGCACTGCGCCCAGCAGGCACGCGCAAATTTGCTGCAACAAGCCGATCTGATCACACAGCTGCAACCGTTTGCAGCGGAAAAAAGCTAAAATCTCGCCTTTGCCTCCTCAGAGCGGTTGTGCAGCCTTGCGCAACCCCGACCTTTTGGACGGCTCCCGCCGCGGAACATGCGGCAGGCCTTATCGCTTTTTTCAGAAGCGCCTTGCTTGCCTGCCGTGTTGAGCGGCTCCACCCAACCAGCTAAGCAAGCTATGAAAATCGCTCAAGAAATCCGCGCCGGCAATGTGATCATGTTCGGTAAGGATCCCATGATCGTTCTGAAGACCGAATACGCCCGTGGTGGCCGTGGTGCAGCCACCGTGCGCATGAAGCTGAAGTCGCTGATCGGCAACTTCGGCACCGAAAACGTGTTCAAGGCCGACGACAAGATCGACAACGTCATCCTGGACAAGAAGGAGTGCACCTACTCCTACTTCGCCGACCCCATGTACGTGTGGATGGACGATGAATTCAACCAGTACGAAGTCGAAGCCGAAAACATGGGCGACGCACTGAACTACCTGGAAGACGGCATGGTGGCTGAAGTCGTGTTCTACGACGGCAAGGCCATCTCCTGCGAACTGCCCACCACCATCGTGCGCGAAATCACCTGGACCGAACCCGCCGTGAAGGGCGACACATCGGGCAAGGTGCTCAAGCCCGCCAAGATCGCCACCGGCTTCGAAGTGGCTGTTCCCCTGTTCGTGTCGCAAGAAGACAAGATCGAAATCGACACCCGCACCGGCGAATACCGCAAGCGCGTGTAAGGCTGGCGCCGCCCCACGGCGGCCCACCCTGCCCAAAAGGCTTCCTGCGGGAAGCCTTTTTTATGGATGAACTATCAAAAACAAGAGCTGCTAGCGCTTGTAAATCAAGCACTTCAGCCATAAAACCATCTAAAAACCTTCAATCATCAACGCTAGCAGCTCCTCTTTTTAAAAGGCCTCCTGTACCAGTACCACCTGGCACGCTTCCTGCAGTTAACCCTCTCAAGTGATTCGGTTGCACCAAAACAGAGACAGGTAAACCCCAATATCTGACTTGGTTGCACCTTTCTAGAATCGCGCCACTTCACAAACAACGTGCACAGGTTCTTCCAGGGAGCAACACGGATATGGCCACCACCACCATCGGCATCAAAGTTGACGAATTGATGCGAGAACGGCTCAAAGCGGCAGCCCAGCAATTGGGTTGCACCCCACATTGGCTGCACAAGCAGGCGCTGCACAGCTACCTGGAGGCCATCGAGCTGGGCAAGCCCCTGCCGGAGTTGCAATACCTGGGTAGCACCCAGCCCGGCGGCGAGTTGCTGGAGCCCGAGGCCCTGGCCGATGCCAGCCAGCCCTATGCGCCGTTCTATGCCCTGGCCCAGGACGTCCAACCCCAAAGCGTGCTGCGCGCGGCCATCACCGCCGCCTACCGCCGCCCCGAGACAGAGTGCATCCCCCTGCTGCTGGCCCCCGCCACCAGCACCAACCCCACGGGCGTGGCCCAGCTGGCCACCCGCCTGGTGCAGGTCCTGCGCGACAAGCGCCTGAAGAAGACCAGCGGCGTCGAGGCCCTGGTGCAGGAATACTCGCTGTCCAGCCAGGAAGGCGTGGCACTGATGTGCCTGGCCGAGGCCTTGCTGCGCATCCCCGACCGCGCCACGCGCGATGCCCTGATCCGCGACAAGGTCAGCAAGGGCGACTGGAAGTCGCACACCGACTCGCCCTCCGTGTTCGTCAATGCCGCCACCTGGGGGCTGATGATCACCGGCAAGCTGGTGGCCGTGCACAGCGAGCAAAAGCTCAGCTCGGCCCTGACCCGCCTGATCGCACGCGGTGGCGAGCCGCTGATCCGCCAGGGCGTGAACACTGCCATGCGCATGATGGGCGAGCAGTTCGTCACCGGCCAGACCATCGCCGCCGCGCTGGCCAACAGCCGCAAGCTGGAGGACAAGGGCTTCCGCTACTCCTACGACATGCTGGGCGAAGCGGCCACCACCGAGGAAGACGCGCTGCGCTACCTGCAGTCGTACGAGCAGGCCATCCACGCCATCGGCCAGGCCTCGCAAGGGCGCGGCATCTACGAAGGCCCGGGCATCTCCATCAAGCTGTCGGCCCTGCACCCCCGCTACAGCCGCGCCCAGCGCGAGCGCGTGATGCAGGAGCTGTACCCGCGCCTGCTGAAGCTGGCCGAACTGGCCCGCCAGTACGACATCGGCCTGAACATCGACGCCGAGGAAGCCGACCGCCTGGAAATCTCGCTGGATCTACTGGAGCAGCTGTGCTTCGCGCCCTCGCTGGCCGGCTGGAACGGCATCGGTTTCGTGGTCCAGGCCTACCAGCGCCGCGCCTTCTTCGTGCTGGACTGGATCATTGACCTGGCCCGCCGCAGCAAGCACCGTCTGATGGTGCGCCTGGTCAAGGGCGCCTACTGGGACAGCGAAATCAAGCGCGCCCAGGTGGACGGACTGGAAGACTACCCCGTCTACACCCGCAAGCTGCACACCGATGTGTCCTACCTGGCCTGCGCGCGCAAGCTGCTGGGCGCCCCCGAAGCCATCTTTCCGCAGTTCGCCACGCACAACGCCCAAACCCTGGCCAGCATCTACCACATGGCGGGCAACAACTACTACCGCGGCCAGTATGAATTCCAGTGCCTGCACGGCATGGGCGAAGGGCTGTACGAGGAAGTGGTTGGCGACATCGCCCAGGGCAAGCTGGCCCGCCCCTGCCGCATCTACGCCCCCGTGGGCACGCACGAGACACTGCTGGCCTACCTGGTGCGCCGCCTGCTGGAAAACGGCGCCAACAGCTCCTTCGTGCATCAGATCGGGGATGAGACGGTGGACATCGCCCAACTGGTGACCGACCCCGTGGCAGCCGCCCAGGCCCTGTCGCCCCTGGGCCGCCCGCACGACCGCATTCCCGCCCCGGCCCAGCTGTATGCAGCCCAGGGCCGCAGCAACTCCGCCGGCCTGGACCTGAGCAACGAACAGCGCCTGGCCTCCCTGTCGGCCGCCCTGCTCAGCAGCAGTGCGCCCTGGCGGGCGGAACCCGCCCATGCGGCCCATCTACCGGCGCAGCCCGTCAGCAACCCGGCCCACGCCGGCGATGTCCTGGGCGAAGTGCGCATGGCGGGCGCTGCGGAAGTGGCCCACACCATGGCCCAGGCCCAGCATGCGGCCCCCATCTGGCAGGCCACCCCGGTGCAGGCCCGCGCCGAGGCCCTGCTGCGTGCGGCGGACCTGATGCAGTCCCAGCTGCAGCCGCTGATGGGCCTGCTGTGCCGCGAAGCCGGCAAGACCTTGCCCAACGCCATCTCCGAGGTGCGCGAAGCCATCGACTTCCTGCGCTACTACGCCCAGCAGGCCACGCAGCACCTGAACAATGGCAGCCACCGCCCCCTGGGCGTGGTGGTCTGCATCAGTCCCTGGAATTTCCCGCTGGCCATCTTTGCCGGGCAGATTGCCGCGGCCCTGGCCGCCGGCAACGTGGTGATCGCCAAGCCGGCCGAGCAGACCAACCTGATCGCCGCCCAGGCAGTGGCCCTGCTGCACCAGGCCGGCATTCCCGAGCATGCACTGCAGTTGCTGCCCGGTGACGGCGAAACCGTGGGCGAAGCTCTGGTCGCCCACCCGTGCACCGATGCCGTGGTGTTCACCGGCTCGCACCCTGTGGCGCAACACATCCACCGCCGCCTGTCGCAGCGCCTGGGCAGCCACGGCAAGCCCGTGCCGCTGATCGCGGAAACAGGGGGCATCAACGCCATGGTGGTGGATTCCTCGGCCCTGTCCGAGCAGGTGGTGGGCGATGTGCTGATGTCGGCCTACGACTCGGCCGGCCAGCGCTGCTCCGCCCTGCGCCTGCTGTGCCTGCAGGAAGACAGCGCCGACCACGTGCTGCGCATGCTGCGCGGCGCCATGCAGGAATTGCGCGTGGGCAACCCCGACCAGCTGGCCACCGACGTCGGCCCGGTGATCGATGCCCAGGCCCGGGCGGACATCGAGGCCTACATCGAACAGATGCGCGGCCAGGGCCACACCGTCACGCGCCTGGAGCTGCCTGCCGAGTGCCGCCACGGCCACTTCGTGGCGCCCACGCTGATCGAAGTCAGCCGCGTACAGGACCTGAGCCGCGAAGTATTCGGCCCGGTGCTGCACGTGCTGCGCTATGCCCGCAAGGACATGGATGCCCTGCTGCAGGACATCAACAGCCTGGGCTTTGGCCTGACCTTTGGCGTGCACACGCGCCTGGATGAAACCGTAGCCCATGTGTCCGAGCGCATCCATGCCGGCAACATCTACGTCAACCGCAACATCGTGGGCGCCGTCGTGGGCGTGCAGCCCTTCGGCGGCGAGGGCCTGTCGGGCACCGGCCCCAAGGCGGGCGGCCCGCTCTACCTGTTCCGCCTGCTGGCCCAGGCCCCTGCGCTGGAACAGCTGCCAGTGCTGACCGCACGCGGCCCCCAAACCCTGAACGTGGCGGCCGGCCAGCAGGTACTGCTGGATGGCCCCACGGGCGAGACCGACCAGTACCTGCTGCAAGCACGTGGCGCCATCTGGTGCCTGCCGCAGACCGTCGATGGGCTGCAGGCCCAATGGCAGGCCTGCCAGGCCACGGGCAACACCCTGCTGCTGCAGGACACACCCGCCCTGCGCGCCCTGGTCGCCCAATGGCAGCAGGCCCAGCCGGCGGCACAAGCCGCGGCCCTGCACTGGGCGGATGCAGCACAGATTGCACAATCGCCCCTGCAGGCGGCGCTGGCCGAAAGCGACACCGATGCGCTGCAGCAGCAACTCAGCGCCCGCAGCGGTCCGCTGCTGCTGGTGCAGGGCCTGACCACCGAAGAGATCCGCAGCGGTGAACGCTACCGCCAGGAACGCTTATTGCGTGAGATCAGCATCAGCACCAACACCACAGCCGCTGGCGGCAACGCCAGTTTGATGATGGTGGGTTAAGCCCGCATTCCCCTGGGCCCACAGCCTTCCTACAGTCCTCTTTTTCACCCACCAAGGAGCAACGCAGCATGACATCTTCTCCATCCTTCAAGACCGTGGCCAGCACCATGGCACTGGCCTGCGCTTTCGGCGGCTTGATGAGCGCCGCCCACGCAGACACCACCGTGCGACTGGGCTTCGCCGCCCCGCTGACCGGCCCCCAGGCCCATTACGGCGAAGACATGCGCAACGGCCTGTTGCTGGCGCTGGAAGAAGCCAACGCCAAGGGCATCAAGCTGGACGGCGACAAGGCCAAGTTCGTGCTGGTCTCCAAGGACGACCAGGCCGACCCGCGCACCGCCGTGCAGGTGGCGCAGCAGATTGCCGACGACAAGGTGCAAGGCATGCTGGGCCACTTCAACTCGGGCACGACCATCCCCGCATCCCGCGTGTACAACGAGGCTGGCATCCCCCAGATCGCCATGGCCACGTCGCCTGAGTACACCCTGCAGGGCTATGACAACACCTTCCGCATGATGACCAGCGACACCCAGCAAGGTGCAGCCGTGGGCGTCTTCATGGTGAAGGACCTGAACGCCAAGAAAGTGGCGATCATCGACGACCGTACCGCCTACGGCCAAGGCCTGGCCGACCAGGTGATCCAGGCCGTCAAGCGCGCCGGCGGCACCGTGGTGGCGCGTGAGTACACCACCGACAAGGCCAGCGACTTCACCGCCATCCTGACCAGCATCAAGGCCAAGGGCGCCGACGCCATCTTCTTCGGCGGCCAGGACGCACAGTCGGGCCCGATGCGCCGCCAGATGGCAACCCTGGGGCTGAAGCAGCCCCTGGTGTCTGGCGAAATGACCCGCAGCGACACCTTCCTGAAGCTGGCCGGTGAAGCCGGCAATGGCACCTACGCCTCGCTGGCCGGCGTGCCCCTGAAGACCATGGCCCAGGGCGAGAAGTTTGCCGCGGCCTACAAGGCCCGCTTCAAGGCCGACCCCGGCGTCTATGCCCCCTATGCGTACGACGGTGCCTGGAACATGATCACCGCGATGGAACAGGCTGGCTCCGCCAAGGCAGCCAAGTACCTGCCCAAGCTGGCAAGCCTGAAGCGCAGCGGCGCCACCAGCGCCAACATCGCCTACGACAAGAATGGCGACCTGAACGAAGTGGCCGTGACCATCTACACCGTCAAGGGCGGTAAGTGGGAAGAAGTGAAGACCATCGTTGATTCGGCCAAGTAAGCGCCAAGGGCGCTGCAACCCACTCGGGGTGACAACGCCCTCCCCCCAAGCAGCCCCGCTGCTGACCTCGGTCTTGCCCCGCGGCAAGGCCATTTTTTCCGACTGACCACGCCCAAGGCGCGCCTGTCATGGATATTTTTCTGCAACAAATCATCAACGGCCTGACGGCGGGCAGCGTGTATGCGCTGGTCGCGTTGGGCTACACCATGGTCTACGGCATCATCGGCCTGATCAACTTCGCCCATGGCGACGTGGTCATGGTCGGCGCCATGATCGCCACCAGCGTCGTGCTGGCACTGGTCGGCCACTATGGTGACGTCTCTGTGTTCGTGGCCGTGGGCGCTGCCCTGGTGGTGTCCATTCCCGTGTGCATGGCCCTGGGCTGGACGGCCGAGCGCATCGCCTACCGCCCACTGCGCCGCGCACCCCGCCTGGCAGCACTGATCACGGCGATCGGCGTGTCCATCATCATCCAGAACGTGGCCATGATGTTCTGGGGCCGCAACTATCTGAACTTCCCACACATCATCGAGCCCAGCGTGCTGCAGCTCGGCGATGCGCGACTGAGCATGCTGCAGATCGCCATCATGCTGGGCTCGGCCCTGATCATGGTGGCCTTGCTGCTGCTGGTGCACAAGACCCGCCTGGGCATGGCCATGCGCGCCACGGCACAGAACCGTGAAGTCGCAGGCCTGATGGGCGTGAACATCAACACCGTCATCTCGGCCGCCTTCCTGATCGGCTCGGCCCTGGCCGCCGTCGCCGGCGTGATGATCACCAGCTATTACGGCGTGGCACAGTACACCATGGGCTTCATGCTGGGCCTCAAGGCCTTCACGGCCGCGGTGCTGGGCGGCATTGGCAACCTGGGCGGCGCCATGCTGGGCGGCCTGCTGCTGGGCCTGATCGAGGCCCTGGGCTCCGGCTATGTCGGCAGCCTGACCAATGGCGTCTTCGGCAGTCACTACCAGGACGTCTTCAGCTTCATCGTGCTGGTCGTGGTGCTGATCTTCCGTCCCTCGGGCCTGCTGGGCGAACGTTCGGGAGACCGCGCATGAACCACACACTTGCTTCCAAAGACCGCACGCCGGTCAAAGTCTGGTTGGGGGCCTTCGCCATCGGTGCCGTGCTGCTGATCCTGCCCTTCTTGCTGGGCGCGACCGCCGGCCAGGGCTGGATCCGCATCCTGAACTTTGCCCTGCTGTATGTGATGCTGGCCCTGGGCCTGAACATCGTGGTGGGTTTTGCCGGCCTGCTCGACCTGGGCTACATCGCCTTCTACGCCGTGGGTGCCTATGCCTGGGCCCTGCTGGCCTCCCCCCACTTCGATTTGCACCTGCCCTTCTGGGTGGTCCTGCCGATCGGTGTGGCGCTGGCTGCGATGGCGGGCATCGCGCTGGGCTTTCCCGTGCTCAAGCTGCGCGGGGATTACCTGGCCATCGTGACGCTGGGGTTCGGTGAAAACATCCGCATCTTCATGAACAACCTGGATGCGCCGGTCAACATCACCAACGGCCCGCAAGGCATCAACCGCATCGACACCATCAAGGTGGGTGAATGGGCACTGGGCCGCCCGGAGACCATCCTCGGGTTCCGCATCACCGGCCCCGAGAAGTACTACTACCTGCTGATGGCGCTGGTGATTCTGATCATCTTCGTGTGCATACGCCTGCAGAACTCGCGCGTTGGCCGCGCCTGGGAAGCCGTGCGCGAAGACGAAATCGCCGCCAAGGCGATGGGCATCAACACCCGCAACATCAAGCTCATGGCGTTTGGCATGGGTGCCAGCTTTGGTGGTGTGGCCGGCTGCCTGTTTGCCTCGATGCAGGGCTTTGTCAGTCCCGAGAGCTTCGGCCTGAGCGAATCCATCGCCATCCTGTGCATGGTGGTGCTGGGCGGAATGGGCCATGTGCCTGGCGTGGTCGCCGGCACCCTGCTGCTGTCGATCTTTCCCGAAATCCTGCGCAATGTGGTGGTGCCGATTCAGCAAACCCTGTTTGGCGATGTGCTCGTGGATCCCGATGCCATCCGCATGCTGCTGTTCGGTATCGCGCTGGTGGCCGTGATGATTTTCCGCCCCGAAGGTCTGTGGCCCTCGCAGGTGCGCAAACGTGAACTCAACCGTGGCAAGGAGCAGAAAGCATGAGTGCAGTGCCACCCACTTCCAGCACAACCCCGCGAGAGCCCTTGCTCGTCGCCAAGGGGCTGAGCAAACGCTTTGGCGGCCTGCAGGCCCTCAAGGACGTGAGCTTCGAGATCCGCAAGGGTGAAATCTTCGGCCTGATCGGCCCGAACGGTGCCGGCAAGACCACGCTGTTCAACGTGATGACGGCGCTCTACATCCCGGAGTCGGGCAGTTGCCTGTTCAACGGCGTCGAGCTCACCCGCCTCAAGCCTTACCAGATTGCCGCGCAAGGCATGGCTCGGACCTTCCAGAACATCCGTCTGTTCGCCTCGCTCACGGCGCTGGAGAACGTGATGATCGGCCAGCACCTGCGCACCAAGGCCGGCCTGTGGGGCGCGGTCACGCGCAACCAGGCCACCCGCGCCGAAGAGGCACGCACGGAAGCGCGCGCCCTGGAGCTGCTGAACTACGTGGGAATTGGCCATGTGGCCAACGAAGTGGCGTCTTCGCTGTCGTACGGCGACCAACGCCGCCTGGAAATTGCCCGCGCACTGGCCACCGGCCCCTCGCTGCTGGCACTGGACGAGCCTGCCGCCGGCATGAACCCGTCAGAAACCGTGGTGCTGCGCGCGCTGATCGAAAAGATCCGTGATGACGGCATCACCGTGCTGCTGATCGAGCACGACATGAAGCTGGTCATGAACATGTGCGACCGCGTGCTGGTGCTGGAATACGGCCAGGTCCTGTCCTATGGACAGCCCCACGACGTGCAGCACGATCCGCGCGTAATCGAAGCCTACCTGGGCAAGGGCGCCGCACAGGATCTGCTGCTGCATCCCCCAGCCACCCCACAGAACCCGTCCACCCATGACTGAAGCCACATCCTCGACCCCTTTGCTGGATGTGCGCGGCATTGATGTTGCCTACGGCGGCATCCGCGCCGTGCGCCAGCTGAATCTGCATGTCCACCCTGGCGAGCTGGTGGCCCTGATCGGCGCCAACGGCGCCGGCAAAAGCACCACGCTGCGCGCCATCTGCGGGCTGGTCCCGCTGGCGGCTGGCAGCATCCATTACCAGGGCCAAAGCCTGGCGGGCCAGCCCGTGCAAAGCATGGTGCGCCAAGGCCTGGTCATGGTGCCCGAAGGGCGCGGCATCTTCCCGCAGCTGACGATCGAAGAAAACCTGTACATGGGGGCCTACACCCGCACGGACAAGGACGGTGTGGCCCAGGACCTGGAAGGCGTCTTCACACGCTTTCCGCGCCTGGCCGAACGCCGCAAGCAAACTGCGGGCACCCTCTCGGGCGGCGAGCAGCAGATGCTGGCGATGGGCCGGGCCATCCTGTCCCAACCCAAGCTGCTGTTGCTGGACGAGCCGACCATGGGCCTGGCACCGATCATGGTAGACAAGATCTTCGAGGTGATTGCCGACATTTCGCAACGCGGCGTGACCATCTTGCTGATTGAGCAGAACGCCCGCCTGGCGCTGGAAGTGAGCCAGCGCGGCTATGTGCTGGAGTCGGGGGAACTCACCCTGCAGGGCCCGGCGCACGATCTGCTGCACGACCCCAAGGTGCGCGCCGCCTACCTGGGCGAATAAACGCCCTCCACGGCACGACCACAGGCTTCCCGACGGAAGCCTGTTTTTCATTCACGATCTTGTTGGTGGGGTCTTGGTCCGTCGCTCCAACCGCCACTGCCCCAGATTCAAAGCCTGGGCGCTTGCGGCGCGGGCGCAGTTGCCGTGTGGCGCAACTGCTGTTCCAGTTGGCCCACGTAGGCCGCCGTGCTGTTGTCGCTTTCCTGCGCACGGGCCTGCAAGTGGGCCTCCAGCGTGTCCATGCGGTCCATCAAGCGCCGCTCTTCCTCCTGGTGCAGGCTCTCTATCGCCGCCCGCAGCTCGGTGAACCGTGAGGCTTCCGCCTTGTCGGCCAGCTCACGCTGGGCGTGCATTTCCTTGGCGTGCGCGCGTGCTTCCAACAGCCATGCCCCCTGCATTGCGATCACATAGGCAATGAAGACGATGGTCATCAGGGCTGTTAATCCCATCAGGATCAAGCCCAGCGGGAGGTCCACCGTGGTGAAGCCCAGGGATGTGGGCACCGTTTGTGCCAGGTACGGAAAGTTGAAGAAGCCCAGAAAGCCGATGATCAGAATGATCAAGGTCAGCAGTGCAATGCGAGATTTCATGAGTGTTACCTTTGCGCTGTTTTACCTGTGTTTGTACCGCAACTGGCCGCACCCATTCGCCAGCGTGCGGCACATTCAGGCTCAGCCCTGCTCCTACACGCCGGCATAAAAAAAGCCACCCGAAGGTGGCTGGCAGGCGCGCAGCGCCCACCGGGCAACAAGCCCACTCCATCTCAGTTGGTCTTGGCCAACTGCTCCAGGATGGCGGGATTTTCCAGCGTGCTGGTGTCCTGGGTGATCGACTCGCCCTTGGCGATCGAGCGCAACAGTCGGCGCATGATCTTGCCGCTGCGGGTCTTGGGCAGGTTCTCGCCAAAGCGGATGTCCTTGGGCTTGGCGATAGGACCGATTTCCTTGGCCACCCAGTTGCGCAGCTCGTTGGCCAGGGCCTTGGCTTCTTCGCCGGTGGGCACGGGGCGCTTGAGCACCACGAAGGCGCAGATGGCTTCCCCGGTCAAATCATCGGGACGCCCCACCACTGCGGCTTCGGCCACCAGATCGGTCTTGGCCACCAGAGCAGATTCGATCTCCATGGTCCCCATGCGGTGGCCAGAGACGTTCAACACGTCGTCGATACGGCCGGTGATGCGGAAGTAGCCTCGGTCTTCGCTGCGTACCGCGCCATCGCCGGCCAGGTAATAGCCCTTGAGTTCTTCAGGGAAGTAGCTCTTCTTGAAGCGCTCGGGGTCGCCCCAGATGTTGCGGATCATTGACGGCCAAGGCTTCTTCACCACCAGGATACCGCCGGCACCGTTGGGCATGTCGTTGCCAGATTCATCAACGATGGCAGCGGTGATGCCGGGCAGCGGCAGCGTGCACGAGCCAGGCACCAGCGGCGTGGCACCGGGCAGTGGCGTGATCATGTGTCCGCCGTTTTCGGTCTGCCAGAAAGTGTCCACGATCGGGCAGCGCTCGCCGCCGATGTTCTTGTAGTACCACATCCAGGCTTCGGGGTTGATGGGCTCGCCCACGCTACCCAGGATGCGCAGCGACGACAGGTTCCAGTTCTTGGGGTGCACCTTCTCGTCGGACTCGGCGGCCTTGATCAGCGAACGGATGGCCGTAGGCGCGGTGTAGAACACCGTGCAGCCGTGGCGCTCGATCATCTGCCAGAAGCGGCCGGCGTTCGGGAAGGTGGGCACGCCTTCGAACACGATCTGCGTGGCACCTGCCGCCAGCGGTCCATAGGCCACATAGGTATGTCCAGTGATCCAGCCGATGTCGGCCGTGCACCAGAACACATCGCTGTCCTTCATGTCGAAGGTCCAGTTCACCGTCTGGCGTGCCCACAACATGTAGCCACCCGTGGAGTGCTGCACGCCCTTGGGCTTGCCGGTGGAGCCGCTGGTGTAGAGGATGAACAGCGGGTGCTCGGCCCCCACGGCCACAGGGGGACACTCGGTGCTTTGGCCATTCAGCAAGGCCGCGAAGGTGATGTCACGGCCCGCCACCATCTTGCAGGCCGTCGCCGTGCGCTCATACACCAGCACATGCTTGACGGCTTCGCAGCCGCCCATGGCCAGGGCTTCGTCCACAATCGCCTTGAGCGGCAGCTCCTTGCCACCACGCATCTGGGAGTTGGAGGTGATCACGGCCGACGCACCGACGTCCACAATCCGTTCCTGGACGGCCTTGGCCGAGAAGCCGCCGAACACCACGCTGTGCGTCGCACCGATGCGGGCACAGGCCTGCATGGCCACCACGCCCTCAATCGTCATGGGCATGTAGATCAGGACGCGGTCGCCCTTCTGGATGCCCAGGGACTTCAGTCCATTGGCGAATTGCGCCACGCGCTGCAGCAGTTCGCGGTAGGTGACCTTGGTGACCTGGCCGTCATCCGCCTCGAAAATGATGGCGGTCTTGTGCTCGACCGCAGTGCCCATGTGCTTGTCCAGGCAGTTCGCGCTGGCATTCAGTTCGCCATCGGCAAACCAGCGATAGAACGGTGGGTTGCTTTCGTCGAGCACCTGGGTGAAAGGCTTGCTCCACACCACGTTCTCGCGCGCCAGGCGGGCCCAGTAGCCCTCGTAATCCTTCTGAGCCTCGGCGCACAAGGCCTCATAGGCCGGCATGCCGGAGATACGGGCATTCTTTTGGACCGCCTCCGAAGGAGGAAACACGCGGTTTTCCACCAATACGGACTCGATCGCAGAGCTGGGTGCATTCATGGTTTTGTCTCCTTGCTATCTGGTGATTGTTGGGGCAAATGTCGGTTTCAGCACTTACATACCACTGACGTCCCCCAGTCGATTAGTCAAGCAAAAATAATGGCTTAGCTAGGGTTTCCCCTTGGAGGCAGCGCATACAATGCCTGCCCGGCGCCTTGGCGCCTTTTTTGCGTCTTTTCCTTCAACCACCCACCATCATGGCCTCCTTAGACCCTCATTCTGAGTCGCCTGTCTCCACCTCACCCAACTCGCCCATGCGCCCCCTGCCCAGTCTGATTTTTGCCAGCCGCTGGCTGCAATTGCCCCTGTACCTTGGACTGATCGCAGCCCAAGGCGTGTATGTCTGGCACTTCCTGGTGGAGTTGTGGCACCTGATTGAGGCCGCCTTTGGCAGCCAGACGGCGCTGCAGGCCCTGATCCACAACATCGGCTACAAGCCCGAGGCCCCCATGACGGGCCTGAACGAAACCATCATCATGCTGGTGGTCCTGGCCCTGATTGATGTGGTCATGATCTCCAACCTGCTGATCATGGTGATCGTCGGCGGCTACGAAACCTTTGTGAGCCGGCTGGGCCTGGACAGCCACCCGGACCAGCCGGAATGGCTGGACCACGTGAATGCCTCCGTGCTGAAGGTCAAACTGGCCCTGTCCATCATCGGTATCAGCTCCATCCACCTGCTCAAGACCTTCATCAACGCCGGCAACTACGATGTCAAGGTGCTGATGTGGCAGACCATCATCCATGCGGTGTTCCTGCTCAGCGCTTTGGCGATTGCCTACACCGACAAGCTGATCCACAGCAACCACCACCCCAGCCACTGAGGCATTTCCGCCTCGATCCCGCCAAGCCCGGAGCCTCCACTCCGGGCTTTTTGCTTTTATCGGCTTTTGACACCGGCTCGCAGCCGCTTGCCACCAATTGCCAGCGGATATCGCCAAGGCTTTCGCCAAGGCATGTGGAAACTCTTGACATCCATATGCCGAATAGTTAGAATAAGCAGCTTATTAACAACCTGCCATGCAGGTAATCCGAATCTTGATGGCTCGGATTAACCCGGCAGTTGCCTGTTTCCGCAACGGTGCAACTGCCACAGCGCCGAACTTTCGGCCCTGATGCACGGACATGTTTGGATCATGTGGCGCGCCTGTCGGTGCGCGGCCTCTGCCCTCTCTTGCGGCCCTTGCGCACCTTTCAGCGTGCCATTCGGGCCCAGTCTAAAACCCTTCATGACGGCCAGGTTGCTGCAACCCGGCCCGTGCATCGGTCGGCATGACTTTCGGCTTCGCGTGTAGGCCGTCCAAGCCTCGCTTGTGACGCGGCTGCACTGTGTGTAACCCCCAAGAACAAATCAAGGGAGGACAACCAGTGGCCAAACAAATTCGCATCGAAAACGTCTTCAAGGTCTTTGGCGATCAGCCAAAACAGGCCTTGGACCTGGTGCGCCAAGGGCTTTCCAAGCAACAAATCCTCGAACGTACCGGTCAATCGATCGGCGTGTTCGACGCCGACTTCACCATCGAAGCCGGGGAGATCTTCGTCGTCATGGGCCTGTCCGGCTCCGGCAAGTCGACCCTGGTGCGCATGCTCAACCGTTTGATTGAGCCCACCAGCGGCCGCATCGTGGTGGACGGACAGGACATCAATGGGCTGAACGACAAGGACCTGCGCGCGCTGCGCCGCAAGGACATCTCTATGGTGTTCCAGTCCTTCGCCCTGATGCCGCACATGAGCGTGCTGGACAACACGGCCTTCGGCCTGGAGATGGCCGGCGTCGACAAGGGCACGCGCCAGAAGGCCGCCCAGGAAGCCCTGGAGCAGGTCGGCCTGGGCGCCTGGGGCACCAGCTACCCGGACGAGCTGTCCGGCGGCATGCAACAGCGCGTGGGCCTGGCCCGCGCCCTGGCCTCCGACCCCAGCATCCTGCTGATGGACGAGGCGTTCTCCGCCCTGGACCCCATCATCCGCACCGAGATGCAGTCCGAGCTGCTGCGCCTGCAGGAATCCAAGCGCCGCACCATCGTCTTCATCTCGCACGATCTGGACGAGGCGATGCGCATCGGTGACCGCATTGCCATCATGAAGGACGGCCAAGTCATCCAGGTCGGCACGCCCGACGAGATCCTGCGCAGCCCGGCCAACGACTACGTGCGCAGCTTCATCAAGGGCGTGGATGCCGCCGCCGTGTTCAAGGCGTCGGACATTGCGCGCCAAGCGTTGACCATCGTGTCCGAACACAACGATCGCGGGTGCCGCGCGGCGTTGCGCCTGATTGAGGACTCGGACCGCGACCACGCCTACGTGCTCAACGCGCGCCGGCGCCTGCTGGGGGTGGTCTCCGCCCAGTCGCTGCGCGACGCCCTGCATGGCCGCGAGGGCATGCTGGGCCTGCAGCACGCCTTCATCGACAACGTGGTGCCGATCGATGCCGCCACGCCGGTGGCGGACCTGTTCGGCCCCATGGCCTCCGCGCCCTGCCCGCTGCCGGTGCTGGGCGAGGACCGCAAATTCCTGGGCGTCATCAGCCGCACCACCATGATGCGCTTCCTGGACCGCGACACCCCGCCGGTGCCACCGCCACAACCGGTGCAGCCGCCCGTCACGCTCAACCCCATGTTCCCCACGGGAGAGGCGGACACCCCCGCGATGCTGCACGAGCATTCGGACGCGCCCGCCACCGACAAGGAGAACAAGCATGAGTGAAGTGAACCCAAACACCGCCGCCACCCAGGACCCCTGGAGCACCAGCGCCGCACCCGCCGCCGATCCCTGGTCGGCCGCCAGCACCCCGGCCGCCGCCACCGATCCCTGGGGCGCCGCAGCCGCTGCGCCCGATGCTGCTGTGCCCGCCACCGACTGGCTGACCAGCCCGGCCAGCGCCACGCCTGATGCACCGCTGTCCCTGTGGGATCAACTGCAGACCGATGGGCTGCCGATCGAGGCCTGGATCAACCAGGGCCTGGGCTGGGTGGTGGACAACTTCCGCCCCTTCTTCCAGGCCGTGCGCGCCCCGATCGATGCCACCCTGTCGGGGGTGGAACAACTGATGCTGGCCCTGCCCTGGCCGCTGCTGACCCTGTTCGTGGCCCTGGTGGCCTGGCAGTTTGCCGGGCGCGGCCTGGCGATCGGCACCGCGCTGTCGCTGATTGCGATTGCAGCCCTGGGCATCTGGCCCGAGGCCATGGTCACCCTGTCGCTGGTGCTGACCTCGCTGGCCTTCTGCATCGTGATTGGCCTGCCGCTGGGCGTGCTGATTGCCGCCAGCGACCGCGCCCAGCGCTGGACGCGCCCGGTGCTGGACGCCATGCAGACCACACCCGCCTTCGTCTACCTGGTGCCGGTGGTGATGCTGTTTGGCATCGGCAACGTGCCCGGGGTCATCGTGACCATCATCTTCGCGCTGCCGCCGCTGGTGCGCCTGACCAACCTGGGCATCCGCCAGGTCCGCCCCGACCTGATCGAGGCCAGTCGCGCCTACGGTGCCTCGCCCTGGCAGTTGCTGTGGAAGGTGCAACTGCCGCTGGCCATGCCCAACATCATGGCCGGCATCAACCAGGCGCTGATGCTGTCGCTGTCGATGGTGGTGATCGCTTCCATGATCGCCGTCGGCGGTCTGGGCCAGATGGTGCTGCGCGGCATCGGCCGCCTGGACATGGGCCTGGCCACCGTCGGCGGCCTGGGCATCGTGCTGCTGGCCATCGTGCTGGACCGCATCACCCAGGCCATGGGCGAACCCCAACGTGGCGGCCTGCGCTGGTGGCACCGCGGCCCGCTGGGCTGGTTGCTCAAGCCCCGCAAAAATTCCTAAAACGATAGCTGCCTGCGCTTATTCCATGAGCGCAAGCAGCACTTTTGACCTATTTTTCAACCAGGAGGACGAGACCATGACATCCATCACCCACGCCACGCGCACCCTGACTGCTGTCGCTGCCAGCACCTTGGCCCTGAGCTGCCTGAGCGTCCAGGCCAATGAACGGCCGGGCCAAGGCGTCAAGGTGCAGCCCCTGAAGAGCTCCATCGCCGAAGAAACCTTCCAGACCCTGCTGGTCGTGAAAGCCCTGGAACAGCTGGGCTACGACGTGCAGCCGATCAAGGAAGTTGAATACCCCACGGCCCACCTGGCCATCGGCAATGGTGACGCCACCTTCATCGCCTCGCACTGGAACCCCCTGCACGCGGATTACTACAAGAACGCCGGCGGCGATGCCAAGCTGTACCGCAAGGGCGTGTACTCCGACAATGCCGCCCAGGGCTACCTGATCGACAAGAAGACTGCCGACGCCTACAAGATCACCAACGTAGAACAGCTCAAGGATCCCAAGATCGCCAAGCTGTTCGATGCCGACGGTGACGGCAAGGCCGACCTGACCGGCTGCAACCCTGGTTGGGGCTGCGAAGCCATGATTGAGCACCACCTCGACGCCTACAAGCTGCGCGACACGGTCACGCACCAGCAGGGCACCTACTCGGCCCTGATCGCCAACACCATCACGCGCTACAAGGCCGGCCACCCCATCCTGTACTACGCCTGGACCCCGTACTGGGTCAGCAACGTGCTGCAACCTGGCAAGGACGTGGTCTGGCTGGAGGTGCCCTTCTCCTCGGCCCCGGGCGCACAAAAGGGCGTGGACACCAAGCTGCCCAACGGCAAGAACTACGGCTTCGTGGTGAACAAGCAGCACATCGTGGCCAACAAGGCCTGGGCCGAGCAGAATCCTGCCGCGGCCAAGCTGTTCGAGGTCATGCAAGTGCCCGTGGGCGACATCAATGCCCAGAACCACATGATGAACCAGGGCCAGAAAAAGCCCGCGGACATCGAGCGCCATGTCAACGGCTGGATCAAGGCCCACCAGTCCACCTTCGACGGCTGGCTGCAACAGGCCCGTGCCGCAGCACGCTGATTTCAGGAGGCTTCGGCCTCCTTTTTTGATGCACCCCACCTGCGTCGTCCGCTGGTGTGGGCAGCCGGGAAGAATGCGCCCATAATCGGTCACCCTCTGTTACCCAGCCTCCCTTCACATCCCCATGAGCGACACCCCTTCCCTGGTGCAAGGCACTGACGAACTTCTGGTCAGCCTGTGCAACTCCGTCACACGCGTCCTGAACGTCGCCACCACCTGCCACATCCAGTATTCCGGCATGGTGCAACGCATCAAGAAAACCTACCTCAAGCCCGATATCGGTTGCTTCGTGCTGTTTGACGGGGGGTTCTCCGGCCTGGTGATCATCAACTTCTCGGCCGCAGCCGCCATGGAGCTGTACCGCAGCTACCTGCTGAACATGGGCATGTCGGAAAGTGATCTGGCCAGCTCCCACACCTCGGATGAAGTCAGCAATGTGATGGGCGAACTGATGAACCAGGTGGTGGGCGACTTCACGGGCAAGGTGCGCCGCGAACTGCAGACCCACATCACGCAGAACCAGCCCAAGATGCTGGTGCTCAACAAACAGGTGCAACTGAGCGTGGATGCCAATCTGGACAACCCGGAAGCCCGCCGCGTCACCTTCTACACCGCCAGCAACAACATCTTCTATCTGGAACTGGCCGTGGACAGCACGGAATTCATCAAGCTGCACGACTTTGATGCCGCAGAG
This sequence comes from Comamonas aquatica NBRC 14918, assembly GCF_000739875.1. Classification (GTDB taxonomy): domain Bacteria; phylum Pseudomonadota; class Gammaproteobacteria; order Burkholderiales; family Burkholderiaceae_C; genus Comamonas; species Comamonas aquatica. Next base: position 128,083 of record NZ_BBJR01000025.1, read on the forward strand.
GTGGTCGATCCCGACGCCATCATTGCCCAGGCCGCACAGCCCAGCCGCGATGCCAGCAGCGCCGCCGCCGATACCGCCGACGTGGAAACCGAGGCCTTGCTCAAATCCCTGGGCATGTAAGCTGCCATCTGGCCCCGTGCCCAGCCCCGCCATGCGGGGCTTTTTTGATGCGTGGGCCGTGAACAACCACGCTGCAGGCCCCAGGTTTGCATTTGCGCAAACACCACACACGGCCAATTTGCAATAATTTGTGTCGGTTCTTTTTCCATCTCCTCTCTGCGTCTGCCATGTCACTGACCTTGGATGCGGTCCAGCAAAGCTCCAGACTTGCGACCGCACATGCCGATCTCGAGCGCTTATTGCGCGAGCAGCAGACCTTGCTGGACAGCGCGGGTGTTGGCATTGCCTTCATCAAGCACCGCGTGGTGGCCCGTTGCAACCACCATTTCGCCAAGATTTTTGGCTTTGCGCACTCGCAGCAGGCGATCGGCATCAGCAGCACCACCCTGCATGCCTCACGGGAAGATTTCAAAGCCCTGGGGCGTGCCGCCGTAGACAGCCTCATCGATGGAAAAACCTTCAAGACCGAACGCCGGCTGCGACGCCGCAGCGGTCACCTGTTCTGGGCCAGCCTGACCGGCCACCTCATCAACCCGACGGCCCCACAGGAAGGTTCCATCTGGATCATTGACGACATCGATGAAGAATGCCGTCGCAAGGCCCTGCTGACCGCCACCCTGCGCGAGAAGCAGTTGCTGTTCGAGACCGCGGCCGTCGGCATCGTGTACTGGCGTCGCGGTACCCCCAGCCGCTGCAACCCGCACCTGGCCAGCATGCTGGGCTACGAGGCCGAAGAGCTGATCCAGCTCGCGAATGTGCCGGCGACCCTGCGCCATGCCACCTCGCCCCTGGAAGTCTTGAGCGAGGTGGCCGCCAGCAGCCACGGCAACTTCGAAGGGGAAATCACCCTGCGCCACAAGCAGGGGCAGCTCATCGAATGCGAGGCACGCAGCCGCTGGGTGGACCCGTTGGACCACAGCCAGGGCGAAGTCTGGATCCTGGTGGACATCACCGAACGCAAGCACATCCAGGCCATCCTCACACAGACGCAGGCCGAGCTGGAAAGCCTGGTGCACGAACGCACCAACGAGCTCAGCGTCACCATCCAGACCTTGCACCAGGAGGTGGAGGACCGCAAGCGTGTGCAGGAGCGCATCCACTGGATGGCGCACTATGACCCGCTGACCGGCCTGCCCAACCGGGCACTGCTGGCAGAGCGCAGCAAGGCCGCAATCGCCACGGCCCAGGCCAACAGCAGCCCCCTGGCAGTGATCTTTCTGGACCTGGACCGCTTCAAGCACGTCAATGACTCGCTGGGCCACAAGGTGGGCGACGCCCTGCTCGAGCAGATCGCCAAGCGCCTGCGGGCCGTGGTGCGCGAAAAAGACACCGTGGCCCGCCTGGGCGGCGATGAGTTCGTGCTGCTGCTGCCCGGCGCCAACGCCCAGGGGGCAGCCCGCGTGGCTGGGAAGTTGCAGGAAGCCTCGCGCCAGCCCTACCAGATCGGCCACCACGAACTCAGCATGGCCCCCTCCATGGGCATCGCGCTGTTTCCGCAGGATGGGCAGGACATCGACAGCCTGACGCAATCTGCCGATGTCGCGATGTACCACGCAAAACTAGAGGGGCGCAACACCTACCGCTTCTTCACGCCGCAGATGCATGCCAAATCGGTGCGCGCCCTGCAACTGGAAAACGCCATGCGCCGGGCGCTGGAGCGCAATGAGTTCACCCTGCACTACCAGCCGCAAATCTGCCTGCACACCGGGGAGATACGCAGCGTCGAAGCCCTGCTGCGCTGGCAACAGGCCGAGCTGGGCGCCATTTCTCCGGCCGAATTCATTCCGGTGGCCGAAGACAGTGGCCAGATTCTGCAGATCGGGGAATGGGTCCTCAAGAATGCGATTGCGCAATTGCAAGCCTGGCACCAGGCAGGCTTCCCGCACCTGAAAGTGGCGGTCAACCTGTCGGCCATCCAGTTCCACCAGCCCCAGTTGCCAGAGCTGGTGGGGCGCATCCTGCAGGAGTCCGACATTCCCGCCACCGCCCTGGAGCTGGAACTAACCGAGGGCGTTGCCGTGCACGACCCCCAGGCGGCCACCCAGACCATGGACGCCCTGCGGGAGCGCGGCGTCTGGCTGTCGATGGACGACTTCGGTACCGGTTATTCATCACTGAGCCAGCTCAAACGCTTCCAGATCTACAAGCTCAAGATCGACCAGTCGTTCGTGCACGACCTGGACCATGACAGCAACGATCGCGCCATCGTGAGCGCCATCATCCGCATGGCACAGGCACTGGGCATGCAGACCACAGCGGAAGGCGTGGAAACCGCGGCCCAGTTGGAGTTCCTGCGCGAACAAGGCTGTGATGAGGCCCAGGGCTACCTGTTCAGCCGCCCCCTGCCAGCGTCGCAGATTCACGCGCTGCTGAGCTCCTACCAGCCCTGGATCACACCCCAAGCGTCGAACACACAGGCGCGTTGAACGCCGTTTGCCCCTAACAGCACAGGCACCCCATGCCCTTGCAGGCCGGACTGGCAGCGACGGACAGAGCGGTCAGGGGCTGGCTTCCAGCGGCGCCCATAGACGCGGACCGCCGGCATCCAGGTGCGTCAGGTACACCCGCACCTCAAATTCCAGCTGGTGGTACTCAGGCTCCAGGTGGCAGCACAAGGCATAAAAATTCTTGTCGTGATCCGGCTCGCGCAAATGCGCCAGCTCATGGGCCACGATCATTTTGAGGAACGGCTCGGGCATCTGCTTGAACAGCGATGCGATCCGGATCTCGTGCCGCGCATTCAAGCGCCCGCCCTGCACCACCGCCTTGCGGGTGTGCAGGCCCAAGGCATTGCGCATCACGTGCAGCTTGTTGTCATACGCCACACTGTGCAGCACGCCCGCCTTGCGCAGGCGGGAGGTCTTGAGCGCATCGACATAGGCATACAGTGCCTTGTCCGAGCGCAACGCATGGGCCTGCGGATGGCGCCGCAGCAGCCACTGCTCAATGCCCTGCGGCACAGCCAGCAACTGGGCCACCTGTTGCTGCAGCCCCACAGGGTAGGCCTGCAGATAGGTCAATGAAGATGCCACCAAAGTGCCTCAAGAAAAAACCCGGCTCAGCCGGGTTGGATGTGTCAGGGGATGGATCAATGCAAGTGGCGCGGACGACGACCACCGCTGCCCCCGCCATTGCGAGGACCGTTGTTGCCACCGCGGGGGGGCAGCTTGCCGATTTCCAGCGAGCTGATCAGGTTGTCGAAGCGCTGCATGAACAGCTTGTCGATTTCGGCCACAACACCCACCAGCTCGGAGGCATCGAAGTGACGCTCCATGGTGTGAATCACGTCCTGCACCAGCATGTCACGCTGGACTTTCATGATGGCAGCAGGATTGGGTCCCACAAACAGCATCACGAAGTCATCGCGGGCCTCGTCGGAGCGGTCGCCGTCCTCCTCGTCGAACTCGGCATCGTAGAAGGTCACTTCAATCGCCGCCCCCGTTTCGGCCAACTCGTTCAGCCCCATGCACATATCGTCCAGAGACTGTCGGAAGTCCTCGTCGCCAGACACCGTCCAGCAGATTTGCAAGAGCGCATCCTTGATGTTGAACTGGATGCCCGGCTCTTCTTCATACGCACTGGCCGCGCCAGCCGCCAAAGAGCGTGCCCCGGCATACGACCACAGCGGCTTGAGCGCTTCCTGCAACTGGTCAAACGTCACATCTGCACGCAGTTGCACCTGTCCATGCACATGGATTTCAAAGGGCGCGTTATAGCTTGGCATTGTTTTCTTCACACGAGCGTGCGCCTGCAAGACGCGGACGCACAAAATAATCTGTGGAGGATTGTCGCACGCCTACCCACCCTCACCGAGCGATCTGCAGATTGCCCGCAATTTCCACCTGCACACCACGAGCCACCACATGGTCAAGATGCCGTGACACGCAAAACGCTCCCATCTCGCATGGAAGCAGCAAGGCCTCATGGCGATGCGGCCAGCGTGTCGGCACCACTCGGTGAGCGCCACCTCCTTCAAATACACCAGTTTCTCGCCACCATTTGTTAAGGCAGCCCTAAATTGAGAAGGTCAAATGGGAAATGGGGACGCACACCAGCGTCTGCAGCGACCGTTGACGCAAAAAAAGGCCCCTACTGGGGCCTTGGCTGGTTTGGCTTGTGCAAATTGCCGCACAGCTTTGCATGTGCGTGGTGCCCCGGGCCGGGATCTACACACAAATAAAATCAATATCTTGACATCAATATGCGTAATAAATGCGTAACCGGAATCAGCAATTCAAACAATACCGAAGCATGCTGATTAATACCGAATATCACCGCTGATTATATTCATCTCGTGGAAGCTATTAATTAGATATAAATCCGTCGAATCCCGTCGGTTGCTAGATCCCAAAACTTGCGCGGCAAGTACTGATGGGCTTGGTTGTAGGAACTGCCGACAGTGCCGTCGAAAGCGACACACGAAGCGGGCGGGCGAGGCGGGGTCTCGAGCGCGCGCTGAGGGGGCTGAGCAGGTGCCGCGATATGTCTTGCACACAGTGTGTTACAGGGCATATACTGTATGCGCATACAGTATTGAGCAGGTGACCATGCCTACAGAGAGCAAGCACAAGATCCAGAAAGAGATTGATCAGGCCAGTGAGCGCGTTGGCGCGTTGTGCGAGCTTCTAGAAGCAGCGCAGCACAACAAGGTGAGTGCGTCCTGTATCCACTCCATCCTTAAACCGATCGCGCGACAGCTGGACCACGCTGCAGGCGCGATTGCCGACGCATCGCTGAACCACCAGTAGCCGGGCCCATACAAAAAAAAGCCCCGCACTGCGGGGCTTTTGTTTTGGCGGGGGCTGCTGCTTACTTCAACTCTTGCGCCTGGGGTTCGTCCACTCCGGGCAACCTGTAGGTGTCAAACCGGCAGATCTCTTCCCCCGCAAAATCGTTGATCGCTGCGGCAAGGTGGGTCTGCAGGGGCTGGATCTCGTTGCGGGCAAACACCCGCGCCGCGTTGACCACGTTGCCAAAGCCCGCAGCATTGCCGGGCACCACACCGATCAACTCCGGCGGTACCCGGTGCGCGGCCAGTTGGTCATCGCGGCTGACGTTCTTGATGTTCAGGAATTCGTCTTTGGCCGTCGCCTCTCCGATGGGGATCAGTTTGATGCCGTCCTTCTCCCCTTTCGGGCTGTGAAAAAACAGGTTGCGGAAGTTGCCGATCCCCTTGCTGCTTTTGAGGGCGGCGCGCAGGCTGTCCACGTCGGCCTGGTTGGGGCTGGGGTCCGTCATGTACAGGATGAAACCCGCGTGGCTGCCGTTGGTGTAATAGCGCCGGCGGAACAGCGTGGCCGATTCGTTGAGCAGGCTGGACTGCAGCGAGGCCAGATACTGCGGCACCCCATAGACTTCCTGGTCCACGTCCGGATCCATGATGTGGCAGATGCTGCCGCGGCGGAAGGTGTGCACCTCGTTCCACTTGGGCATGAAGCCAAAGCGCTGCAGATCCCGGTGCCGCCGCGTGTACTTGGCCAGGCTATGTGTCAGCTGCATGCCGCTGCCCAGCACGTTGCGCGGCTGCTCCAGGTAGGCGTTGGCAAACACCAGGTAGTCTTTGCACACCTTCAGCATGGTGCTGCGGCTGAGCATGGGGTGCGGCTTGAAGGTGCTGGCCAGCACCTGGGCCTTGAACTGGATGGCACTGGCGTGGTGGACTCCCGCCCGCAGCATGCGCGACAGGCCGTCAGCGCTGATGGGCATCTCGTACCACTCGTTGTGGATCAGGTTGCATTCGAAGTAATCGAACAGCTCCCGGCGGTCCAGCACGGCCTCCGGATCGCCAAAAGTGAATGCCTCGATCGCCTGGGGCGTTGCTACGGTCGCCGAATCGGTCATCAGAAAATCTCCAAAATCACGCCGCCATCGGTCATGCCGCCCACTGCGGCCGCCTCCAGGGGCTCGTTGTCCAGTGCATTCATGCAGGCCCAGGCCAGGTCGGCGTGGCCGGTCTCGTCGCTGCGGCCGCTGGCGTAGGTCACGCTGCGCCCGCTGGCGGTCATCTCGCGCTTGATGGCCATGAAGCTGCGTTGCAGGTCCACATCGCCCGCATCAAACTGCAGCCGCCCGCCGCGGATCACGCTTTGCGCCTTCAGCACCAAGCGGGTCTTGACCTCCACGCTGTACTGCAGCGCCCGTGCCGCGGGGAAGAACTTCTGCACGATCTGGAACACCCCGGTGCCCAGGCCCGTGGTGTCGATCGTGATGTGCTCCACGTGGTACTTCTCGGTCAGCTTGCGGATCACCTCCGCCTGGGCCTCAAAGTCCGCGCCCTTGAACTGCATGCGCTCCAGCACCCGGAACGCGCCGCCGGGTTTGTCGGGCGGTGCCAGCACCACCAGGCCGGCCGCATCGCCCGTGTGGCTGGGGTCGTAGCCGATCCACACCCGCTTGAACGCGAACGGCCGCAGCGAAAACGGTTTCCAGTCGGCCGCCCAGGCCTCCCAGCTGTCCACATGGCAGCGCATCAGCTCGGTCAGCGGGAAGACGGCGAACGATTCGTCCACAAACCCGCACATCAGCAGGTTGTCCCATTCGTCGTCGCTGTACTCAAACCGCAGTTCGTCCAGGTCAAACAGGTCGCACCCGCCGGCGGCCGCGTCCAGCACCGTCACGATCTGGCGCCAGATCTTGTCTTCGCCCGTGAAGCCGCCCGCCAGGCGGTCGTGGCTCAGGTCCAGCTCAATGCGGTCGGCCTTGGCCCGCTTCTTGTTGATGCGACTGCCGCTCCAGAAGGCATAGGCTTGGTGCTGCAGGCTGCTGGGCGTGCTGAAGTAGGTCTTGCGCCACTTCTTGTGCATGGCCATGCCGCTGGCCACCTTGTTGAGCTGGTCGAACGACTGCGTCCAGAAGAATTCGTCGAAGTAGAAATTGCCGTGGTAGCCCTGCGCAGTGCGGGCATTGGTCCCCAAAAAGTACAGCGTCGCCCCGTTGGGCAGCACGATGGGGTCGCCTTTGAGCTCAATGCCCAGCACCTCTTTGACAAAGGCCAGGATGTAGCCGCGAAAGATGTGCGCCTGCGCTTTGGAAGCCGACAGGAAGATCTGGTTGCGCCCGGTTTCCAGCGCATCAATCAGCGCCTCGCGGGCAAAGTACCAGGTCGCACCGATCTGGCGGCTTTTGAGGATGGCGCGGGTTCGCTCCTGGCTGTTGCGCCACCAGGTCAGCTGGTACTGGAACAGGCTGTCGATGAAGGCCGTCTTCAGTTTCTCCAGCCCCTCTTCGCCGCCCAGCTGGTTGCTGCGGTCCGGTTGCCGCTTCGGACCGGCGTTGCGGGCGTTGATGTTGGGGTTCAGGTCGCTTTCCTTGCCCGTCTCCGCGTACTTGTGCACCCGGGCCAAGCGCTCCATCTGGCGGCCCAGCAGGTCAATTTCCTTGAAGTCGCCGCCGGTCTTGTTCTCCTTGTTGATCAAGGTGCACAGCCGCATCTCCAGCGTGCCCTCCACCCGCTCCACCGCCTTGGCTTTGTCCCAGCCATCGGCCTGCTTCCACTCGTGCACCGTGGTGCGCGGCACGTCGATGTGTTCGGCAATGTGCGTCACCCGCCAGCCCATCCAGTACAGCGCCCGGGCTTTGCGGCGCTTGTCCTGGGTGGGGTCGGTCAGCGCGTGCAGAACATCCAGCTGCGCCGTTTCCGGGGCTGCAGCTTCGGTGGTGGGGAAGGGAAAAGGGTTGTGCTGGCCTTGGCGCAAACGCGCCTTGCGGCCTTCAGTGGCTGGCATACCCGCCAGTTTGGGCATGCATTCGCGCGCGTGCACCTACGCGTTTATGTAGCACGCGGCGCTACATGGCAAAGCGTTTGCCGCTGACAGGGGGTCGGTCAGACCATAGAGGCTACCGCTGCAAAGCCCCCTGCAACCAACCCCGAACGAACATGCCCCAAAAGTCCAAATGGTTCCGCGTGGCCACCGAAGGCGCCACCACCGACGGCCGCGCCATCGAGCGCAGCTGGATCGAGCAAATGGCCAAAAACTTCAGCCAGGCCAAGTACGGTGCCCGTGTGTGGATCGAACACATGCGCGGTCTGCTGCCCGACAGCGCCTTCGCGGCCCAGGGCGATGTGGTCGCCGTCAAGGCCGAAGCGGTCGAAGACGGCAAGCTGGCCTTGTTTGCCCAGATCAAGCCCCTGGAATCGCTGATCGCCATGAACAAGGCCGGTCAAAAGCTCTACACCTCCATCGAGGTGGACCCTAACTTTGCCGGCACTGGCGAAGCCTACCTGGTCGGCCTGGCCGTCACCGACAGTCCCGCCAGCCTGGGCACCGAGCTGCTGCAGTTTGCCCAGCAGCATCCCGCCGCCAGCCCGCTGGCCCACCGCAAGACCAATGCCAACACCCTCTTCACGGCGGGCCAGGAATTCACGCTGGAGCTGGAGGACGCCACGGCCCCCACCTCCGTCCCGGCGGACCCCAGTGTGTTCAACACCGTCGTGGCCGCGTTTGCCAAGGCGCTGGGCTTGTCTGCAGCCCCTGCAGCGTCCACACCCGCCGCGCCGACCGCAACGACTCCTGCGGCTTTCACGGCCGAGCAGCAGGCGGCCATCGCCCAGGCACTGGAAGGGCTCAAAGCCTTCGGCCAGCAGCAGATCGCCGCCATGGATGCGCTTCGAGGCGATTTCAGCGCCCTCAGTGCCAAGCACTCCGAGCTGGTCACCAAGCTCAGCCAGCAGCCCGCAGACCCCGCGCGCCCTCCTGCCTCCGGTGGCCACGGTCAACAGCTGGCCGAGTTCTAAGCCAACGCCCCACCCACACACGCAACCTATTTTTTGAAGGAACGCACCATGCGTAACGAAACCCGCAAAGCCTTCAACGGCTACCTGGGCCAGATTGCTGCCCTCAACGGCATCGCGGTCAGCGATGTCTGCAACAAATTCAACGTCACCCCCACCGCCCAGCAAAAGCTGGAAGTCAAGCTGCAGCAGTCCAGCGCCTTCCTGGGCCGCATCAACATCATCGGCGTGACCGAGCAACTGGGCGAAGCCCTGGGCCTGGTGGCATCGAGCACCATCGCAGGCCGCACCAACACCAGCGGCAACGGCCGCCGCTCTGGCCGTGATGTGACCGGCCTGGAGAAGAACGAGTACGTCTGCAAGCAGACCGACTACGACACCTACATGCCCTATGCCAAGCTGGACGCCTGGGCCAAGTTCCCCGACTTCCAGACCCGCATCAGCAAGGTCATCGTGGACCGCTGCGCGCTGGACCGCATCATGATCGGCTGGAACGGCACCCACGCTGCAGCAGACACCGACCGTGAAGCCTACCCACTGCTGCAGGACGTGAACATCGGCTGGCTGGAAAAGATCCGCACCAAGGCGCCCGATCGTGTCATGGCCGAAGGCGAAGTCGCCGGCAAGATCACCTTTGGCCATGCCGATGCCGACTACAAGAACCTGGACGCCCTGGTCTACGACGCCCGCATGACGCTGGTGGGTGAGGCGCACCGCGAAGACCCCGACATGGTGGTCATCGTGGGCAGCGACCTGATGCACGACAAGCTGTTCCCCCTGGTGGACAACAACGACGCCCCCACGGAACAGCTGGCGGCCGACATCGTCATCAGCCAGCGCCGCCTGGGCGGCATGCAGGCCATGGTGGTGCCCTACTTCCCGGCCGGCAAGGTGCTGATCACCAGCCTGGACAACCTGTCCATCTACTACCAGGAAGGCGCCCGCCGCCGTGCCGTGCTGGAGCGCCCCGAGCGCAATGGCGTCGAAACCTTCGAGTCCAGCAATGACGCCTTCGTGATCGAGGACTACGACCGCTGCGCACTGGTGGAAAACGTCCAGGAATTCACCGCCCCCTGACCGTGGCTGAACCCGGCCGCCGCTGCCTGCGGCCGGCATCCCCAACCTACAGCGAGCACCCGCTATGCCCATGACCCCGGCCCAACGCCATCGCGCACGCATTCTGGCGGCGCAAGAAGCCACCCGCGCCGCAGCGCAAGACCCGTTTGGTGGAGCCTCCGGCAGCCAGCATGAGCTGATGCTGGCCCAGCTGCACGCCCACATGCGCCGGCTCAAGGACATCCAGGCCACGGAAAAGAAGATCGAGGCCAAGCGCAAGCTGCTGCCCGAGTACTTCGAGTACCTGGATGGCGTGCTGGAGGCTGACGCCGGCGTGCAAGACCCCGTGGTGACCACCTTGCTGGTCTGGCTGCTGGATGTGGGCGAGTGGGTGCAGGCCCTGCAGGTGAGCGAGTACTGCCTGCGCCATGGCCTGGTGCTGCCCGACCGCTTCAACCGCAACGTGCCCACCTTGCTGCTGGACGAGGTCAGCGAAGCCGCCATCAAGGGCCAGCTGGCTGGGGTGGACGCCCTGACCGTGCTGGCCAAGGTGGACGAGCTCACCAAAGACCACGACGCCCACGACCAGGCACGCGCCAAGCTGCACAAGGCCATCGGCTGGGCTGCCATGGGCAAGCACGCCACGCACGATCTGAATGCCGAAGAAATCAAGGCCCTGCAGCTGGACCGGGTGCGCATCGCCCTGCCCCACCTGCAGCGCGCCATCGAACTGCACGCCCAAGTGGGTGTGAAAAAAGACGTGGAACGCCTGGAGCGCCGCTTGAAAGAGCTGCAGCCGCAAGACAGCGGCAACCAGGCTCCCAACTGAGCGTACCCCGCACCCGGACGGCTCAGGGGCTGCGGCCCGCCAGTTTCACTGCGCACCGGCCAACGCCCCTGACCACCGTCCCCTTATTCACAAAGCCAGCCCGCCATGTCTTTCATCGTCACCGCCAACCCGCCAGCCGCCCCGCAAGAAGGCACTGTCAGCAATGACGGCTTCTTCCCCGACATGAGCCCCCAGGCCGTACGCGATGCCTGCCGCCTGGACGGCACCGTGACCAAGGAACGCTTGCTGCCAGCCCTGCAGGACGCGATGCTGAGCGTCAATGCCGAGTTGCAGGCATGGGCCGACGAGCAGCGCAGCCGCTGGGGCTATGCCACCTTGGACGAAGTGCCCGCGCCCCAGGTCGGCGGCACCAGCGCCAAGGTCCTGTACTACCAGCGCGCCGTGCACTACTGCCTGATGGCCGACTTGGCCGAGATGTACCGCAACATTTCCAGCACCCCATCGGGCAGCGGCAAGGCCGATCGCGTGATGGAAGAACTGGTCGTCCAGCTGGGGGATCACCGGCGCAAGCAGCGCTGGGCCATCTCGGATCTGCTGGGTGTTGCCCGCTGCACCGTCGAGCTGCTGTAAGCCATGGCCACCCAGATCCGCACCCAGCAAGGCGAAACCGTCGATGCCCTGTGCTGGCGCCACTACGGCCGCACCCTGGGTGCCGTGGAAGCCGTGCTGCAAGCCAACCCCGGCCTCGCCCGCCATGGGCTGGTGCTGCCCCAGGGGCTGCTGGTGCTGATGCCGGATCTGGTGGCCGCCCCCACCAAAACCACCGTCACGCTCTGGGAGTGAGCATGAGTAAGCAAGAACTACTGCAGTCGGCGGCCGTCGAAGCCGCCAAGGGCACACCACCCGTCATCGTTGCCACCACGGCGCAAAGCCAGGCGTGGTCCAGCGCCGACACCATCACCATGCTGACCATCGTGTATCTGGTCCTGCAGATCCTGTGGCTGCTGTGGCGTTGGTGGAAGTCCGCCAAGACCGGGCAGGTGCAGCCATGAAGCAGTACTTCCCGCACCTGGGTGGCACCCTGGTCCTGGCCAGCGCTGCGCTGCTGGGCTTCCTGGGTACCTGGGAAGGCAAGACCCAGTACACCGTGTACGCCGACAAGCTGGCCGGTGGCCTGCCCACCGTGTGCAAGGGGCTGACCCGCCATGTCACCACCACCCCCATCATCGTGGGCCAGCGCTGGAGCCCCGAGCAGTGCGAGCGCGAAGAAACTGCCGCCCTGCAGCGCGTGCAGACCGCGCTGGCCCAGTGCTTCAAGGTGCTGCCGCCGCAGTACGTGTTCGACGGGGCCAGCAGCCATGCCTGGAATTTTGGGCACCCCAGCACCTGCACCAGCCAGGCCATGGCCAGCTTCAACCGGGGCGACTGGGCCACCGGTTGCCGTCGCCTGTCCATGTCCGATGCAGGCCGCCCGGTCTGGAGCTTCGTCAGCCACATCGATCCCGCCACGGGCGCCAAGGTTTTCACCTTCGTCCAGGGCCTGGCCAACCGCCGCCAGGCCGAAACCAGCTTTTGCCGCCAGGGGGTGCCCATATGAAAACCCAAGCCAAGGAACTGCTGGCCGATGCACTGCTGTACACCGTGCTGCTGGCCGCCGGTGGCTTTACCGGCATCTTCTACGAATCTCGCAACGCCGCGGCGGCTGCCCAGCAAGAGCTGCAAGACCTGCAGCGGCGCACCGCCATCACCACCGCCTGGCTGCGCGGCGAGCGCACCGCCAGCGAAACCAGCATGCAGGCGCAGATCAGCGCGCTGCAATCCCAGTTGAGCCAAGAGCAAGGCCAAGCCAATGAAAAACACCACACCCATGTCGCTGGCGTGCGTGCTGGCACTGTCAGCGTGCGCGTCCCCATCGTGCCCGCCAGCTGTCAGCCCAGCGGACTACCAGGCACCGGCGTTTCCAGCGCTGAACCTGCAGCCGCGCACGCCCAACTTGACCCAGCGGCAGCAGCAGATCTTGCAACCATCCCCCACGAAGGTGATGCCTCCATCCGTGACCTCAACTACTGCATCGCCCAGTACAACGCCGTCAAAGACACCCACGACGCCTGGCGGCTGAAGCTGGAGGGCATGGCCCATGCGCAAACCCCCTAGCCTGCGTGACCACCTGACCGCCGCCCTGCCCGAGTACCGGCGCAACCCGGAAAACCTGCTGATGTTTGTGACCGGCGGGCATGTGGCCACCACCGGCACCGCCGCCTTGGGCTGGCAGTGGCAATACCAGCTGCGCCTGGTGTTCTGCGACTTCACCGGCCACCCGGATGCGGTGATCGGCCCCACGCTGGTGTGGCTGCGCGCCCACCAGCCAGACCTTCTGCACCACCCCGAGCGGCGGAAACAGGCCATCCAGATCCAGGCCGAATACCTCAACACCCAGGCCATGGATCTGGTGCTGGACCTGCAGCTGTCCGAAAGCGTCAGCGCCCGCCCCGTGCCACAAGGGCCGGCCGGTGCCTTTGAGCTGGTGCACCGGCTGGAGCCGCCCTCCCTGGATGGCTCACCGCACGATGCCGTGACCGCTCTGTACCTCAACGGCCAGCAGCTGGCCGCGTGGCCGCCCGTGAACGTAGTGGGCCAGTAAGCCATGGATGATCTGACCCGGCTGGAATCCTGGCTGTCCCCGCTGCTGGCCAAGCTGCAGCCCGGAGAGCAGCGCAAGCTGGCCCGCGAAGTGGCACGCCATGCCCGCGCGGCCAACCAAAAGCACATGGCCGCCCAGCAAAGCCCGGACGGCCAGGCCTGGGAGCCCCGCAAGCACCGCAGCCGCGACGCCAGGGGCCGGCTGCGCCAAGGCCCTATGTTCCGCAAGCTGCGTCTGGCCCGCCACCTGCGCCTGGCGGCCACGCCCAGCGAAGCCGTGGTGGAGTTTGTGGGCCGCGCCGCCCGCATTGCCCGTGTGCACCACTATGGCCTGCGGGACCGGGTGACCGAGACAGGCGCCGAATACCAATACCCCGTGCGCGAGCTGCTGGGCATCAACGACCAGCAGATGGATGCGCTGTGTGACCTGATCTTGCAGCGCCTGACCGACTTCTAGCATCAGTTTGTGTAGCACGCGCCGCTACATGCGCGCGCGCTGGCGCGTGTGTGAGCGCTTGGGCACCATCCCTGGCATGTTCACGCCCCCCGAACTCAGCCCGGTTGAGCTGTACCGCCTGATTGCCAACATGATCCGCACCGGCCGCGTGCAAGACGTGCGTGCCGGAAGCCCCGCGCGCTGCACCGTGCGGCTGGGCGAAGAGCTGGTCACCACCTGGGTGCCCTGGTACGCACTGGCCGCGGGCGGCGCCGGACAGACACGGCACTGGCGCACCCCAGCCCAGGGCGAACCCTGCGTACTGTTCTCTCCCGAAGGCGACCTCAACCAGGCCATCGCCTTCCCTGGCCTGTTCAGCATCGACATGCCCCAGGGCGCCGCCAGTACTGACGTGGAACGCCACGACTTCAGCAGCACCGACTTCTGGGAACACCACCGCCCCACGGGCACCCTGCGGTTTGAAATCACCTCCGCGATCGAGCTGCAAGTGGGTGCCTCAATGCTGCGCATCACCCCCGAAGGCACCACGCTGACCACCTCAGACTACAAGGTGGACAGCCCAAACACCGAGTTCACCGGCGCAGTGACTATTCAAAAGCTGCTCAGCTTCAACGGCGGCATCGCCGGTAAAGCCGGCGCCGGCGGCAGCAATGTCGTTCAGGGTGGCATGCAGTTCGAGGACGGCCAGATCACGCACAACGGCAAGCGCATCGACGATGGTCACACCCATCCCGACCCGCATGGCGGCAATACGGGAGTGCCCAACTGATGGACCGCACCACTGGCCGGCGCATCTCCGGGATTGACCATGTCCGGCAATCCGTGGCCGACATCCTGACCACCCCGCTGGGCAGCCGGCTGGAGCGGCGCAACTACGGCAGCCTGCTGCCCAGCCTGATCGACCAGCCTGACAACGCCCACACCCGCTTGCGCTGCTATGCCGCCATCGCCAGCGCACTGATGAAGTGGGAGCCCCGCCTGCGCGTCACCCGCGTGGGCATGACCGCCGGCGACCGACCCGGCCAGGCCACCGTGGATCTGCAAGGCGACTACCTGGGCCAGGCCGTGAGCCTGTCCGCGGCATTACAGATGCGGGGTTCGGCATGAGTGTGGACTTCTCGCAGCTGCCCGCCCCCAACGTCGTCCAGCCCCTGGACTTTGAGGCCGAGTTTGGCCGCCTCAAGGCCCTGGTGGTGCAAGACATGCCAGAGCTGGCCGAAGTCCTGGAGCTGGAATCCGAGCCCGCCACCAAGCTGCTGCAACGCTGGGCTTATGAGAACGTCGCCATGCAGGCCCGCATCAACGACAGTGCCCAAGCCTGCATGCTGGCCTATGCCGTGGAGGAAGACCTGGACAACGCCGCGGCCAACAACGGCGTGCAGCGCCTGGCGGGCGAGACCGATGCCCAGCTGCGCCGCCGCGCCCAGATGGCTTTTGAGGGGCTGACAGTCGCCGGCAGCAAGGGCAGCTACATTTTTCACGCGCTGAGCGCCGATGCCCGTGTGCTGGACGCCATGCCACTGACACCCACCGCGGGCACCGTGCGGGTGGTGGTGCTCAGCACCGAGGGCGATGGCACCGCCCCGCAAGATCTGCTGGACACCGTCAAGGCCGTCCTGAGCCCCGACGACATGCGCCCGATGAACGACACCGTGGAGGTGGCCTCTGCCGAGGTGCTGCCGTTTGCGGTGGATGCGGTGCTCTACCCCTACCCGGGGCCTGTGGTGGCCACCGTGCTGGAGCGTGCGCAGATGGCCCTGGCCGAGTACCTGGCCCGCTGCCGCCGTCTGGGCTATGACGTCACGCGCAGCGGCATCACGGCCGCGCTGCATGTCCAGGGTGTGCAACGGGTGGAGATCGCCACCCCCGCCGCCGACATTGCCGTGGCGCCGCACCAGGTGGCCCACTGCACCGCCATGAATGTGACCCTGGCCGAAGGCACCTATGTCTGAGGCTCACCTGCTGCCCCCCAACGCCACGCCGCTGGAACGCGCCATGGCCAAGGCTGCCCACCTGCCGCACCGCCCGGAAGTCATCCGCCAGCTGTGGAACCCCACCACCTGCCCCCTGCCTTTGCTGCCGTGGCTGGCTTGGGCCTGGAGCATGGACGAGTGGGACCCCGCCTGGACCGAACGCCAGCAGCGCGCCATGGTGGCCGATGCCCGGCGCCTGCACCGCAAGAAGGGCACCGCCTGGGCCGTGCGCAATGCACTGCTGCGCAGCGGCCTGGAAAACGTGCGCGTGATCGAGCGCCCCGCCGGCGCCGGCCACTGGGCCGAGTTCGATGTGGACGTGGCCGTGGTGGACCGGCCCTTGACGCAATCGGCCATGGATCGTGCCGCGGCCTTGATTGAAGAGAACAAGCCTGTACGCAGCGTGATGCGCACCCTGCGCACTTCGCTGCAAAGCCGAGGCGCTCTGCACATCGGTATCCAGCTGCTGGCCGGCGACACCACCACCGTTTACCCGCTGCAGCCCCAGGACATCCAGCCCCCGGCTGCGGCCACCGCCTGGGCATTCGCGGCCCATGACGCCATCACCACCACCGTTTACCCCATGCCATGAGTAACTTCTACACCATCCTCACCAACATTGGCGCCGCGCTGCACGCCAACGCCCAGGTGCAGCAAACCACTGTCGCCTGGACCCACATGGCCCTGGGGGACGGCAACGGCAATCCCGTGGTGCCCCAGCAAACGCAAGCCGGCCTGGTGCGTGAAGTCCACCGCCTGCCCATCACCAGCCTGGAGCAGCACCCGGACAACCCCAACTGGATCGTGGTGGAAGCCGTGGTGCCCAGCGATGTCGGCGGCTGGACCGTGCGCGAAACGGCGCTGTACGGCGGCGCCGGTGGCGGCAGCTGCATCGCCGTGGGCAACTACCCGGCCACCTACAAGCCTGTGCTGGCCGAAGGTGCCGCCCGTGAAATGGTCATGCGCATGGTGATCGAGGTCAGCAGCGTGGCCACGGTCAAGCTGGTGATCGACCCCGCCGTGGCCATTGCCAGCCGCAAGTGGGTGGAAAGCCTGGTGGCCACCCCGGCCAAGGCGGGCCTGGTCAAGCTGGCCACCGTGGATGAAGCCAAGGAAGGCCTGCGCGGTGATGTGGCCGTGACGCCTGAAGGACTGGATGCGGCATTGGACGGGATTGGCGATCGAGTTTCCGTTTTGGAGGGCGGCTTCGGTCAGTTGGTCTTCTCAGGGAACGCAACACTGACCGCCACAGATAACAAAATTGTGATGACGGGGGTCGTCCCGGCGATTGCACTGGAAAAAGGCGACGTAATTCAAATCGAAGGCGCAGGAGCACAAAATGCCAAGCTACGAACGATTGAAAGCCTGCACACAAACGGCAATGAAGTGCAGGTGAATTACGAGCACTGCGGAGCGCGCGGTAATGGCTCGCTAAAGCTGGAAGACTTCACAGGCCCTGTGACGATTAAGAGAATTGCAAAGTGGTACAACGCCCCTTTGGGGCTTGGGCAGGATTGGGTAAAAGTAAAAGCGTTCCGTGCGCTGAGCACGCTGCACCCGAACACCACCCAAAGATGTATTGGTGTCGCAGTGCTTGGCTATGCCACGGCTGCAGAAGCGGATGTTTTGCTGGAGGTGGGCGGGATAGACGTCGCCGGATACTTTACAGGGCCTGCATTCTCGGGCGCTGGTGCGAGTTCGATGGTGGCTAACGGCAGCTCCTACAAGATCGTGGCGACGGGATCGAGCGCCATCGAAACTATTTCTGAGATGAGATAACTGGGAATAAAAGATGCAAAACAGATACTTTCACCATCTCGGTAGTGTGGTTGCGTTTAACCCGCTGCAAATCGCAGAGGGTTTTGCAGAGGGATTGCAAGAGCTAACCGAAGCAGAAAAGCAAGCGCTTTTAAATCCGCCAAAGACCCTGCAAGAGCTTGCAATCGAAGCAATGGCGCAAGTGAATGCCGAGTACACAAAGCGCATGGGTGCGATTGCCGAGGTGTACCCGCTGCATGAGCGCGAAAGCTGGCCGGTACAGCTCCAAGAGGCAAACCTGCTGCTTTCGTATGCTGATGTGGCGCCTATTCCAGAGACAGTCAAGACCCCATGGATCGATCAGTGCGCGCACCAGCGCGGGATGGATCGCATGGAGCTGGCAGCACGCATCGTTGCCAAGGACGAAGGCTACCGCACAGCTTCTGGTTTCCTGAGTGGGGTGCGCCAGTGGCATGAGGACTGCATTGACCTGCTGCTGACGCGGGGCGAAGAGGCGCGCGACGAGCTGCAAGCCTACGACCACCTGCAGGGATGGGAGCGGACTGAAGAGCAACTGGCCACCTAACCCGGTCACATGGTCGGCCCAAGCGCGCCTCGCGCGGGCTTTTTGCTGTAGCCACCGCCGCTACATGTGCGCGCGCTGGCGTGCGCGAGGGGGGCTTGGCACCCTTGAGGGGTCGCCAACTTCACCCACCCAGCGCCCATGTCTACCGAATACCACCATGGTGTGCGCGTCCTCGAATTGACCGAGGGCATGCGCACCATCCGCACCGTCTCCACGGCGATCATCGGCTTGGTTGCCACCGCATCTGACGCCGATGCGGCCACCTTCCCGCTGAACAAGCCCGTGCTGATCACCCATGCCCGCAATGCCATCGCCAAGGCGGGCAAGCTGGGCACCCTGGCCACCTCGCTGGACGCGATTGCCGAGCAATGCCTGCCCATCTGCGTGGTGGTCCGGGTGCCCGATGGCGAAGGCGCCACCAACGAAGAAAAAGCCGCCAGCCTGACCAGCCATGTGATCGGCGGTGTGGCCGAGGACGGCAGCTACACCGGCATGAAGGCCCTGCTGGCAGCCCAGGGCAAGCTGGGCGTCAAGCCCCGCATCCTGGGTGCCCCCGGCCTGTCCACCCAACCTGTGGCCACCGCCCTGGCCACGCTGGGCGAGCAACTGCGCGCCATGGCCTACTGCGGCACCTACAAGGACACCGTGGGCGATGCCATCCTGTACCGCGGCGAGTTCGGCAAGCGTGAGTTGATGCTGATCCACGGCGACTTCCGGCGCTGGGACACCGTGGCCAACGCCACCGTGGACGCCTGGTCCGAGGCCTATGCCCTGGGCCTGCGCGCCAAGATCGACCTGGACCAAGGCTGGCACAAGACCCTGTCCAACGTGGCCGTCAACGGCGTGACCGGCATCAACAAGGACATCTACTGGGATCTGCAGAACCCCGCCACCGATGCCGGCCTGCTCAACGCGGCCGACGTCACCACCCTGATCAACAAGGACGGCTACCGCTTCTGGGGCAGCCGCACCTGCAGCGACGAGCCCCTGTTCAGCTTTGAATCGGCCGTGCGCACCGCCCATGTGCTGGCCGACAGCATTGCCGATGCCCACATGTGGGCCGTCGACAAGCCCCTGCACCCCAGCCTGATCAAGGACATCCTGGAAGGCGTCAACGCCAAGATGCGCGAGCTGACCGCTGGCGGCTACCTGCTGGGCGGCCAGGCCTGGTTCGATGCAGCAGCCAACGAAGCGGCCACGCTCAAGGAAGGCCAGTCCTTCATCGACTACGACTACACCCCCGTGCCCCCGCTGGAAAACATCAATTTCCGCCAGCGCATCACCGACCGCTACTTCGCAGACTTCGCCACCCGCGTGCAAAGCGGCGGCTAAGCCCTGGCATTCAATCTCAGGAGCAACCACATGGGTATGCCATCCAAACTCAAAAACTTTGCCGTCTTCGTCGACGGCGTCAGCTGGGCCGGTGAAGTGCCCGAGCTCACACCGCCCAAGCTCACCCGCAAGATGGAGGAATTCCGCGCCGGCGGCATGCGCACCCCGGTCAAGGTGGATCTGGGCACCGAAGCCCTGGAACTGGAGGTCACCGCCGGCGGCTGGATGAAAGACGCCCTCAAGCAGTGGGGGGCCAACGGTATCGGCGCCGTGCCCTTGCGCTTTGCCGGCGCTGTGCAGAACGACGACACCGGCGAATGGAGCAAGGTCGAGATCTTCATGCGTGGCCGCTGGGAAGAGCTGGACATGGGCTCCGCCAAGGCTGGCGACGACACCGAGTTCAAAGCCAAGGCCACGCTGAGCTACTACCGCCTGGTCTGGGACGACGAAGACCTGATTGAGATCGACGCGACCGGCCTGATTGAAAAGATTGGCGGCGTCGACCTGACTGAGAAGGTGCGCCAGATCCTGGGCATCTAAGCGCCCGCCCTCCGACCGCCCAGGGGCTGGCGCCCCTGGCCCTCCCATCCATTCACCTCAACCCCCCTTCC
The DNA here is from genome assembly GCF_000739875.1 of Comamonas aquatica NBRC 14918. Classification (GTDB taxonomy): domain Bacteria; phylum Pseudomonadota; class Gammaproteobacteria; order Burkholderiales; family Burkholderiaceae_C; genus Comamonas; species Comamonas aquatica. Next base: position 148,137 of record NZ_BBJR01000025.1, read on the forward strand.
CGCTATGCAAACACCCGACACCGAACACACCACCACCGACAAGCCCACCGGCGACATCGTCACCGTCACACTGGATACCCCCATCGCCCGCGCTGGCGGCAAGCAGATCACCGAAGTCACCCTGCGCAAACCCCTGGCCGGCGCCCTGCGCGGCGTGGCCATGGGTGACCTGGTGGCCTGCAAGTACGACGCCGTCGCCCAGGTGCTGCCCCGCGTGTCCACCCCCACGCTGTTCAAGCAGGACATCGAGAGCATGGACCCGGCAGATCTGTTCAAGCTGGGCGGCGAGGTGGTGGGTTTTTTGTTGACCAAGGAACAAAAGGCCTTCATCCCTCAGTAGACATCACCCAGGTGATGGCAGAGGTGGCCTATTTCTTCCACTGGTCCCTCTGCAGCATGGATGCCATGCCCCTGGAAGAACTGCTGGACTGGCGCGAACGTGCCGTAGGCATCCACAACCGCATCAACGCCCCGGAAAGCTGATCCCCCATGGCTGATAAAAACTTGCGCTTGCGCGTCATGCTGGAGTTGGCAGACAAGGCGCTGGGCCCGCTCAAGCGCATCAGCCAGGGCAGCAACGAAACCGTCAACACCCTCAAGGCCGCCCGTGACCAGCTCAAGCAGCTGCAGGCGGTCCAGGGGGATGTGGCTTCGTTTCGCACCATGCACACCCAGCTGGGCGAAACCGAGGCCAAGCTCAAGTCGGCCCGCGACAGCGTGCGCCAACTGGCGGCCAGCCATGCCCAAGCAGGCCCACCCACCAAACAAATGGCTGCGGCCATGGCTGCCGCCCGCAATGAAGCGGCGCAGCTGGGTGCCAAGTTCAACGGCCAACAGCAAAGCCTGCAGCGCATGCGCGACAAGCTCAGCGCCGCCGGCATCAGCACCAGCAACCTGGCGACCCACGACAAGCAACTGCGCGCCAGCATTGCCGCCACCACCCTGGACATCGTCCAGCAAACCCAGGCCCTCAAAGCCCAGGGCGACATGCAGCGCCGAGCGTCCAGCCTGAAGGCCGCCCAAAACACCAACGTGGGCAACCGTGCCCAAGCCCGCGGCGCCTTGCTGGATGGCGTGGCCCTGGCCGCCACCCTGGGCGCCCCCATCAAGATGGCCATGGACTGGGAACAGCGCATGGCCGAGCTGAACAAGGTGGCCAACAAAACCCCGCATGAGCTGAACGCGATTGCGGCCGCCGCCCAGCAGCTGGCCGTGGAAACTGGTGTGGCCCGCGAGGAAATCATTGGCGCCTACATCGCCGCCAGCCAGGCTGGTTTTGCCGAAAGCGAGTGGGCGCAGTTTGCCGAGGTCTCCGCCAAGATGGGCGTGGCCTTTGACACCACGGGCGAGAAGGCGGGCGAGATGCTCAAGGCCTGGCGCAGTGGCATGGGGCTGAGCATGGACCAGGCCGCCGCCTTGGCCGGCACGGTCAACCACATCGCCAACAGCATGAACGCCACCGCCCTGGACATTGGCGGCGTGCTGCAGCGCCAGGGCGCCTACCTGTCCGCCATGGGGCTGACGCAAACCCAGTCCGCCGCCCTGGCCGCCACCATGCTGTCCGGTGGCGCCACCGAAGAGATCGCCGCCACGGCCAGCAAGAACTTCATGAAGGCCCTGACCGTGGGCTTTGCCGCCAGCAAAAGCCAGCTGGAAGTGTTTGACATGCTCAAGCTCAACCCCGAAAAGCTGGCCAAGCAAATGCAAAAGGCACCGGAGCAGGCCATCGTGGACGTGATGCAGCGCCTGCAAAAGCTGGCGCCCGACCAACTGGCCCCGGCCATGAAGATGCTGTTTGGTGATGAATCCATCGGCCCGGCCGCGCAGATCGTCAAGAGCGTGGACGGCCTGGTGGCCGCGTTTGAGATGGCCGGCGACACCGCCAAGACCATGGGTAGCCTGCAGGCCGAGTTCGACAGCATGGGCAACACCACCCAGCAGCAGATGAAGAAAGCGGGCGAAGGCGTCAAGGTGGTCACCACCGCCCTGGGCGCCGGCCTGCTGCCCTCCATCAATGCCAGCCTGGCCGCGTTCGCGCCCATGGCGCTGGGCGTGGGCCAGTGGATGCAAGCCAACCAGGGGCTGGTCACCACCGTGGTGGCCATCATTGCCGCCATCATGGCATTCAAGATTGCAGCGATTGCCGGGGCCTATGCCTTCACTTTCTTGAAGGGGGCCTGGTTGTCCGGCCAGGCCGTGCTGCTGACCCTGCGCACCGCCTGGATGCTGCACACAGGCACCCTGGTGGCGGGCACGGCCGCCAGCCGCACCGCCGTGGTGGTCAGCAAAGCGCTAACCGCGGCGCAGTGGCTGTTCAACGCCGCCATCGGCGCCAACCCTATTGGCCTGCTGATCCTGGGCATCGTCGCGCTGACGACCGCTGGCTACATGCTCTGGCGCAACTGGGAGAACATCGCAGCGGGTGGCAAGCTGCTGTGGCAAGACCTGTCCACCTTCCTGTCCGGGGTGTGGACCGGTATCACCAACGCGGCACTCAGCGCCTGGAACGGCATCACCAGCACCGTGGGCGGCGCCATCCGCACCTTTGTGGACAGCGTGCGCAGCGTCCTGGAAGGCGGCGTGGGCACATGGATCACGGCCTTGCTCAACTTCTCGCCCTTCGGCGTGCTGTGGAACGCCATCACCGCGGCGCTGGGTGCGCTGGGCATCCAGGTGCCCGAGCAATTCCGCAACTTTGGCAGCTTCATCATGGATGGGCTGATCGGCGGCATCACCGGCAAGCTGGCCGCCCTCAAGGACGCCGTGGTGGGGGCCGCCACGTCGGCCGCCAGCTGGTTCAAAGAAAAGCTGGGCATCGCCAGCCCCTCCAAGGTCTTCACCCAGTTTGGCGGCTGGATCAGCGAAGGCGCGGCCGTGGGCATCGAGGCCGGCCAGGCCGGCGTGCGCGCCGCGGCGCTGGCCATGGCCGGGGCGGCACTGGCCCCAGTGGCATCGGCCGGTACCGGCACGGCGGCAGGCCCTGCGCAGGTGGTGGCACCTGGCGCGGCCATCGCCCCCAGCGCATCGGCCGCAGGGGCTGCGCCCGCCGGCGGCGGTGGCATCAGCATCACCATCCACGCGGCCCCGGGAATGGACGCCCAGGCCGTGGCCCGCGCCGTGGCGGCCGAGCTGGACAAGCGCGAGCGCCAAAAGTCCAGCCGCTCCCACAGTGGCATGTACGACCGCAGCTAACAGACAGAGGCAGCACCGCAATGCAAGGCTCCATGCTCATGGCCCTTGGGCAATTCATCTTCTCGCTGGACACCCTGGCGTTCCAGGAACTCAAGCGCAGCAACAGCTGGCGCCACCCCAGCACCAGCCGGGTGGGCGCCCGCCCTGCCCGCCAGTTTGTGGGCGTGGGTGATGAAACCTTCTCGCTCAACGGCTGGATTGCCCCCGGCCAGATCGGCGAATACACCAGCCTGGCCGAGCTGCGCGCCATGGGCGACAGCGGCCAGGCCTTCGCCCTGGTCAGTGGCAACGGGGAAGTGTTTGGCCAGTACGCGATCGAGCGGCTGGAAGAAACCGGCACCCTGCACGACCGCTGGGGCAACCCCACGCGGGTCAGCTTTGACATCCAGCTGGTGCGCACCGACGACGACGCCGGCGGCCAGCAAGTCCACGTCAACGAACAAGGCCAGTTTGTGGCCCCCGGGGAAGAGTGAGCACATGGACACCGCACGCACCCACCCTGCCCCCACCTACGCACTGAAAGTGGCCGGCCAGGACATTGCCCCCAAGATCGCGCCGCGCCTGGTCAGCCTGACCCTGACCGAAGGCCGCGAGAACACCGCCGACCAGCTGGACATCGAGCTGAGCGACCATGACGGCCGCCTGGAGCTGCCCCGCAAAGAAGCCGATATTGAGCTGCACATCGGCTGGGTGGGCCAGCCCCTGATCGACAAAGGCCTGTTCGTGGTGGACGAGGTGGAACACACCGGCGCCCCGGACAAAGTCACCATTCGCGCCCGGGCCGCTGACCTGGGCGGCCAGATCCGCACCCGGGCCGAGAAAAGCTGGCGCACCACCACCCTGGGCGCCATCATTGCCGACCTGGCCCGGCGCAGCCAGCTGACCCACAAGGTGGACGAGCGCCTGGCCCAGATCGCCATCGACCACCTGACCCAGACCAACGAAAGCGACATGCACCTGCTGACCCGGCTGGCCCGCAAGCACGACGCCGTGGCCACGGTCAAGAAAAAGCACCTGCTGTTCATGCCCATCAACGGCACCCGCAACAGCAAGGGGCAAAGCCTGCCGGCCATCCATATCACCCGCCAGGACGGCGACCAGCACCGCTGGAGCAGCAGCACCCGCGATGCGTTTGATGGTGTGAAGGCCTATTGGTCCGACAGCGTGAACGGCAAGCGCAGCGGCGTGGTGGCCGGCAAGAAAACCGGCAACGTCAAAACTTTGAAGGAAACCTATGCCAGCGAGCAGGACGCCCTGGCCGCTGCCCGGGCCGAGCGCCAGCGCCTGGAGCGCGGCCTGGCCACGTTTGAGCTGACGCTGGCGGTGGGCCGCCCAGAGGTCACGCCCCAGTCACCTGTGACCGTGAGCGGCTGGAAAGAAGACATCGACGGCCAGGGCTGGCTGGTCAAGGAAGTAATGCACAGCCTGAACGAAGGCAGTGGCTGGACCAGCAAGGTGCAGATGGAGAGAGGCGGCGACGCGGCCGACGCCGCTGAAGATGTGGGCTGACTGCGGGCTACCTTGGTGGCGAACCTGCTTGCTGCCGCTGATGGTGTCGTTCTGGGCGTTGCTCAGTAATTGCCTCAAACACGTATTCATCAATCACCTCAACCCCTAGCCCCTCTGCCTTGGTCACTTTCGCTGGCCCAGCCTTGGGGCCACAAACTAAATAGTCCAAAGACTTGCTGACGGTGGAGCGCACTTCCAAGCCTGCAGCTTCTGCGGCAGCTTCCAGTTCTGCCTTGCGTGCTTTGGCAAAGCCGGTGAAAAGAACGGTGATCGGCGGTTCTTCGGCGTCAAACTCTTCCCCGGTTTCTGGCGATGAGAAATCAGGCTTGGCAGGGGTGTAATCCATGTGCCGACGTTTGTCGGTCCCAGCCAGCAACCGATAAACATTGACCAGCTCACCGGTTTCAGCATCGGTCATCTCACCCTGGATGCGATCGACTCGAAACGTGCGCATGGCATTTCTGTCCAGGCAGTAACCATCGAGGTACTGCCGACCATCGTTGCTGGCAATCCCCATCACACGCACCCGGCGGCGTGAGGATTGCCCTTCATGGTCGGTATACGAAAACAAGAACTCGCGGGGCAATAGCGGTACCTCTGAGGTACTGCCAATCGATTGAGGCACTGGCGCTACTTGGTCGTCTGGACGCTGAGCAACGGCTGTTGTGTTTGCGATCTGTTTCGCTGGTCGAGAAGCTCGCCAAAGTGCAAAAACCAAGGATGCAGACAGCAAAACGCCAAGTCCTGCTACAGCTGGCCCCCCATTTGTCGGATCGGGAAGTAGCAAGCCTCCGCTGATGCAAAAGGCTGAGAAGCTAGCCAAACACCCCGTCGCCGTGCACGCGGCTTTACGAGCAAACGCACCCCAGCTCTTCAGCCTGGCAAGCCTTGCCATGGTGCGCCATGCCAACCACCAAGCACCAGCCATGCTGAGAAGAACAAGCAACGCATCCATTAAAAGCCCCCCCCAACACGGCATCTATGCGCCGTCAGTTGTCATCAATCACCGGTGACTTACTCCGGCTTCAAAACTTCGGCAGCGGCTGACAGCAGGGCTCTGCCCTTGTCGCCACTTTCACGCCATGCCTGCAACAGTGCGCGCTCAGCAGGCGCCAGCGTTGCCTCGGACTCGTTAGATCGCTTGCCGGTCACAACGAACAGGACATCAATGCCTTGCTCAGCCATGGCGAAAAGAATTTGAGCTGATGCGCCTTGCTCGCCCTTCTCCCATGTAGCCAACGTGCCACGGTTTACACCACAGGCATCAGCCAAGGCGACCTGAGAGAGGCCAACGCGTGCGCGCTCAGATTTCAGTCTTTCGCCTATTTGTTGTAAATTTCCAGCAGACATTTATTGACATGCTGGAAATTTCCAGCAATGATGCGAGTACGTTGTAACAATCTATGCCCAATAGTACATGACTACCTCTGCGCAACTCACACGCAAGCACTCCGGTTCGGTCGAACGCCTGGTGCATGAAAAACCCATCCCCCTGCGCCTGGCCAAGAACGAGCTGGCCGAGGCCCACGACAAGGCCCGGGCAGAGGGCCGCAGCTCCAGCAACTTCTGCCGGCTGATCCACCTGATGGGCATGGCCCGCTACCGTGAACTGGGCCGCGTGGAGCTGGGCGCCGCCGACATTGCCGGCCAGGGCTGAGCAGGAGCAGGCCATGGGCGGGCGCATCAACTTCATTGACAGCAATTCTCAGCGGGCCAAGGCCGCGCTGGTTGCCAGCAGGCACCTGAACGAGGCCGCCGACAAGGCGCGTGCCCTTGAAGGCCGGGGCGTGCATGGCTGTAACCAAACAGCACAGGCCAAGCACCAATTCAAGGGGATCAACAAGGAAGCCATGCGCCTGCCTTGCCCGCATTGCAGGCACCCCAGCGTGATCCGCACCAGCGAGCAGATGACGGCCCTGATGCGCCAGTACGTGTTTTGCTGCGTGAACCCAGAGTGCGGCCACACCTTTGTGGGCACGCTGGAAATTTCCCGCACCCTGTCCCCCTCTGCCACGCCAGACCCCAGCGTGAACCTGCCCCTGTCCAGCCACGTGCGCCGCGACATGCTGCGCGCCCAGCTGGACCATGCAGGCACCTCTGAGCATGTGACCCGCAGCACCGCCCCGGTGACGGGCGACCTGTTCATGCAGGGCGCGCCGCCCGCTGACTGACCCCACCAGCGCCTAGCGCGCTGACCTCTCCCTTTTTCACACCCCCACCGACAGAGCCTGTTTGCAGGCCCTGCGGGATTGCTTACGCCATTTTTTGCCCACGGAGGTTTGACCATGACGCTTGCCACCCACCACAAAGAGCCGCTGCAGGTGCTTTGCGAGTTCTTCAATCTGGCCTGGTGCCACAGCCACGGCGGTGCACGCGTGGCGGCCCGCTTACTGCTGAGCCTGTACAACTCGCGCCGCTTTCCCTTTGAGCTGGACGAGCTGCGGTGCCTCGATAGCCAGCACCTGGCCGACGCCCTGGTGCTGCTGGAGTTCGACGCCAACCTGCAAAAGGAGGTGCATGACTGGTTGAACCACCTGTTCGGGCGCAACGACTTCGGTATGCGCTTTGAGCACCTGGCACACATGTGGGCGCGCAAGGCCAAGTGGGACAAGTGCAAGAAGGAATTCCTGCACCCCGTGGAGCCGCTGAAGCTGGTGTGGAAGGCTGGGGGTGCAGCATGAGCAAGAAGATGATCGCCGTGCAAAAGAAAGCCATCCGCTTGGCTGATGCCTTGGATAAGGCTTGCGATGCGTTGAATGCCTACAGCTGCGCCTGCCGTGATGCAGGACTGCCATTCAAAGGCGCTGATGACAGCCGCGTCCTGCTTTTGGAAAACATGGTCGAGTACGCCGGTTACCTGCGCGCGGTGTACGACAAGCAAGGCGGTGCAGCATGAGCCTGTACCGCATTACCCACATCGACGCCGGGCGTCGCCTCCGCCGCATGCGCGTGCTGGCCACCAGCCGCGCCCAGGCGGTGGCCGAGGTGGAAACCGCCTTTGGTGCCGGCTGGTGCATGACCGTGGTGTGCATGGGGGTGGCCCATGGCTGACAAGGCCCAGGCCGTCAACCCACAGGCCTCCCGCATGGCTGCGCTGCGCCAAGCGGGCAAGGCGCTGAAAGCTGCCAAGCCGCCTGTGGCCTGCGCGGCCAAGCGCAACAAGCCAGCCATCGAACACACCGTGGAAGAAAACCGTGCCTACCTGGTGCAGTTGCGCAACGAGCTGCTGCGCAACGCCAGCGCAGGCCGCTGGCATGACGGTGAGGCCAAGGAATGGTCGCGCATTGCCCATGAGCAGCGCGTGATGCTGATGCTGTTGGCGGGCCTGGACGGTGATCTGCAGACCCTGGCCACCCGTGCCTGGCGCGAGTTCACGCCGCCCGAGCGCAGCGCCATCAAGTCGGAAATCCGCGCGGCCAAGCGCGCCTTTGTGGGCCTGGCTGCGCTGTGCAGCCGGGTGCAGTGACCATGGCCCGCAAGCCCATCTCCCCAGCCCGCACGCTGCCCACGGCATCGCTCAAGGATTGGCAGCGCGCCAAGCCTGCGCCCTGGATGGTCAAGCGTGCCCTGGATGCGCTGATGCGCGCGGTGCCGCCACAGTGGTGCCAGCCGATCAAGTCGGCCGGCCTGGGCCGCCTGCTGGGCGATGCCCAAGACCCGCCACCGCTGTGGCTGCAGTCGTGGGACGCCATCCAGGCCATCCGGGAGTTTGATGAACGCTTTGGCAAGGCCAGCAGCTGGAACCTGAGCGACTGGGAAATCTGCGCCATGGCCAAGCGCATGGTGCAGGAAGCGCAGGAGCTGGACGCCGCCGTGCAGGCGGAATCCGTGGAGGTGTCGGCCCGCCTGGATGTGGTGCGCCTGCTGCTGCGCATGCTGGGTGTGCGTGAGCCCCATGCGCTGAAGGGTGAGCCCGATGTGCTGCGCGCCCACGATGAAAGCTGGTGGCGGCGCCTGCTGCGCAAGCATGTGACCCGCGTGGTGGAAGCCGGGGCCGTGCGCCTGGGCGTGGTGAACCGCCAGCAAGGCGGCTACGCCAGTGACCACACGGTGCGCCGCCGCGAAGCGCAGATCGAGCGCAACGCCAATGCGTTGAAGCGCAGCCTGTTCAAGAACGAGGCGGGCCAGGTGTGGACCCTGTCCGAGCTGGCCGCCCTGTCGCCGTCCAACCCGGTGATTCGCGGCGGGGAGCTGATGACGCGCATCCGCGGCGCCGAAGAGTACGCCGATACGCGCAACCATGTGGGCCTGTTCCTGACGCTGACGGCGCCCAGCCGCTTCCACCCGGTGACGCTGGGCAGCGGTGGCCGCCCCCGCCCCAACCCGAAATATGACGGCGTGAGCACGCCGCGCGATGCGCAGATGTGGCTGCGCACGATGTGGGCGCGGGTGCGTTCGCACCTGAACACCCAGAAGGTGAACATGTACGGCATCCGCGTGGCCGAGCCCCACCACGATGCCACGCCGCACTGGCACGCCCTGGTGTGGGCCGAATCCGAGATGGAGGCCCAGTACATCGAAATGGCGATTCGCGCCTGGTGGCTGAGTGAGGACGGCGAGGAACGCGGCGCAGAAAAGAACCGCGTGAACATCAAGCGCATGGTGGGCGGCGGCGCTGCGGGCTATGTGGCCAAGTACATCGCCAAGAGCGTGGGCCATGCCGCCCTGGCCGACCACCTGGACGTGGTGCAGGGCCAGCTGTGGGATGTGGAGCAAAACGACATGCCCGGCCACCGCCGCGTGGACGCCTGGGCCGCGTGCTGGGGCATCCGCCAGTTCCAGGCCATCGGCATGCCCAGCGTGTGCGTGTGGCGTGAGCTGCGCCGCGTGGGCCAGGACCAGATCGACGGCCTGCACCGTGACGGCGACCAGACCACGCAACGCGCCTGGGTGGCCTGCCACAAGCAAGGCAACGCACAGGCCAACTGGCGCGTGTACATGGAAGCCATGGGCGGGCACTGCCTGGGCCGTGGCCAGTGGCACCTGAAGATGGCGCACCGCCCGGTGGCCCCTGGCCAGGTGAACAAGTACGGCGAGGCCCTGACCGTGGGCCGCGTGGTGGGTCTGCAAACCCGCCGTGGCCAGTGGCTGGTGAGCCGCCGCATGGCATGGACGCCGGTGGCCGCAGAGACCGAGACATTCGACCCGGAAGCCTGCACCGATAGCGATGCGGGGCGTTCCCTCGCCATCGGCGAGGCACGCGCGGCCATGCCGCGCGCTTGGACTGGTTTCAATAACTGTAGAGCCCGTCTGACAGGCGAGCTGCGCAGGGCCGCTTTAGGCCGCGGCCGCCACGAGGCCGAGGACTGCATACCCGGTTTCCCTGGCCGAACAGACGCCGAATGGCGCTCCATCGGCCCCTCCCCCATCCCTTTTTATTGACCTGAAGCCCCCAGGAGGACTGACCGATGCCTGCAAAACGCACCGAACCCAGCCGAAGCGCACTCAATCCGGCGCACGGTTTCAAGTACACGCCGTCCAACAGCACCAACTTGGCCAAGCGCTTTGCCGAGATCCGCCGCGCCCAGGCCAAAGCCGCACGCGACGCGGTCAAGGCGCAGGAAGCCGAAGCCCAGGCCCAGCTGGAGCTGGCACCAGCCGCCGTGGTGCTGCCCATCCACCGCAAGGCCTGCGCGCAATGACCACCGCCATCGCCACCCCGGAGAAGGTCTGCAACGCCTGCGGCGAAGCCTGGCCAGCCGATACGGAATTTTTTCACCGTGAGCCCGGCAACAGCGACGGCCTGTCGTGCAGGTGCAAAGCCTGCCGCGCCGGCTACGAACGCCAGCGCAACGGAACGGCCAGACGCCGCCAGGGGCGACTGACGCAGGGATTGCAGGCGGTGTTCACCGGACTGATTCAGAAAACAGAGCAATCAGCGCACGCCACGCAATGAATTCAATATCAAAAACTGTGAAACCCAAGAATATGCAAGCGACAACAGCTATCAAAACTGAATGCCAAGCACCCACGCTGCCCGCCGTCATCCAGCGCCTGGCCGCTGAGCACGCACAGGTGACCGCCGAGCTGGCCACGATGCCGCCCGACGCCTGGCTGAACGTGCGCGGCCGCGCGCTGGCCAACCGCGAGCAGGAGCTGCACATCACCCTGGACGTGCTGCAGCGCCTGACGCAGCAGCCTGCCCAGATCACAGAGCCCACCCACTGACCCGGAGCGCCCGCCATGTACATGATGATTTTTCGCGCGGTGCTGATGCCCGCCATGCTGTTCCTGAGCTTCTTCACCGGCTGGCGCATGGCCAAGCGCATGGTGGTGGACGAGTGCCAGCGCTTCGGCGGCTTTCTGGCCGGCGGCAAGGAATTCCGCTGCATCAGCACCATGCAGATGTGGCTGATGCACGAATGCGCGCACCAGCGCATCTACATCGCCGGCCCCATGACCGGGCTGCCAGACAACAACCACGCTGCCTTCAACGACGCGGCCGAGCGCCTGCGCAACCGCGGCTGGCACGTAGAGAACCCGGCCGAGAACCCACCGCCCCACGTGGATGCCAGTTGCGCCTGGAACGCCTACATGCGCATGGGCGTCAGCCAGCTCATGACCTGCCACGCCATCTACCTGCTGCCCGGCTGGCAGCAATCCAAGGGCGCCAGCCTGGAATACCTGATCGCCCAGCGCCTGGGCCTGCAAGTGCATGAGCACGCCCGGCAAGAAGACGTACTGCAGGAGCAGCTGCAGCAGCTGGCGGCCGCACAGCCAGCGCTGCCACGCCGTGAAAAACTGGATGAAGAGTGCCTGAGCGCCTGCTGATCAAGCGCTTAAAGCTATAAAGTTAGGAGTAAAAACAATGAACTGCACCACCACACCCGCAACCACCACCCACAGCACCATGGCCAGCAGCGTGCCGCGCCTGGACACCGCGGGCATTGCCGCGCTGCTGGGCTGCACACGCCAGCACGTCACCAGCCGCGTCACCAAGCGGGTGGACTTTCCCAGGCCCTATATCAACGTCAGCCGCCGCACGCGCTACTGGCGCACCAGTGATGTGCTGAAGTGGATGGGGGGTAAGTGATGCGCTGTGTTGACCTTTTCGCCGGCGCCGGTGGTTTCAGTACCGGTGCCACCATGGCTGGCGCCCAGGTGGTCTGGGCGGCAAATCACTGGCCTCTGGCAGTGAAGTACCACGCAGCCAATCACCCAGGGACTGACCACGCCTGTCAGGATCTGCAGCAAGCGGACTGGAGCCAGGTGCCAGCCCACGACCTGCTGCTGGCCAGCCCATGCTGTCAGGGACACAGCCCTGCGCGTGGCAAAGCCCATGGAAATCCACAACACGACGCAAGCCGCAGCACGGCCTGGGCCGTGGTCAGTGCCGCAGAACAACATCGACCGGCAGGCGCAGTCATAGAGAATGTTCCAGAGTTCATGGGCTGGGCCTTGTATCCGGCGTGGAAATCGGCCATGGAAGCGCTGGGCTACACGCTGGCCCCGCATGTGCTTGACGCTGCCGACCACGGTGTACCGCAGCACCGAGAGCGCCTGTTCATCGTGGCCACGCGCAGCAAGGCAGCGCTGCAGCTGCAGCTTCAACGGCGCGATCCGGTGCCTGCCAGCACCTTTGTGGACTTTGGCGCAGGCCGCTGGAGCGTGATCGACAAGCCAGGAAGGTCGCCGCGCACCTTGGCCCGTGTAGCCGCTGGACGCGCAGCCCATGGACACCGCTTCCTAGCCCCCTATTACGGCAGTGGCAGCGGAGCCACCGGCCGCAGCTTGCAGCGTCCCATAGGAACCATAACTACCAAGGACCGATGGTCCGTTATTGATGGCGAGCGCATGCGAATGCTGACGGCCTGCGAGTGCCGAGCCGCCATGGGCTTTCCGGCCGACTACCAACTGCCACCGCAGCACCACCAAGCTGTGCATTTGCTGGGCAACGCTGTATGCCCCCCAGTGGCCAGAGATGTAATCAGTGCATTAATGGCCAAAATTTAGACGATCGAATAAGTGCAGCAGCAAAGCCCGCAAACGCGGGCTTTCTCTTGGACGCGATTACAGTCGGGCAGCTATGTCCTCTTCAGTTTCCCGATAGTAGGTGTTGAAGAGTAGATTGATGTCCTTGTGCCCACTGATCCGTGCCAAGGTCATCACGTCCACCCGTTTAGCAAGCCAAGTCAATGCCGTGGCACGCAGGTCGTGAAAGTGAAGGCCATCGATCATGACCCGATCACGCAGCTTGCGATAAAGCACGTCCCTGCTGTCATCGCTGATCGTGAAATAGTTGTCACGGCCGGCTGCTGCTGCTGCCTGATCCAGCACGCGAAGCAGACGTAAGCTACGTGTGGTCAACGGGACCTTGCGAGCGCCAACCACCCCTGCGGTCTTGTGCTCGGTAAGCGTGTAGATCTTTCGCTTCAAGTCGACTGTGCTGCGGCTCATGCGCAGAATTTCACCGCTGCGCAGGGCTGTGTGCAAGGAGACCCACATCGCCCATGCCGTTTCTTGTGTTGGCGCCAGTGGTGCAGTGTCACGCGTCACACCAGCAGAACGCAGCATCAAGCGGATCTCTGTCCATGCGCTGGTGCGTTTTCGGGCAAACCCCTTCGCCGGCAGCTTGATGGACTTCCACGGGCTCTCTCCGGCCCACTTCCACTCTCGGATAGCAATCGTCCAGATAGGGCGGAAAAGCTGTGCCTCACGCAGCACGGTGTTGGGAAGCACCGTTTTCAAGCGGGTGTCACGCCACTTGGCCAAGTCGGCACCGCTGATTTCATGGAATGTTTTGCCTGTGAGCCAGGGAAAATCACGCACCAAAGCATCCAAACGCAGGTTATCTGCGCGCTGTCGATCAGCAGGTTTCTTGCTGACAACCTCTTGCCGGTACTTATCGATTGCTTCTTCCAGAGTGCGCTTGGGGTATTGACCGCGTGCACCTGCCAGGATGGCGGCTTCTTCGGCCACAGCCCAGGCCTGTGCCTCTGCCTTGGTAGGCCGCACGGCGGACTTGCGCACACCTTCGCGCACAACCTCTGCGCGCCAACCAGTCTTGAGCTTTCTGTAGTAGGCCACTGCCCCCCCTCTCCAAGAGCATCGTGCGTAATGCGATGCGTAAAACCTGCGTAACGATTGGGTAATTTACGCCGTTTTTAGGTGCCGTTCGGTACGAACAGAGAGGACAGTTTAGGCAAGAAAAAAGCCCGCTTTCAGAGGAGAAAGCGGGCTTGAGTGCTGTTCAGGCTTTTTCAGCCTTGATTGTTCGTGGTGCCCCGGGCCGGAATCGAACCGGCATGCCGTTTTAAGAGGCGGCGGATTTTAAGTCCGATGTGTCTACCAATTTCACCACCGGGGCACTGCTACAAGCCCGCGAGCATAACCGATCTTCCAGCCATGCTTCGGACTGCACACACATGAAAAAAAGGGAAGCTACTGCTTCCCTTTTAAAATTGGAGCGGGAAATCGGGTTCGAACCGACGACCTATACCTTGGCAAGGTATCGCTCTACCAACTGAGCTATTCCCGCATTTTGGAGGCGCGATCCGGAGTCGAACCGGACTAGACGGATTTGCAATCCGTTGCATAACCGCTTTGCTATCGCGCCTGACCTGGAAGCTTGTGACAGCCACCCAAA
>NZ_BBJR01000024.1 GCF_000739875.1 Comamonas aquatica NBRC 14918
CGCCCTTTCAGCCAGCAAAGGTACGGCTTCGTCATGCATTTTTAGTGCACACGCAACCGTAATCTGATCCAGCTTGAAGGCATGGGCCTAGCATCCTATCCCGCAGCTGGATTGGTGGCGTGGCGTCGCCCTGGCAAGAAGCGGGCTTGCCGTTGTGGGCTGTGTAGGTTCCGCTGTCGTCGCTATTTTTTGAGCGGTGGATGGCTGTTGCAATCAGTGTGCAACCCCGCAGTTTTTCTGAAGTTTTGCAGCAGGCACAGCCATACGCACAAACGATGCGGGCGTTGCCAGACCCACGACAGGCACAGGAGCTGGGTGCGATAACATCTGCCGATGCTTCTTCAACCCAAGTCTTCGTTACCGCCCTGTAAAGGCTGTCATGACCGTCCCCCGCTGGGCCTGGCATTCAGTATGGCCTTTCAACCGATCGTGGACGTGCGTGATCAAACCGTTTTTGCTTACGAGGCCCTGGTGCGTGGGCTGGATGGCAGCGGCGCGGGGCAGATTCTGAGTCAGGTGAATGCGGACAACCGTTACCAGTTCGATCAGGCCTGCCGCGTCAAGGCTGTGAGTTTGGCAGCACGTCTGGGCGTCCCCTGCCATGTCAGCATCAATTTTTTGCCGAACGCCGTATACGAGCCTGCAGCCTGCATTCGCACCACCTTGGAAGCGGCGCAGCAGCACCAGTTTCCAACCAGCCACCTTATTTTTGAAATCACCGAGAACGCGCGCGTGGTTGACAAAGACCACCTCAAGCGCATCATGCAGGAGTACCGCCGGCGCGGCTTCAAGACGGCAATCGATGATTTCGGTGCGGGTTACGCCGGCCTCAACCTGCTTGCTGAGTTCCAGCCCGACATCATCAAGCTGGACATGGAGTTGGTGCGCCAGATCGACACCAACCCTGTTCGTCGTGCCATCGTCCAAGGCATTCTGGACGTGTGCCAGGCACTGTCGATCGAAGTGATTGCGGAAGGTGTGGAGACCGATGCCGAGTACCACACGTTGTGCGCGATGGGGGTGCATTACTTCCAGGGCTATCTGTTTGCCAAACCAGCCTTTGAGCAGTTGCCTGTTGTGACGTGGCCTGCTGGCTGCGAGCTGTCTGAAACTGGCGCAGGCATATAGGCCTGAATGCCGCAGCGCGGTCGGTCGTGTGTGCCGCGCGCTGCGCGACTTGGCATATACTGGTCTCGCGCGCTAAATTTGTTCTTCGCCCCTCTAGCGCACGTCTGACACCTCCGTAGCCCCTTGGCCGTTGGTAGTTCCCTTCTTTGAGAAGCGTGCGACTGTCACTCTCCCTTCCCGGCGAATCTCTGCAGATCTCTTCTTCGTTCGATCTGCCCAGCCCCTGATCTACCAGGGTCCGCTGTCTCCCTATTTACTCGATGGACATTGCTCACAAGCAGGGCGTGCCCGTCCGTATGCCATGCTGCAAAAACCTATCAAAGAGCAGGTGGGCAACTACGTTGTTACACCCTTCAGTCACCTCGACGCATCCGGCCAGTTTGCTGCATCGGTATCTATCCGACGCGGTGTCTATGACCGTGTCTTCCGATTCATTCCGCAGTTCACCAGCGAGAGCCTGGCCAACAGCTATGCGCTCGATCAGGCACGCACGATGCTGCTGGCCAACGCACTGAACTAAACCTGTTTATCGCCACTCATCTGGAGGCACCTTGGCAAAAGAAGAACTCATTGAAATGCAAGGTCGGGTGGAAGAAGTTCTGCCCGATACGCGCTTTCGCGTAAAGCTGGACAACGGGCACGAACTGATTGCCTATTCGGGCGGCAAGATGCGCAAGCATCGGATTCGCGTCTTGGCGGGCGACAAGGTCACTGTCGAGATGTCGCCCTACGACCTGAACAAAGGGCGGGTGACCTTCCGCCACATCGAGACGCGGATGAACGCGACCCCCGGTGGTCCCAAGCGTCGTCCCCGTTGATTTTTGGGCTGTCCTGGCACAAAGGTCCGTCCTTCTTGAAAGTACCCTATGCAAAACAAACTCTACATCAGTAACTTGGCCTTCTCGATCGACAGCGATGCACTGCGCAAGCTGTTGACCAACTATGGCGTGGTGCTGTCATCCCAGGTCATCTTGCAGCGTGACACTGGCCGCTCGCGCGGTTTTGCCTTTGTGGAGATGTCCACGGAAGAAGAGGCGCAAGCCGCAGTGCAGGGCTTGAATGGTCAGCCCACCGAGGGGCGCGCGCTGAGCGTGGCGATTGCTCGCGATCGCAGCTAAAGCACCTGTAGCTACAAGCGCAGCCCCCGCGGATGAAAGTCCGCAGGGGGTTTTCTTTGGGCATTTGATGCTTGTCGGCTGCCAACAAAAAGCCCCTGTCAGCAAGTGCTGGCAGGGGCCTTGAGATCTAGAGCCTCAAGAGCTTTTAGTAGCGGTTATTGCCACCGCGGTAACCGCCACCGCCGTTGTTGCTGCGGTAGCCGCCGCCGGATTCTTCGCGGGGGCGTGCAACGTTGACGAGCATGTTGCGGCCATTCAGAGGTTGGTCATGCAGGCCTTGGATGGCAGCTTGCGCTTCTTGCTCGGTCGACATTTCAACAAAGCCAAAACCCTTGGAACGGTCGGAATCGCGCTCCATCATGACCTTGGCAGAGGTCACATTACCGAATTCGGCAAATTGTTGCTCCAGATCGTGGTCGCGAACGTTGTAAGAAAGATTGCCTACGTACAGTTTGGTTGTCATGGTGTAACTCTATGAAGTTGGGGTGATCCTGGGAGATGTCCAAGGATCAAAGGGTGCAAAGCGCCCGTGTACGGGTTGGCCTTTGGGTGTGGAGCGCCGCAAGCTCGGTTGTCAGTCGGGCAGGCCGGGCAGGTGCAAATAGCTTTTGCCTTGCTCAATGGCATAGCGAATGGCGGCAGCAGGAGATCGAAACAGGGGAATGAAGCGAAACACCCGGTCGTGTGAGCAAGAGCCTTTGCCGCTGCGAATGGAAAGCGGTGCTGTGTAAGAGCCGCTGGCGGTCATTGCGGCGGCAGGCGTGAGTGCGTAGCGGCCGATGACTTGAGAGATAGCAGGAGAGTGGATCAAGAGAGACGCGTTGGGTTAGGCAGACGCGCGAATAACAGGCTCAAAAGCAAGCCGCTTATACGTTTTGGGGTGCGGAAAGTAGGATCCAAGCTGCAGCGGCATGCTTGGTCATTTCTCAATGACAACCAGAAGTCATTGAAAACAAGGAGTTGAAAATCGTCTGGTGCGATGTGGGTTGCGCTTGGGGCGCTGCACTTTGGTGTGCTGTATAAGTTGTTGCGTTGCAGCAAATTGGCCGCAACTATAACAGTATTCGGTGCAAAGGCATGGCCTTTCTTTTCTTGTGTAGGGTCGCAATGCCCTCAGGGCTCAGGTGTCTGGGTGATGTCAAGTCTCCGTTGCTGCAAACGGGCACGCTGGCGTGTGGAAACTCGCAGTGCACGATGGCTTGCGCGGAGGTTCGCCATGCAATGCTGTGTGCGAAAGCTATGCCCAGAGACGCGGGCGGCCCTGCAAATCACGCAGCATCTGTGGGATAGGTGGGCCTGTGCCAGACTACGGCATGACTCAAAAAGGGCGGTATACGGCGAGCTGGGTGGATGCGCTTGGCCATGTCGAAGAAGACGCGTGGCAGGTACTGGCCGGTGGCCATCCATTCACCAGCCACGCATTTCTTCAGCTGCTGGAAACAACGGGCTGTGTCGGCGCAAAGACCGGGTGGCATGCCCGCCACTTGCTGCTGTACGAGGAGGGCGTCTTGGTGGCAGCAGCCCCCAGCTATTTCAAGACCCACTCCCGTGGGGAGTTTGTGTTTGACCAGGCCTGGGCCCAGGCGTTTGAGGCGCATGGTCTGTCCTATTACCCCAAGCTGGTGGTGGCCGTTCCGTTTACGCCCGTCCAAGGTCCCAGGCTATTGGCCAAGGATGAGGCTGCGCGCCGTGCCTTGGCGCACGAGCTGGCGGCGGCGTGCGACGTCGTGCATGCCTCTTCGGCGCATGTGCTGTTCACCGCGCCGCAGGACCGGGCAGCCCTGGTTGAGGCTGGCTTCATGCTGCGCGAAAACGTGCAGTTCCATTGGCGGAACGACGGCTACACATGCACTGAAGACTTCCTGGCCCGACTCTCCCAGGACAAGCGCAAGAAGCTGCGGCAAGACACCCGGTATGTGACCAGTGCCGGAATCACTTACCGGTGGTTGGAGGGCGCACAGCTGCAGCGGGAGCACCTGGAGTTCTTCTATGCCTGCTATGTCAATACCTATACCGAGCATTGGTCGCAGCCCTATCTGTGCCTGGAGTTCTTTCTCCGGGCCCATGCGGAGCGTGTGTTGGACTTGGTGCTGATCCTGGCGGAACGTGACGGGGCACCGGTGGCGGTGGCGCTGAATGTGCGTGAGGGCAAGACCCTGTATGGGCGCCACTGGGGCACGACGGAGTTCGTCAAGGGCCTGCACTTCGAGACTTGCTATATGCAATCGATTGCCTACTGCATTCAGCACGGCCTTGAATTTTTTGAGGGAGGGGCCCAGGGCGAACACAAGATGGCCCGCGGGCTGTTGCCGGTGAAGATGTTTTCGGCCCACTGGGTGGCTGACCGCCGGTTTGCCGCGGCCATCGACCACTTCCTGCAGCGGGAGACGGTGGCTGTTGACGGCTATGTCGATGAGTTGCAGCGCGCCAACCCGTTCAAGGTGGATGCAAAAAGCAGGGGGGGCCGGGGCGCCTAGGGCGTGGCCGCTGCCACTTGATTGCGCCCGCTGCGCTTGGCTTGGTACAGGGCGCGGTCGGCCATGTCGACCAGCGCGGTGGTCGATGCCGTCAAGGCTGTACCGCTGGCGCAGGCGACGCCAATGCTGATGGTGATGCGCACCAGGCCGGTGTTTTCGTTGCCCAGTGACATGTTTTCCACCTGCTGCCGGATGAATTCCGCCAGCTTGGCGGCAGAGGGCAGATCGGTGTCCGGCAGCAAGACCGCAAACTCCTCGCCGCCATAACGTGCGACCAGGCTGCCGGTGCGCTGGATGCGGTGTGCCAAGATGCTGGCAAGGCGCTTGAGCACTTCGTCCCCAAAGGGGTGGCCGTGGGTGTCGTTGAGGCGCTTGAAGTGGTCCACATCCAGCATCAGCAGCGACAGTGGAGTTTTGGAGCGGTGCGCGCGCTGCCACTCGGACTCCAGCACTTCATCGAAGCGGCGGCGGTTGGCCAGGCCGGTCAGCGCGTCCTTGATCGCCAGCGACTCCAGGTGCTGGGTGAGCTGCTTCAAGGCTTCCTGCTGTTGCCGGGATTCCGTCACATCGACATGGGAGAGAAAGTTGCTGCCATTGGTCTGGGTGCCACGCAGCTCCACCACGCGCACCCAGCGGTTGTTGGGCAGTGCCAGCACGTAGGGGGCGCCTGAAAAGCGCTGGTGTTCCTTGAGGAGACCCAGGCTGGCGACATACTCCGCCGTGGGGACTTCGTGTTGCCAGGCCTGGGTGTAGAGCTGTGCAAAATCGCGCAGCTTCAACGCATCGGTGCTGGGCAGCCCGTAAAGCTCCAGAAATGCGTGGTTGGCCCAGATGGCACGACCGATCTCATCAACCATCAAGATCCCGTCCGCCAGGCTTTCCAGTGCCATGGCTGTGTCTGGCAGGATTTGTGTGGGCAGTGGCTTGGTGTCAGGATTGATGCGGTCCTGCATGCCGGTCAGCAGCGGTGCCGTTTTGCGCCATAGCCGGACGCGTCCATAGGCACCCAGTGGCAGGGACGCCACGCGCACGCGGTAGTCGTGGTGGTCAAACTCAAACGCCCGCAACTGGTTGCGGTGCCGCAGCACACCTTCCTCGATGTAGCGATCGATCTGTGGCAACTCCTCGGCCGAGAGCCTTTGCAGATAGAAACGCCGCAGGTTATCGCGGTAGTCTTCCCCGACATGGACGTGGCCAGCATGCTCTGGAAAGAACTGCAGAAAGGTGTCGTTCCAAACGAGTGCCTTGTCCTCTGCATCAAAAATGCAGATGGCCACCTCCAGCTGGTCGAGGGCTACTGCTATTGGTTTGAGGATTGAGATCAAGTGGGGCTATCCAAAAAGCTGTCTGAGTCTAGCTTGTAAGTTTTTTGTAACGACCCATGCTAAACCCGTGTAACACCCGCCATCCGCGGGGTCTGCCATCGCCATGCGCGTATGCGTCGGACGGGGCCCTTGCCTGGGTAGGTGTGCGCTGACGGCAGCCTGTCCACAGGATAGGCATTAAAAGTGGTGCTGGCGCTGATGGGGAAAGCGCAGGCAGCTATGGAAGTTGATAGCGCGAACGTGCAGGAGCAGACGCTGTACGGTGTGCAACGGGCACAGGGAGGTGGGACGCCACAAGTCGCGTGCGCGTCACCAAACATTACAAATTACCTGTGACGCAGGATTGGGGTGAATGCCGGCTCCATCGAAGGCCCTGAGCGGCTTGGTGGCAACGGGCTGCTCCAGCTGATGCCGGGTGGTGTCTGATGGGGGCGTGGGCCAGCACCCATTACGTCGGTCCCACGCCGAGGGCGGCACATGCTTGTTCTGGGTGTGGCTGGGGTGGCTGCAGTTCGTGCCACAAAAAAAGCCCAACCGGCAGGTTGGGCTTGGTGGGCTGCGCTCCAGGCTGGACCAGGGAGCGCAGCAATTGCAGCGTGGTTTATTGGATGGTGGCGCCCGAGGCTTCCACCACGGCCTTGGAGTTGGCGAAGTCTGCGCGGTACATCTTGTCAAACTCGGCAATGCTCATGGCCTTGGGCTCGGCGCCTTGGGCCAGGATGGCTTCCTGGGTTTCGGGTTTGGCCAGCAGCTTGTTGACTTCGGCATTCATCTTGGCCGTGATGTCGGCCGGTGTGCCAGCCGGCATGAACAGGCCGTACCAGGTGCTGACATCAAAACCCTTCATGCCCTGTTCCTGCATGGTGGGCACATCGGGCAGCGAGGTGGACCGCTTGGCCGAGGTCACGGCCAGCGGGCGCAGCTTGCCGGCCTTGATCTGTGCAATGGCCGAAGGGATGGAGGAGACCAGCAGATCCACGTTGCCGGCAATCGCATCCATCAGCGCCGGGTTCGAGCCCTTGTAGGGCACGTGGGTCAGCTGCACGCCCGCTGCTTTTTCGAACATGTGACCGGCAATGTGGATGCTGGTGCCGTTGCCGGGCGAGCCGTAGGTGATCTTGGCGGGCGAGGCCTTGGCGGCGGCCACCACGTCGGCAATGCTCTTGTAGGGCGAATTCACGCTGGTGGCGATGATGACCGGGGTGTAGGCAATGTGGGCCACCGGCGTCAGGTCCTTGGTGGGGGTCCAGGGTAGGTTCTTGTACAGGTAGGGGCCGAGGATCAGGTTGTCCTTTTGGCCCATGACCATTTCATAGCCTGTGGCAGGGGCCTTGGCCGCCTCGGTGATGCCGATGGTGCCGCCGGCGCCGGCCTTGTTCTCGGGAACAATGGTCCACTTGGTGGCTTCGGTGAGCTTGTTGGCGATCACGCGCGACAGGATGTCTGTACCGCCGCCGGGGGGGAAGGGGATGACCAGCCGGATGGGTTTGCCGGGGTATTGGTCTGCTGATTGTGCGAGCACGGGGGCGGCAGCGCCTGCGGCCAACGCCAGGGTCGTGCAGGTAATCAGTGTGCGGTACATGAAGGTCTCCAAAAAACTCAGACATCAAAACTGCGGCTGGAGGCGCAAAGCACAGCGAGCCAGCCGCTTTCAAGCAGATTTGTGGGCCGTTGGATGGCACGGGGTGCAGGCCATCAGGCATGGAGTACCGGGTGAGCGGCCTGTTTGCACGCAGCCTGCAGGGGTGGCCTGCAGACTGATCACTGGCTGCAGACACCGATCAGATGGTGCAGCACTGTGTGGCCCACGTAGCGCAAACAGGTTCTTGGGATAGCCGAATGTTAGCGCTGGAATCCTTCTCAAAAGACGGATCGTGCAAAAAATGCCTGCTGTTGGTGCATCAAGGCCGGTGCTTATGCGGTGCGCACATCGGCCAGCACCGGATTGCCGAAGTCGGCACGCTCCAGCCAGGCCAGGACCCGTGCAGCGGCTTCGTCGGCCGACGTCAGTGCCCCTGAGCTGTGCAACTGGGCAAAGCGCTGCACGTCCGGGAAGGCCTGGCTGGAGGCGCTGCGCAACTGGCGTTGCATGTCCGTGTCGATAACGCCAGGGGCCAGCGAGCAGATTTTGGCGCCATTCGGTTTGAGGGCTTCGTCCAGAGCCACGGACACCGAGAAGTTGTCCATCCCGGCCTTGGCGGCGCAATAGGTGGCCTGCGAGGCGATGGCGCGGCGGCCCAGGCCGGACGAGATGTTGAGCACCTGGCGTGGAATCTCCCAGGCCTCGGTAGCCTGCAGGAACGCGGCGGTCAGCAGCATTGGGGCTTCCAGGCCCACACGCAGGGCCTGGGCAATCGCATTCCAGTCGCTGTCTGCCAGCGGGGCGATGGGGGGGATGACCCCTGCGTTGTTGATCAGGACCACGCGGGCGTAGTCGCCGGGTGATTGCGCGCGGAGCCAGTCTTTCAACTGTTGGGCCGCAGGCTGTGGTGCTGCCAGATCGTGCTGCCATTGCAGCAGCGTGGCGTGGCCTTCGCGGGCCGTGGTGTCCAGGTCTGCGTTGCGGTGGCGCGCAATGCCCACTAGGTGGTGGCCCTGGCGCAGGATCTGCCGGGCCATGGACAGGCCCATGCCGCGCGAGCTGCCTGTCAGGATGTAAAGCTGAGGTTTCATGCGCCGTATCGTAGCGGCTCCATCCGGCGCATGAAACCTCAGAGGGGCGATCAACCGCCCAGGTAGGCTTTGCGCACGGCGTCGTTGCGCAGCAGGTTGGCACCGGTGTCTTCCAGCACCAGCCGCCCGGTTTCCAGCACGTAGCCGCGGTCGGCAATCTGCAGGGCGCGGTTGGCGTTCTGCTCCACCAGGAACACCGTGACACCTTGGCTGCGGATGGTCTGGATGATGTCGAAGATCTGCGCAATGATCAGCGGCGCCAGGCCCAGGGTGGGCTCGTCCATCAACAGCAGACGCGGCTTGGACATCAGCGCACGGCCAATCGCCAGCATCTGTTGCTCGCCACCCGACATCGTGCCTGCGCGCTGTGCCGCACGCTCCTTCAAGCGTGGGAACAGGTGGAACACGTGGTCCATGCCCGCTTCAATGTCGTGCTTGTTCAGGAAGAAGCCCCCCATCTGCAGGTTCTCCGTGACGGTGAGGTCCGGGAAGATGCGCCGCCCCTCGGGGGAGACGGCGATCCCGCGCTGCATGATGTGGTGCGTGGGCAGGCTGGTGATGTCCTCGCCTTCGAAATGGATGGTGCCGCTGGAGGCGCGGGGATTGCCGCATACCGTCATCAGCAGCGAGGTCTTGCCGGCGCCGTTGGAGCCGATCAGGCTCACGATTTCGCCCTTGTTGACATGCAGCGACACCTTGTTGACGGCGCAAATCGAGCCGTAATGCGTGCTGATGCTGTCCAGCTCCAGCATCGGTGGATGTGTGCTCATCATGCCTCTCCCAGGTAGGCCTTGATGACCCGTTCATTGTTTCTGACTTCCTCCGGCGTGCCATGGGCAATCGGCTTGCCGTATTCCATGACGGTGATGCGTTCGGAGACACCCATGACCAGGCCCATGTCGTGCTCGATCAGCAGGATGGCGACGCCGTACTGGTCGCGCAGCTGGCGGATCAGGGCTTGCAGATCAAGCTTTTCCTGGGGGTTCAGGCCGGCGGCGGGTTCGTCCAGCATCAGCACCTTGGGCTCGGTGATCATGCAGCGCGCGATTTCCAGGCGGCGCTGGTGACCATAGGCCAGATTGCCTGCTTCGCGGTTCGCGAAATCGCGCAGCCCCATGTAGTCCAGCCAGTGCAGGCTGCGCTCGATGGACTCAGCTTCCTGGCGACGGAAGCTGGGGGTGTTGAACAGGCCGGCCAGGACGGAGGCGCGGTTTTTCTGGTGCTGGGCCACCAGCAGGTTTTCCAGCACCGTCATCTTCTTGAACAGCCGCACGTTCTGGAAGGTGCGCACGACGCCCTTGCGGGCGACCGTGTGGCTGCCCAGACCGGCAATGCTGGCGTTCTGCAGCAGGATGCTGCCGCCTGTGGGGTTGTAGAAACCACTGATGCAGTTGAACACCGTGGTCTTGCCGGCCCCGTTGGGGCCGATGATGGCGAGAATCTGCTTCTCACCCAATTCGAGGCTGACGCCATCGACCGCAAGCAAGCCGCCAAAGCGCATGCTCAGGTCCTTGACGTCCAACAAATGACTGCTAGGCATGCTGGAGTGTTTTCTTCAAAGAGTGCATGGGATAGATGGGGTCAGGCGCTGCGTTTGGCGGGCACCTTCACATGGTTGCGCGTGACCGGGAACAGTCCCTGGGGGCGCCACACCATCATCAGGATCATGACGAGGCCGAAGATCAGCATGCGGTATTCGGAGAACTCGCGGGCCAGCTCTGGCAGCACGGTGATCAAAATGGCCGCGACAATCACTCCCAGCTGCGATCCCATGCCTCCCAGCACCACGATGGCCAGAATCAGGGCCGACTCAATGAAGGTGAAGGATTCGGGGTTCACGATGCCTTGGCGCGCCGCGAAGAACGCGCCCCCAAAGCCTGCGAACATGGCCCCCAGGGTGAACGCGGACAGCTTGATGTGCATGGGGTTGAGCCCCAGCGAGCGGCAGGCGATCTCATCCTCGCGCAGGGCTTCCCAGGCGCGGCCGATGGGCATGCGGATGAGGCGGCTGGAGATCCACAGCGTCACCACTGCCAGCATCAGTGCCATCAGGTACAGGAAGATGACCATGTGCACGGAGCTGAACTCCCAGCCCATGAACTGGTGGAAGGTGGTGGCGCCTTCGACGCTCGGATTGCGTGTCATTTCCAGACCCAGCACCGTGGGCTTGGGAATGCCGGAAATCCCGTCAGGGCCACCGGTCCAGTCGTTCAGGTTGATCAGCAGCAGGCGGATGATTTCACCAAAGCCCAGCGTCACGATGGCTAGGTAGTCACCGCGCAGTCGCAGCACAGGAAAGCCGAGCACGAAGCCGAACATGGCCGAGGCGGCACCTGCCAGTGGCAGGGCCTCCCAGAAGCTCCAGCCTGCCCAGTGGAACAGCAGGGCGTAGGTGTAGGCGCCAACGGCATAGAAGCCGACAAAGCCCAGGTCCAGCAGGCCGGCAAAGCCCACCACAATGTTCAGGCCCAGGCCCAGCATGATGTAGATCATCGCCAGGGTGGCGATGTCCACGGCGTTGCGTCCGGCAAAGAAGGGCCAGGACACGGCCATCAGCAAGGCGGCGAACACCAGGGCATTGCGCAGCTTGGGCGTCAGTGCCGGCAGGCTGGGCATGCGCAGGCCCTGGGTGGCACCGCGCAGGGCGGGTTTGAGCAGTTGCACCACGAACACCAGCACAGCGGCGCCGAGGACGTAGTTCCAGTGCGGCTCCAGCGTCATGCGGCCGCCGACGCGCTGCAACTGCAAACCAAAGATGGGAGTGACGACCACGGCGGTGATGACGGCTGCCATCAGGGCCGGGCCCAGGTTCAGGAGAAGGCGTTGCATCAGACTTTCTCCACTTCAGGCTTGCCCAGCAGACCTGTGGGGCGGAATAGCAAGATCAGCACCAGCAGGCTGAATGCCACGATGTCCTTGTACTCGGAGGAGATGTAGGCAGCCGCCAGGGTCTCGGCGACGCCCAGGATCACACCACCCAGCATGGCGCCGGGGATGCTGCCGATGCCCCCCAGCACGGCGGCGGTGAAAGCCTTGATGCCAGCCAGAAAACCGATGAAGGGGTTGAGCTTGCCCACGGCCAGGGCAATCAGTACGCCGCCCACGGCCGCCAGCATTGCCCCCAGGATGAAAGTGAACGAAATCACGCGGTTGGTGTTGATGCCCAGCAGGCTGGCCATGTGCATGTCCTGGGAGCAGGCGCGCGAGGCACGGCCCATGCGCGAGTGCTTGATGTACAGGGTCAGGGCAATCATCAGCACGACCGCCACGGCAATGATCAGCACGCGGGTGTAGGGCACGAATACCTCGAATCCGCTGCCCATCTCAAACTGGAAAGCACCAGGCAGCAGCGAAGGCACGGCCATGTCGCGCGCACCCTGCCCCAGGGCGACCCAGTTCTGCAAGAAGATGGACATACCGATCGCGGAGATCAGTGCCACCAGCCGGGGGCTGCTGCGCACCGGCTTGTAGGCCACCTGTTCGACGGCAAAGCCATAGATGCCGGTGATGACCACGGCCACGATGAGCATCAGGCCGATCACCATCCAGATGGGCACGGTGCCCTGAATGCCGACGGCCGACAGGGTCACCAGCCCCACGTAGGCACCAATCATGTAGATGTCCCCATGAGCGAAATTGATCATGCCGATGATGCCGTAGACCATGGTGTAGCCGATGGCGATCAAGGCGTAGATGGCCCCGAGTGAGAGACCGTTGAAAAGCTGCTGTAGCAGTTGGGGGAGAAAGTCGTTCATGTGCGCAAAGGCCTAACTAAATTGAAGGGCGCAGCAATACCCGTGTTGAACTGAAAAGCCCACAGGCTTGGTGCAAAGCGCTGTGGTGTGGGCTTGGTCAGTGGCTACGGATTACTTGGTCGCAGGCGTCTTGCTGCCGTCCTTGTGCCACTGGAAGATCTGGAAGTCGAATGCGTTCAGGTCGCCTTGCTTGTTCCAGGACACAGGGCCGATCACGGTGTTGATGGTCGCCTTGTGCAGGTGGTCGGCCACCTTCTTGGGATCGTCACCCACGGCCTTGATGCTCTCGGCGATCGCCTGCGTTGCCGCATACGCGGTCAACTGGAACGCGCCCGAAGGATTGCGCTTCTTGTCCTGGAACGCCTTCACGATGGCCGCGTTCTTGGGGTTGGTGGAGAAGTCGGCAGGCAGGGTCACCAGCATGCCTTCGACGGCGTTGCCGGCAATCGCATTGACTTCAGGGTTGCCCACGCCTTCAGGGCCCATCATGCGCACCTTCAGGCCTTGCTCGCTGGCCTGGCGCAGCAGCAGGCCCATTTCGGGGTGGTAGCCGCCGTAGTAGACAAAGTCAACGCCCGCGCTCTTGAGCTTGGTGATGATGGCAGAGTAGTCGCTGTCGCCGGCGTTGATGCCTTCAAACAGGGCCACGTTGACCTTGGCCTTTTGCAGCTGGTCGCGCACGGACGAGGCAATGCCCTGGCCATACGACTGCTTGTCGTGCAGCACGGCGACCTTGGTGGGCTTGGCCTTTTCGATGATGAACTTGGCGGCGGAAGGACCTTGTTGGTCGTCGCGACCGATGGTGCGGAAGATGTAATGGAAGTTCTTGCCTTCGGTCAGCGCGGGCGACGTGGCCGAAGGGGTCACCACCACCACGCCTTCGTTGTCATAGATGGGGGCTGCGGCAATCGCAGCGCCGGAGCAGACTGGGCCGATCATGTAGCCGATCTTGCTGTTGACCACGCGGTTGGCAGCCACAGGGCCTTGCTTGGGTTCGCAGGCATCGTCTACGGTGGTGACTTCGATCTTCTTGCCATTGATGCCGCCGGCCGCGTTGATTTGTTCCACGGCGGTCGAGACGCCTTCCTTCACCATGTCCCCGTACTGGGTCAGCGGACCGGTGGTTGGGATCACCATGGCGAACTTGATGTTTTGTGCGTAGGCTTGGCTGGTGACGGCTGCGCCCAGCAGGCCCAGGGTTGCCACGATGGTTTTCAATTGAAACGAAGCACGCATGGTTGTATGTCCTCTTGGTTGGTTTTGCATCCGGCATTTGCATGCCCTTGAGGGATAGCTGCAAATTGCATGCCTGATGCGCGAGGTGCCAAGCTTAAAAATTTGCTAGCAAAAGGCGCAACCGGGTTTGTCTCTATGGCGCTGCGCGCAGAGGGAAAGTTTGCAAATCGCTGCGGAGAATCAAGATTAATGCGCGCGTGGTCGCTTATTTAGAATTTGCTGTTGTGGCATGGGGTAAGCCCGGGTGCTCAAAACGGAGCCGGGCTTTGAACCTGCAACGGGCTGCCGGATACCGGGTGCTGGAACTGCAACGTGGTCGCGTGCAGCAGCAGTCTGGGGGCCATGGCGACGACGTCCGCAGGGGCATACAAGGCATCGCCCAGCATCGGGTGACCGATGTGGGTCATGTGCACCCGCAACTGGTGGGAGCGGCCAGTGATGGGTTCTAGCCACAGCCTGGTGCTGTGCGGGGGAATTCCGCGCTGGTCGGGATGCACCTGGTAGCGGGTCTGGCTGGGCTTGCCGGTCGCTGGACACACGATCTGCAAAGGGCGGCGCTCCCAGTCGCACACCAACGGGGCATCCACCATGCTCCAATCCTGTTCGGGCGCAGCGACCTGGCCGAAGACCACGGCGGTGTAGCGCTTGTGCACTTCCCGTGCGGCAAACGCTTTGCCCAGGTCGCTTTGCACTGTCTTGGTGCGCGCCAGAATGACCAGGCCCGACGTGGACATGTCCAGGCGGTGGACCACCAGGGCATCGGGCCAGTGCTGCAACGCGCGGTGGATCAGGCAGTCCTGCTTGTCCTCGCCGCGGCCTGGGACGCTCAGCAGGCCGGAGGGCTTGTCGAGCACCAGCAGGTGCTCGTCTTCATACAGACAAGAAGGACGGGGCGCAACAACAGTCATCAGGGCTTTTGGTGGAGGAGGCGGTCCACCGTCTCGCACAGTTCGTCCACATCGTTCGGTTTGTGAATCAGGGCCAGGGCCCCGGCGTCCAGGGCCTGGGCCTCGATCTCGGCGGTGACATAGCCGGAGGCCAGCGCGACGGGCAGGTCCGGGCGGATGCGCTTGGAGTCCCGCACCAGATCCACCCCACAATACCCGGGCATGTTGTAGTCGGTCACCAGCAAGTCGTAGGCATGCGGGTTCTGCTCCAGGGCGGCCGTGGCTTCGCGCGGATCCAGGAAGCCCGACACCTGGTAGCCGCGGCGGCGCAGCAGGCGCTGCACCAGCGAGACCAGGGCGTGGTCATCGTCCACATACATCACATGCGGGCGCTCTTGCACGGTGGCGGCAGCGTGGGCCGGGGGAAGCGTGCAGATGTGCGAGGTGGCAAAGCGCGGCGGTGGCACCGTCGGGGTGGAGGCCAGGAGGTTGACCGGGAAGTACAGGGTGAACGCGCTGCCCTGGCCGAGTTTGCTGGTGACGTCCACCGCGCCCCCATGGGTGCGCATCACGCCGTGCACCACTGCCAGACCCAGGCCGGTGCCCTGGCCCACGGGCTTGGTGGTGAAAAATGGTTCGAAGATGCGTTGCAGGGTCTCGGGCGACATGCCGGGGCCGTTGTCCTGCACCGTGATGGCGATGTAGTCGCCCAGGCTCAGGCCCAGCCGTTCGCACAGGCGTTGCTCCGACATGCTGAGCGTGGCCTCCATGCGCACCAGCCCGCGGTTGTCGCCAATTGCGTGCACGGCGTTGGTGGTCAGGTTGAACAGCGCCTGCTCGACCTGGGTCGGGTCGGCCAGCATGTGGGGCAGCTCCGGGGGGGCATCCACCTGCAGCTCAATCGCGGGTGGCAGGGTGACACGCAGCAGGCGCTCGGTGTCGCGCATCACCTCTGAGGCGCGGACCGCATAGCGCTTGGGCGGCTCGTTGCGGCTGAAGGTCAGGATCTGGCGCACCAGATCGCGCGCCCGGCGGCCAGCTTTCTCGATCTCCAGCAGGCTTTCCATGGCCTGCGGGTTGTGGCTGCAATCGGCCTTGGCCAGCTCCACATTGCCCAGGATGGCCCCCACGATGTTGTTGAAGTCATGGGCAATCCCGCCGGCCATGGTGCCCAGGGCCTGCATCTTGTGCGACTCGCGCAGTTGCAGCTCCAGTTCGCTGCGCTGGGCCTCGGCGCGTTTGCGGCTGGTCAGGTCGCGGGCGAAGACGGTGGTGATCTCGCCATCGGACAGGCGCTCGAAGGACATGCCCACTTCCACCGGCAAGGTCTTGCCCGTGGCGGTCAGGGCGGTCATCTCGCCCAGCATGGCCTGCGTGGTCAGGGGAGCGAATTCCAGGGCGTGCACGGCATCCGGCAGGAAGCGCGACAGCTTGCTGCCCAGGGCATCCGTGGCCGGGCACAGGAACAAGGCCGCCGCCGTGGGGTTGAAAACCGTGATGCACTGGTTCTGGTCCACGCAGATGATGGCGTCCAGCGAGCTGTTGATCACCGATTCCAGGCGGCGTTCGCTGGCATGCAGCTGGTCGTTGCGCTGCTGCAGTTGCTGGCGTTCGGCAAGCAGCGGGCCCTGGTCCACCAGGGCGCACATGAATTGCGCGATGGTTGGGCCTTCGCGCTGGGGAATCTGGATACAGGCGATGTGCAGGTCGCCCTGCATCTGCTCGCCGTTGCCCAGGCTGAAGACCACTTCCTGCACTTCGCTGCGCCCGGCTTGGCGCGCCAGCACAAAACCCTCGGCCACGCGGTCGCTGTCGGCGGGGCTGACGAGCGGCATGAAGGAGACAAACAGCCGGTCATGGCCTTCGGCCTGGAAGGCGTTGTGCGCCATGGCATTCGCCTGGATGACCATGTCATGCTCATCGAGCACCAGCAGGGGCAGGGGCACGCTGGAGAACAGGGCCTCGAAGCGCTCCGAGGCACTCTCGGCCACAGCCTGGCTGTAATCCAGCACCTTGTTCTGGATTTCCAGCTCGTTCTGGTAGTTGCGCAGCTCGGCGATCAGGGCCGCCAGCGGGTCGTCGCTCAGCGATTCCTCGCTCACCTGCAGCGCTGGCAGCACATCCAGCGCGGCGGGGTCCAGTTCGGGCAGCAAATCCTGGACGGGCGTGGAAGCGTCTGCTTCGCGGGTGATCAGAAAGGAAAGGTCTGGGCGACTCATGGGCGGCAGCACCGGCAGCGGGACGTGGAGGCGCAGTGTAAGCGCCCTCCGTGAAGGGCACGACGGGAAACCCCCAGAGGACTGGGGATCAGCTCAGGTAAGCCGCCAGCGGAGGGCAGGTGCACACTATGTTGCGGTCGCCATAGACGTTGTCGATACGCGACACTGGCGGAAAATACTTGTGCGCCAGTGCGGTCTGGCCAGCGGCCTGCTGGCGGCTGTAGGCGTGCGGCCAGGGCTCTTGCAGCAGTTGCGCGGCAGTGTGCGGGGCGTGCTTGAGCGGGTTGTCGTCCCGGGTCCAGTCGCCGCGTTCGATCTGGCGGATTTCCTCGCGGATGGCCAGCATCGCGTCGATGAAGCGGTCCAGCTCCGACAGCGGCTCGCTTTCCGTGGGCTCCACCATCAGGGTCCCGGGCACGGGGAAGGACAGGGTCGGTGCGTGGAAGCCATAGTCGATCAGGCGCTTGGCCACATCCTCGGCGGTGACGCCGCTGCTGTCCTTCAGGGGGCGCAGGTCCAGGATGCACTCGTGCGCCACGAGCCCGCCAGGGCCGGTGTACAGCGTGGGGTAGTGGCCTTGCAGGCGGGCGCTGATGTAGTTGGCGTTGAGGATGGCCGTCTCCGTGGCATGGCGCAGGCCGTGCACGCCCATCATGCGGATGTACATCCAACTGATCGGCAGCACGGAGGCATTGCCATACGGTGCGGCCGAGATCGCGCCCACCGGGCTGGCCGTGGCGCTGGCTGGGTGCCCGGGCAGGTAGGGCACCAGATCGGCGGCCACGCAGACCGGGCCCACGCCGGGGCCGCCACCGCCGTGCGGAATGCAGAAGGTCTTGTGCAGGTTCAGGTGGCTGACGTCGCCGCCGAAGGCGCCGGGCGCCGCCACGCCGACCAGGGCGTTCATGTTGGCGCCGTCCACATAGACGCGGCCGCCGTGCTGGTGCACCAGGTCGCACAGCGGGCGCACGGCGTCCTCGAACACGCCATGGGTGCTGGGGTAGGTGATCATGATGCAGGCCAGCCGGTCGCTGTGCGCCTCGCACTTGGCCTGCAGGTCCGCCATGTCGACGTTGCCCTGCGCATCGCAGGCCACCACCACCACCTGCATGCCGCACATCTGGGCGCTGGCCGGGTTGGTGCCGTGGGCGCTGGACGGAATCAGGCAGATGGTGCGCTGGGGCTGCCCCTGGGCGGCGTGCCAGGCGCGGATGGCCAGCAGGCCGGCGTATTCGCCCTGCGAGCCGGCGTTGGGCTGCAGGCTCACGTCGGCATACCCGGTGATGCGCGACAGCCACTGGCGCAACTGCTGGTCCAGCAGGGCATAGCCTTGCTGCTGGTCGGCCGGCGCGAACGGGTGGATGTGGGCGAAGTCCGGCCAGGTGATGGGCAGCATCTCGCTGGTGGCGTTGAGCTTCATGGTGCACGAACCCAGCGGGATCATGCAGCGGTCCAGCGCCAGGTCCTTGTCCGACAGGCTGCGGATGTAGCGCAGCATGGCGGTTTCGCTGCGGTGGCGGTGGAACACCGGGTGTGTCAGATAGGGAGAGTGGCGCTGCAGCGCTGCCGGGATCAATGGGGCGGCCTGGCCGTCCAGCACCGGCGTGCCGGTGGCGCCAAACAGGCGCAGCAGCAGGGCCACATCGGCCGGGGTGCTGGTCTCGTCCAGCGAGATGCCCAGCGCGGATTCAGAGACTTTTCGCAGGTTGACGCCCGCCAGCTCTGCGCGGGTAGCTATATTGATTGCAGCATGCGGCACGCGCACGGTCAGGGTGTCGAAGGCCGTGTCGTGGACCAGGGCATGGCCTTGGGCCTGCAGGCCATGGGCCAGGGTGGCAGTCAGGCCGGCAATGCGCTGCGCCATCTGGCGCAGGCCGTCGGGGCCGTGGTAGACCGCATACATGCTGGCCAGCACGGCCGGCAGCACCTGGGCCGTGCAGATGTTCGAGGTGGCCTTTTCGCGGCGGATGTGTTGCTCACGCGTTTGGAGTGCCAGGCGCAGGGCGGGTGCGCCCTGGCTGTCCACGCTGACCCCCACCAGACGCCCTGGCAGGGCGCGCTTGTAGGCATCCTGGCAGGCCATGAAGGCCGCATGCGGGCCACCGGCCCCCAGCGGCAGGCCCAGGCGCTGGCTGCTGCCGACCACGATGTCGGCGCCCCATTCGCCGGGCGGTGTCAACAGCGTCAGGGCCAGCAGGTCGGTGGCAACGATGAACAGCGCCTGCTGCTGGTGGCTCAGGCTGGCCGCATCGCGCCAGTCGGCCAGGGCCCCTGTGCTGCCGGGGTACTGCACCAGGGCACCAAAGTGCGGCGCCTGCAGGGCGGCGTGGAAGGCAGCGTCGTCAGCGGGGCAGTCCAGTTGCCAGCCCAGGGGCTCGGCGCGGGTGCGCAGCACGGCCAGGGTCTGGGGGTGGGTGTCGGGGTGGACCAGGAAGATGCTGCTGGGCGAGGCTGCGCTGCGGCGCGCCAGTGCCATGGCTTCGGCAGCGGCGGTGGCTTCGTCCAGCATGGAGGCATTGGCCACGGGCATGGCCGTGAGGTCGCAGACCAGGGTCTGGAAGTTCAGCAGGGCCTCCAGGCGTCCCTGCGAGATTTCGGCCTGGTAGGGGGTGTAGGCCGTGTACCAGGCGGGATTTTCCAGGATGTTGCGCTGGATGACGCCTGGGGTGTGGGCGGCGTAATAGCCCTGGCCGATGAAGCTCTTGAGCACGCGGTTGCGCGCGGCGATGGTCTTGAGTTCGTGCAGTGCCTCGGCTTCGCTGAGTGCCGGGGGCAGGTCCATGGGGCGGTCCTGCACGATGTCGGGCGGCACCAGTGCATCCATCAGGGCCTGGCGCGAGGGCTGGCCGATGGCGCGCAGCATGTGTGCTTCGTCCGGCGCACTGGGCCCGATGTGGCGCCGCGCGAAGGCGTCGCTCTCGTGCAGTTCAGACAGGGGTGCTTGCAGTCGCTGATTCATCATCCCACCTTCCCTCTCATCGATACAGTGCGCGGGCCGGGTTGCGGCTGCGGCGGCAGGCACGCAGCCGCCCCGATCTGGGCGGCGCAGGCCCAGAGCAGGGTGCAGGCGCTCAGGCGCTGGCGGCGAAGTTGCCGTAGGTGGTTTCGTCCATCAGGCCGTCGAGCTGGCTGGGGTCGCTGAGCTTGACCTTGAAGAACCAGCCGGCGCCCAGCGGGTCGGTGTTGGCCAGCGAGGGATCGGCGCGCAGGGCTTCGTTGACTTCGACGATCTCGCCGGTCACGGGCATGAAGACGTCGGCCGCGGCCTTGACGGACTCGACCACGCCGGTGACGTCGCCCTGCAGGAAGGTGGTGCCCACGGCGGGCAGGTCCACAAACACCACGTCACCCAGGGCGTCCTGGGCGTGCACGGTAATGCCGACGATGGCGGCTTCAGGCTGGGCGGCGTTGACCCATTCGTGTTCTTTGGAAAATTTGAGGCTCATGGGAAAAACTCCGTGATGCGAGAAAAGGCAAAAAGCGTGCCGCAGGCCGGCGCGCGTTGGCTCACACTGTAGCCGGGTTGGCAGGCGCCGACGGCGTTGCCAGCGGCTGCGGCCTAGCTTTTGCGGTAGCGGGTCCCTATGAAAGGCAGAGGAATGACCTCCATGGGCACGGGCTTGCCGCGCACCAGGGCATCCAGCCGGGTGCCGTGGGCGGCGCAGTCGGGCGGGACATAGCCCATGGCGATCGGGCGGTCGGTGCTGGGCGAGAGCAGGCCGCTGGTGACCTGGCCGACCGCCATGCCCCCCGGGCGGTGCAGGGGGCTGCCGTCGCGCACGGGGATGCGCTCCATGGCGTGCAGGCCCACGCGCACGCCGGCCACGGGCGCCTGGCCCTCGATCTGCGGCAGAACCACGTCGGCACCGATGAAGCCGCCGGCACGCTGGCCCCCGGTGCGGCGCACCTTGGGGATGCTCCAGTTCAGGGCGGCCTGGGTGGGGGTGGTGCGCTGGTCCATGTCGGTGCCGTACAGGCACAGCCCGGCCTCCAGGCGCAGCGAATTGCGGGCACCCAGGCCGGCGGGCAGCACGCCGGGCTGCTTGAGCAGCCAGCGCGCCAGGGCATCGGCGTGGCTGGCGGGGATGGAGATTTCAAAGCCATCCTCCCCGGTGTAGCCGCTGCGGGTGATGTAGCCGCGTGCATCCTTGAAGTCGAACGGCGTGCCCTGCATGAACAGCAGCGGGCCGGTGGCCGGCACCGGGCGCTGCAGCACGGCGGCGGCCTGCGGGCCTTGCAGGGCCAGCAGGGCCATCTCGGGCAGGGGCTGGACCTGGCATTCGTGGCCGATGTGGGTCTGCAGCCAGGCCAGGTCTTCGTGCTTGCGGGCGGCGTTGACGATCAGCAGGTAGTCCTGGCCACGGTTGATGACCATCAGGTCGTCGAGGATGCCGCCGTCCTCGGCCAGCAGCAGGGCGTAACGCTGGCGGTGCAGGCCCAGGTCCATCACGTCGATGGGCAGCACCTGTTCCAGCGCGGCGGCGGCCGAGGGGCCGCTGACGCTGATCTGCCCCATGTGCGAGACGTCGAACAGGCTGACTTTCTCGCGCGTGTGCTTGTGCTCGGCCAGCAGGCCGGCGGGGTATTGCACCGGCATGGCATAGCCGGCAAAACGCACCATGCGCGCACCCAGTTCCAGGTGCAAGGCGTGCAAAGGGGTGTGCAGGGCGGGCGCCTCGGTGGGCGGCACTGTGGTCATGACCTGGTCCTCGTTCTTGGTGGTTGGAACGATTCTAGGGGGCTGCCGCCGCTTGTGGCTGCGCGTTGTCGCGGGAGCGCACGTGCAGTTGACAGCCCCGTGGCGGGCGCACCTGGGCTGGGTGTGCCGCGCACGGGCCATGCCTGCCAGGAGCAGCTGGCGCTGGTTCCACCTGACTTTCAGCGCGAAAAGTGCCTGAAGTTAAGGCAGGACGTGCGCCAGCTGCTCTCTTTTTGAGCGAATGTGCTCAGTGGGGGCGCACCTCGAAATAGCAGCCTTCCTCGCCACCGAGGCCTTGCATGCCGGCCTCGGCCGCGGCGCGGGCGGCCTTCATCCAGCGTTGGTAGATGGCCTTGGCATCGTCGGTGATTTCCTCGGGCGGGGCGTCTTCCAGACGCTCCAGCGTGCGCAGGGCGTCGGCCACCTGGGCCTCGCCGCCAAGCTGGCGCGCCAGTGTGCGGGCGTAGCGGGTTTCGGCGCGCTGGCGCTCGAACTCCGGCAGGCCGGGGTAGTCGCACAGGGCCACGGTGAAGCAGGGTTGGTCTTGAACAGTATCGGTTGCGAACATAGATATGTATAAAACAACAGTGACTGTATGAATGTACAGTTTTTTGTGGCCGCTGCGCAAGTGTTTTTTGCAGGGCCCATCACCCTGAGGAGCCACCGCGTCGGTCGCCGTGGCGCGGTGGCTGGCGGGCCGCGGGTCTGCGTGGCTGCCTTGGTGGATTCACTAGGTAGTGGCTTCACCCGTGCGACAGCGCGATGCGGGTGAGGCATTTCACAATGCAGGCGCAGGCCCCGAACGAGGGCCGTTTCCATCCATGACCACCAGGAGACTTCGTCCATGACGCGTACCGTGCAACAACTCTTCAACCTGCAAGGCAAGACGGCCTTGGTGACCGGTGGCTCGCGCGGCCTGGGGCTGCAGATGGCACAGGCCCTGGGGGAGGCCGGTGCGCGCGTGGTGCTGACCTCGCGCAAGGCGCAGGACCTGGAGGCGGCCGCGGCCGAGTTGCAGGCCCAGGGCATCGACGCGCAGTGGATTGCCGCGGACTGTGCCAAGGAAGAGGACATCCTGCGCCTGGTGGCCGAGACCGTGCAGCGCGTCGGCCCCATCGACATCCTGGTCAACAACGCGGGCGCCAGCTGGGGCGCCCCGGCGGAAAGCCACCCCGTGGCGGCCTGGGACAAGGTGATGAACCTGAACATCCGGGGCTATTTCCTGCTGAGCCAGGCCGTGGCCAACGCCGGCATGCTGGCGCGCGGCGGGCGCATCATCAACCTGGCCTCGATCGCCGGCCTGGGCGGCAACCCCATCGAGATGAAGACGATTGCCTACAACACCTCCAAGGGTGCGGTGCTGAACTTCACGCGCGCGCTGGCGGCCGAATGGGGCCCCCACCATGTGACGGTGAATGCCATCTGCCCGGGCTTCTTTCGCACCAAGATGGCCGAGGTGCTGATCGACACCATGGGCGAGGACAACATGGCCAGCCGCGCACCGCTGCGGCGCCTGGGCGATGACGAAGGCCTGAAGGGCCTGACCGTGCTGCTGGCCAGCGATGCCGGCAAGCACATCACCGGCCAGTGGGTGGCAGTGGACGGCGGCGTGAGCGCGGTGCTGGGCTGATGGGCATGCGCGCGCGGTCAGTGGCCCTGTCCCAACGGTGTGTCTGCAGCGCCCAGGGTCCAGCCCGCGCGGGCGGCGGCCTGCGTGGACGGGATTGTCGCCATTACTCCAATGCGACAGCTTTTTGCCCAGAGCCCACCGCCCGCGCCGCTATGCTTGCGCGCATTTCCCCCTGATATGAACGACGGAGACACCGCATGCTGAGTTTTGGCGCCCACCCCATCCCCTTTGTGAACCACCTGGGCTTCACCCTGCACCACATGGCCAACGGGGAGTCCGAACTGCGCTACACCGCCAAGCCCGAGCACCTGAACACCTTCGACGTGACGCACGGCGGTGCCAGCATGACGCTGATGGACGTGGCCATGGCCGTGGCCGCGCGCAGCCTGGAGAGCGACGATTTCGGTTGCGTCACCATCGAGATGAAGACCAGCTTCATGCAGGCCGCGCGCGGCCCGCTGGTGGCCAAGGGACTGGTGCTGCACCGCACCAAGACCATGGCCTATTGCGAAGGCAAGATCTATGACAGCGAGGGCCGCCTGTGCACCCATGCCACCGGCACCTTCAAGTACATGCCGCGCACTGTCAAGCCTGGTCAGAAACCCGGTAGCGCCACCACCGTGATTGCCACAGACTGAGCCAGCGGCCAGCCAGGGCTGGCTTGAGTTTCATGTATCAAATGTGCTGTTTACGCTTATCTGGCAAGCGATGACAGTTATCAAAAGGAGACAAGTCACATGCCCGTCAATCAACAGATCCTGCTGGACAACCGCCCCCATGGCGAAGCCACGGTCGACAACTTCAAGCTGGTCGAGACGGCCACCCCCGCGCTGCAGGACGGCGAGGTGCTGGTGCGCCACCACTACCTGAGCCTGGACCCCTACATGCGCGGCCGCATGAACGACAGCAAGAGCTATGCGGCCAGCCAGGCCCTGGGTGAAGTGATGATCGGCGGCACCGTGGGCGAGGTGGTGGAAAGCCGCCACCCCAAGTTCCAGCCCGGCGACCAGGTCGTGGGCATGGGCGGCTGGCAGCTGTACAGCGTGGTCGACGGCAACGCCCCCGGCATGCTGCGCAAGGTGGACACCACCCACGTGCCGCTGTCCTACTACCTGGGCGCCGTGGGCATGCCCGGCGTCACCGCCTGGTACGGGCTGGTGAAGATCATCCAGCCCAAGGCGGGCGAGACCGTGGTCGTCAGCGCCGCCACCGGCGCTGTGGGCAGTGCCTTTGCCGCCCTGGCCAAGGCCCGTGGCTGCCGCGTGGTGGGCATTGCCGGTGGCGCGGAAAAATGCGCCTACGCCACGGGCGAGCTGGGCTTTGACGCCTGCATCGACTACAAGGCCCACCCCGACCTGAAGTCCATGGCCAAGGCCCTCAAGGACGCCTGCCCCGACGGCATCGACGGCTACTTCGAGAACGTCGGTGGCTACATCCTCGACGCCGTGCTGCTGCGCGCGAACGCGTTCGCCCGCGTGGCCGTGTGCGGGATGATCGCCGGCTACGACGGCCAGCCCCTGCCGCTGGCCAACCCGGCGCTGATCCTGATCAACCGCATGAAGGTCGAAGGCTTCATCGTCAGCGAACACATGGACGTCTGGCCCGAGGCCCTGACCGAGCTGGGCACCCTGGTGGCCCAGGGCAAGCTGCGCCCGCGCGAAAGCATTGCCCATGGGCTGCAGAACGCGCCCGAGGCCTTCCTGGGCCTGCTCAAGGGCAAGAACTTCGGCAAGCAACTGGTCCAGTTGGTCTGAGCCACCTCCCTGCAAGGCGCCCCGGTGGCGCCTTTTTTGCGGGCGGCAGCGGACAGTGACGGATGCGAGGACAGAGGATCACACACAAGGAGACACAAAGATGCTGAATGGACTGGCAGGCAAGACGGCGGTGCTGACGGGCGCGGGCTCGGGCTTTGGACTGGAGTGCATGCGCATCGCCGCCCACGGCGGCATGCGCCTGGTGCTGGTGGATGTGCAGGCCGACGCCCTGGCCGCGGCCGAGGCCGAAGCCCGGCGGCTGGGCGCCGCCGACGTGCTGGCGCGGCAGGTGGACGTGAGTCAGGCGGCAGCCATGGAACAGCTGGCGGCCGAGGTGCAGGCCCGCTTCGGGGCGCCGCACTTCGTGTTCAACAACGCCGGCGTGGGCGGTGGCGGCCTGCTGTGGGAGCAGTCCGTGCAGGACTGGGAATGGGTGTTGGGCGTGAACCTGTGGGGCGTGATCCACGGCGTGCGCCTGTTCACCCCGATGATGCTGGAGGCCGCGCGCCAGGACCCGGACTGGCAGGGCCACATCGTCAACACGGCCAGCATGGCCGGGCTGCTGGCGCCGCCGAACATGGGGGTGTACAACGTCAGCAAGCATGCCGTGGTCAGCCTGACCGAAACCTTGTACCAGGACCTGCGGCTGGTCAGCGACCAGGTGCATTGCAGCGTGCTGTGCCCGTATTTTGTGCCGACCGGCATAGCCAACAGCGAGCGCAACCGCCCCGGGGGCGTGGACACGCAGCAGCTGACCACCAGCCAGCAGATTGCGCGCGCCATGTCGCAAAAGGCCGTCAGCTCCGGCAAGGTCACGGCCGAAGACATCGCCAGCAAGGTGTTCGCGGCCATGGCCGACAACCAGTTCTACATCTTCAGCCACCCGCATGCGCTGGGGAATGTGCAGACGCGCCTGGAGGACATCCTGGAGATGCGCAACCCCACCGATGCCTTTGCGGACCGCCCCGACGTGGGCACCCAGCTGCGCAACGCCTTGCGCACGCCGGCCGCCGCCTGAGCGCGCCCCGCACAGGCCGCGGGCCCTGTGCCCGCGGCGCGGACCTGCAGCCCCGCTGGCCGGGGCTGTGTCGCGTCTGGCGGGTGCGTGCCGGAATTTGTGTGGACAGGATGTAGGGAACTGTTACAGACTCTCGCAGTCTCAGCACAAGGCGCAGGCAGGCCGCGGCTGCAATCTGGCGCAAAGCGGGTGATGGCGGGCGGTCTTGCTACCAATTTCCCCGGTTTTGGGCCGGGCGCTTTACAAAAAATCAACATTGCGGGCCCAGAATGGCACCGTTTCGCTCCACTGATTGCCTCTCCATGACGCTCTCCCTTGTCCCTTCACGCGCCGCTTCCCGTTCGCCGGACTGTTTTTCACCCGGGCACCAGCGGCCACAAGGCAGGTGGCGCATGGCCGCCGCAGCGCTGGCGGTGGTGCTGGTGGCCGCGTGCGGCAAGACCGCGGACAAGCCCGCCGCGCAGAATGCACCGGCCAAGGTGGGCGTGGTGGTGTTGCAAAAGCAAAGCCAGATGCTGGACACGGTGCTGCCCGGGCGCACCCAGGCCTTCCTGAGCGCCGAGGTGCGGCCGCAGGTCAGCGGCATCGTGCAAAAGCGCTTGTTCACCGAGGGCGGCATGGTCAAGCAGGGGCAGCCGCTGTACCAACTGGATGCGGCCAGCCTGCGCGCGGCCGAAGCCAGCGCGGTGGCGGCCCTGGCCAAGGCCGAAGCCAGCCAGCAGACCCTGGAAGCCACGGCACGGCGCAATGCCGAGCTGGTGAAGATCACGGCCATCAGCCAGCAGGCCTATGAAGAAAGCCAGGCCGCGGCCAAGCAGTCGCGTGCCGACGTGGCCGTGGCGCGCGCCAACCTGGAGAACGCGCGCATCAACCTGAAGTACAGCCGCATCGAGGCCCCGATCTCGGGCCGCATCAGCCTGTCCAGCGTCACCCCCGGCGCCCTGGTCACGGCCAACCAGACCACCCCGCTGACCGACATCGTGCAGATCGACCCGATGTACGTGGACTTCACCCAGTCTTCGGCCGATTTGCTGCAATTGCGGCGTGACTGGGAGGCGGGGCGCTATCAAAAGATTGAAGGCGACCAGATGCCGGTGCGCATCCGCCTGGAAGACGGCAGCGACTACCCGCACGAAGGCAAGCTGCAGTTTGCCGGCCTGATCGTCAACGCCACCATGGGCACGGTCACGCTGCGCGCGGTGGTGCCCAACCCCGAAGGCCTGCTGATGCCCGGCATGTTCGTGCAGGCGCAACTGCCCACGGGGCTGGCGCCGGAGGCCATCCTGGTGCCCCAGCAGTCGGTGACACGCGACCTGACGGGCCGCCCCAGCGTGCTGGTGGTCAAGGA
Organism: Comamonas aquatica NBRC 14918; assembly: GCF_000739875.1. GTDB lineage: Bacteria > Pseudomonadota > Gammaproteobacteria > Burkholderiales > Burkholderiaceae_C > Comamonas > Comamonas aquatica. The sequence goes on from NZ_BBJR01000024.1 coordinate 27,268, forward strand.
CGGCGATGTGGTGGAAAAGCGCGCCGTGGAGCTGAGCCGCGCCGTCGGCACCTACTGGCTGCTGGACAGCGGCCTGCAACCCGGGGAGCGCGTGGTGGTCGATGGCTTCCAGCGCATCAAGCCGGGCGATACCGTCAGCGTGGTCGAGGTGGACCTCAAGGCCAAGCAAGGGCCCAAGCGTGTCGATGCCCAGGCCGCTGCCGCGAATCTGCGCGCTGCCGTGCAGGCCTCCAAGTAAGCGGGAAGCGATCGCACCATGGCGCAGTTCTTCATCAACCGGCCCATCTTCGCGTGGGTCATCTCCATCGTCATCATGCTGGCGGGGGGGCTGTCGATCTACACCCTGCCGCTGGAGCAGTACCCCGACATCGCCCCGCCGCGGGTGACGATCGGTGCGCAGTACACGGGCGCCTCGGCCGAGACGGTCGAAAACTCGGTCACCCAGATCATCGAGCAGCAACTCAAGGGCATCGACAACATGCTCTACATGAGTTCGACCTCGGATGCCTCGGGCCGCGCGCGCACCACCTTGACCTTTGCGCCGGGCACCGACATCGATGTGGCCCAGGTGCAGGTGCAGAACAAGCTGCAGTCGGCCATGAACCGCCTGCCCGAGGCGGTGAAAAGCCGCGGCGTGTTCGTGAACAAGGGGGGGCAGGACTACCTGGTCACCTACAGCTTCTACTCCACCGATCCGTCCATGACGCAGGTGGACATCGGCGACTACCTGAACTCCAACCTGGTCGATGTGCTGGGCCGTCTCGACGGGGTGGGGGACATCAGCGTGTTCGGCACCAACTACGCCATGCGCATCTGGATGGATCCGGCGCTGATGCAGAAGTACGCGCTGATGCCGTCGGACCTGATCAATGCCCTGAATGCCCAGAATGCCCAGGTGTCGGCCGGCCAGCTGGGGGCGTTGCCCGCCGTGACCAACCAGCAGCTCAACGCCACCATCACCGCGCGCACCAAGCTGCAGACGGTGGAGCAGTTCGAGAACATCGTCCTCAAGGCCGCCACGGATGGTTCGGTCGTGACCATGAAGGACGTGGCCCGGGTCGAGCTGGGGCCGGACAACCTGACCGTGAAGTCCAAGCTCAACGGCATGGTGGGCGCGGGCCTGGGCATCGTGCTGGCCGATGGCGCGAATGCCATGCAGGTCTCGGATGCGGTCGCCGCCAAGCTGGCGGAGATGAAGGCTTTCTTTCCCAACGATATCGATTACTTCGTCAGTTCCGACTCGACGCCCTTTGTGCGCGCCTCGATCCACGAGGTTGTCAAGGCCCTGGGCGAGGCCATGGTGCTGGTGGTGATCGTGATGTTCATCTTCCTGCAGAACTTCCGCGCCACGTTGATTCCGGCGATTGCCGTGCCCGTGGTGCTGCTGGGCACCTTCGGTGTGCTGTCCGCGGCGGGCTACTCGATCAACACGCTGACCATGTTCGCCATGGTGTTGGCGATCGGCCTGCTGGTGGACGACGCCATCGTGGTGGTGGAAAACGTCGAGCGCGTGATGCACGAGACCGGGCTGTCGGCCAAGGAGGCTACGCGGCGTTCGATGCGCGAGATCACCTCGGCACTGGTCGGCATCGGCGTGACGCTGTCGGCGGTGTTCGTGCCCATGGCCTTTTTCGGTGGCTCCACCGGGGTCATCTACCGCCAGTTCTCCATCACCATCGTCGCGGCCATGGCCTTGTCGGTGTTTGTGGCGCTGACCCTCACGCCGGCCTTGTGCGCCACCATCCTCAAGCCGCCCTCGCAGCACGGCCATGAACGGCAGCTGCGCCGCGGCATCCTGGGGCTGAACGACCGCTTCTTCCGCTGGTTCAACCACCACTTTGACGCCACGGCCCTGCACTACCAGGGCGGGGTGGTGTGGGCGCTGCGCAGGACCAAGCGCATGGCCCTGTTTTTTGTGCTGATCCTGGCGGCTGTGTGGCTGCTGCTGGCACGCCTGCCCACGTCCTTCCTGCCCGATGAGGACCAGGGTTTTGTCAGCGTCAGCGTGAACCTGCCCGCCGGTGCGGCCGATGCCCGCCTGCAGGAGGTGCTGGACCAGGTGCGCGATTACTTTGCCCAGCAGCCGGAGGTGATTAGCTTCAATCAGGTCTCGGGCCTGAGCGGTGACCAGAGCTCGGCGCGCGGCTTCGTGCGGCTCAAGCCCTGGGAGGCACGCCCGCTGGCGTCGCAGTCGGCCGCAGCGATTGCCCACCGGGCCACCCAGGAGCTGGCGGCCATCCGTGACGCGCGCATCTTCGTGACCCAGCCGCCTGCGGTGCGCGGCCTGGGCTCGAACGCCGGCTTCAACTTTGTGCTCAAGGACTTGAATGGCCTGGGCCACGATGCCTTGCTGGCGGCCAAGGACAAGTTCCTGGCCGAGTCGCGCAAGCACCCCGAACTGTCCAGCGTGCGCACCACCAACCTGGACGATGCCACCGAGCTGCGCCTGGACATCGACGACCGCAAGGCCGCGGCGCTGAACCTGTCGTACAGCGACATCAACAGCGTGCTGTCCAGCGCCATGGGCGGCACCTATGTCAACGACTTCTTGAACAACGGCCGCGTCAAGCGGGTGTACATCCAGGGCGATGCTCCGCACCGCATGCTGCCCCAGGACATTGCCAAGTGGAGCGTGCGCAACAAGAACGGCGAGATGGTGCCTTTCAGCGCCTTCTCCACCTCGTACTGGGCCTACGGTTCCCCTCAACTGGTGCGCTACAACGGTGCACCGGCCTATGAACTCGTGGGCAATGCCTCGCCGGGCGTGAGCTCGGGCGTGGCCATGCAGATCGTGGAGAGCATCTTGCGCGACATGCCCAACGGCATTGGCTATGAATGGACGGGGGCCTCGCTGCAGGAGCGCCAGTCGGGGGCACAGGCGCCGCTGCTGTATGCCATCTCCATCCTGTTCGTCTTCCTGTGCCTGGCTGCGCTGTACGAAAGCTGGACCGTGCCGCTGTCGGTGATGCTGGCCGTGCCGCTGGGCGTGGTGGGGGCGCTGCTGGCCACCTATACGCGCGGGCTGTCGAACGACGTGTACTTCCAGGTGGGTCTGCTGACCACGGTGGGCCTGGCCTCCAAGAACGCCATCCTGATCGTGGAGTTTGCAGTGCAGTTGCAGGAGCAGGGCAAGAACCTGTTCGATGCCACGGTGGAAGCCGTGCGCATGCGGCTGCGCCCCATCCTGATGACCTCGCTGGCATTCGGTTTTGGCGTGGTGCCGCTGGCGCTGGGCACGGGTGCAGGCGCCGGTGGGCGCAATGCCATCGGCACGGCGGTGCTGGGGGGCACGGTGGCGTCCACGGTGCTGGGCCTGTTCATGGTGCCGGTGTTCTTCCTGCTGGTGCGCAGCTGGTTCAAGAGCCGCTCGCGCCTTGATGACACCCCCGACCACCACGAAAGCGCTGCATGATGACTTCTTTGAATTTGCGGCCTGCGGCCGCCGCTGCCCTGGCTGCCGTGCTGCTGTCGGCCTGCAACCTGGCTCCCCGTTACGTTTCGCCGGTGCCCGGCGTGCCGGATACCCTGAGTGGGGAGACGGGCACACCCGTGCAGGCCAGCACGGCCGCGCTGGATTTCGCACAGGCGCAAACCTGGATTCACAGCCCGCAGCTGCGCGAAGTGGTGGCACTGGCCTTGAGCCACAACCGCGACTTGCGCGTGGCCGTGGACAACATCGAAAAAGCACGTGCCCAATACGGCATCACGCGCGCCGATTTGCTGCCGGGCATCACCGCGCAAGGCCAGGGCACGCGCAGCCGCAGCAGTGCGGAGCTGAGCAATTCCGGCCAGTCCACGGTCACTGAGCAATACACCGCGCAGCTGGGCTTTACCAGCTATGAGATCGACTTCTGGGGCCGGGTGCGCAACCTCAGCGAGGCGGGCTTGCAAGCGTTCCTACAGTCGGGGCAGAACCAGCGCAATGTGCAGATCGGCTTGGTGGCCGATGTCAGCAATGCCTGGTTGACCCTGGCCGCCGACCTGGCGCGCCTGGAACTGGCGCAGAACACCTTGGACAGCCGTGAGAAGGCCTACGCGCTGACCAAGCGCATGTTCGATATCGGGGCCACCTCGGGGCTGGTGATCGCGCAAAACCTCTCGACCGTTGAATCGGCCCGCAGCGATGTGGCCGCCTATACCTCGCAAGCCGCACGCAGTCGCAATGCCCTGCAATTGCTGGTCGGCGGCGCGGTGCCCGAGGCCTTGCTGCCCACGGCGCAGACCATGGCCGCGAACGATGCCAACAACATGGCTTTTGTGCCGGTGCCGCTGAACCTGCACTCCAGCGTGTTGTTGCAGCGCCCGGATGTGCAGGCGGCAGAGCACAACCTGCGCGCCATGAACGCCAACATCGGTGCCGCGCGGGCGGCCCTGTTCCCCAGCATCACGCTCACGGGCAGCATCGGTTCGGGCAGCCGGGAACTGGACAGCTTGTTTGGCGGTGGCAATGGCACCTGGAGCTTCATGCCGCAAATCAAGCTGCCCATTTTTGATGGGGGTCGCTTGCGTGCCGGCGTGCAGGTGGCCGAGGCCAACCAGCGCATTGCCACTTCGCAGTACGAAAAAACCGTGCAAACGGCCTTCAAGGAGGCGGCCGATGCGCTGGCCGACCGGGCACAGTGGGCCAACCGCCTGGGCGCGCAGACCGGCATGGTCTATGCCACGCAGAAAGCATTCGATTTGTCGGATGCGCGCTTTCAGGCCGGTGTCGACAACTACCTGACGGTGCTGGACGCGCAGCGCAGCCTGTATGCGGCCCAGCAGACCTTGATCACCTTGCGCCTGGGCGAGCAAACCAACCGTGTCACGCTGTGGAAGGCACTGGGCGGGCAGGAGGCGGTCAATATGCCGGAGGTGCCTGCAGGTACAGCAGGCTAGCCGTCTGCACGCGTGCGCAGGGCGCCCTGGCGCGCTCTGCGGCAGGCACCAACAAAAAGGCCGATCTGCGAGGGGTATTGCAGATCGGCCTTTTTGCACAGTGCGTCCAGCGTGGGTCACATGGCCACGGGCAAACGGTAAATTGCCTTGGCGATGAAATGGCGTTCTACATCGCCGGTGGGCGTTGCTTCCATGACTTGTAGTGTGCATGTCGCGCCGCAAAAAATGCTGCTGTCCTGCTATGAAATTCGAATGTTTTCGAAAAAAAATGCTGCGTTTTATGAAATTGCAGCAAAATTTGCTTCATGGATAAAATTGATCGGAAAATCCTTGCTGTATTGCAAGGCAATGCGCGTGCCAGCCTGCAGGACATCGGCCAGGCGGTGGGACTCAGCGCCTCGCCCTGCTGGACACGCATCAAGCGCATGGAGGACGAGGGTGTGATCGAGGGCTATACCGTGCGCATCAACCCCCAGACCCTGGGGTTTGCCGATACGGTGTTGTTGATGGTCACGCTCAACAGCCACAGTGACAACACGCTGGAGAAGTTTGGTGAACAGCTGGCCACCATCCCCGAGGTGGTGGAAGCGCACCTGGTCTCGGGCACCTACGACTACCTGCTGCGCGTGGTGGTCAAGGACACGCGCGATTACGAGCGCCTGCTGCGTGAAAAGCTCTACAAGATCAAGGGCATCCAGCACAGCCAGTCCATGTTCGTGCTGCGCACGCTCAAGCGCACCGAACTGCCGCTGGGCGGGTGAGGGGGCACACCTGCTGCGTAAGCGCTGTCCCCTTGATCTGGCGATGGTCGGCAGCATCTAAGGCACACTGCAGGCGTGCGCATCCTGCGGTCTCTCCCGCTCACCATTGACGAAGCCCCCTTATGAAGACCATCGATGAAATGCTGAACCTGGATCTGCTGACACACGAGCAGCACGGTGCCATCAGCGCCTGGATTGCACGCTCTGCGTCGCCGGATGACATCCTGCAGATGCCGGCCCCCCTGTGGCAGGCCGTGGAGCGTGCCAGTGAGGTGATGGGGGTGAACGAGGACTTGCTGCGCGTGCCTGCGCTGGATGCCGGCGGTGTGATGGAGGTGTGAGCCGCAAGCGCCTGAATGCCCGCTGCAGGCATGGCGTATGTCCAAGATGCCGAGGATTGGGCGTCTGCTTGGGGCCAGACACAGACAGCGGGCTCTGTTCTCGAGCAATGCGATTGCAGCATCCCAGATGCAGAGTCCAATTTGAAGAGCGGATGCCAAAACCTGTCGCCGGTCATCGCTATGGCTGATTGGCATGTGTAGGTTCAGACGTAGTAGGTTGCCTGCTGCAAAAGTAACCCCGTCTGCCATGTTGCACCTATCAGTGACTTCTTTCTCGGCCAGATAGAGATCGGGTAATTCGTGGAGTGGATGACCTCGCTAGGACCCCAAGTGCTTGTCTAAACATGTCCTGAACCATCCCACGGTGTCAGGTTCTCGTGTGGTGTGGACTAGCTCTGCAACCTGCGGGCGCGATTACCTGCCTTTCGCTGTTGGCTATGTATGGCTGTGCACAGTCAGGACTAGGCGGCTGTGGACATGATCTTTGCAGCGTGTCACCTTGATAGTGATGTTTTTCCCCTTAGAGGTGGCCCTGCTGCGTTCAGCCACCGAACTTCCATCTGCAGCGCACACAAGCGCATCACTGTGGTGCGCACGCGACGAATTTGCCTTTTGATTTAAGTTAAATCTTGTTGAGATTGATTGTTGTTTACATTAACGCTCTTTCATTTTCAAGGGCTGATACAGCCCAGAGGGAAGCGCGTGATGACGCACAACAAACCAAGCCTGCAGCAGGGCGCAAGCAAGGGACAACGCGGCGGGCTGCACCCTGTGGCAGCACTGGTACTGCTGGCATTGCCCAGTCTGGCCCAGGCCCAGCAGGACGCGGCCGAAGACATGGCGGCCTTGCCGGCCGTGCAGGTGAAAGCCTCGCAGTACGACGCCGACGATGTGCGCCCAGAAGGGGTGACCACGGCGACCAAGACCTACCTGGCGCCCAAAGACATACCGCAGACCATCGACACGCTGGAAGTCAGCAAGTACAAGAGCTACGGGATCAACGACCTGGCTGTGATGCTCGACGGCGTTCCCGGCGTGAACACCAACTACGACATGCGTGGGGAGGGTGTGATGATCCGCGGCTTCAGCGCTGACGCCGGGGACATTTACCGGGATGGCATCCGTGAATCGGGCCAGGTGCGCCGCAGCACGGCCAACGTGGAGCGCATCGAAATCCTCAAGGGACCGGGCTCGGTGCTGTACGGTCGGGGCGGGGGCGGGGGCATCATCAACCTGGTCAGCAAGCAGGCCCGTTTTGACGCCAAAAGCAGCCTGACCTTGCGCGGCGGATCCTGGGAGAACTTCGGTGGAACCATCGACATCAACCATGTGGTCAATCCGAATGTGGTGGTGCGCCTCACCGCCGATCGCGAGCAGGCGCACAGCTTCCGCAGCGGCATTCGCAACAAGAACGAGATGATCTCACCCAGCATCCTGGTGGACACGCGCACCGGGCTGCGCTGGACGGCACAGTACACCTACGACAACGTCTGGCGGGTGCCCGACCGTGGACCGTCGTACGAAACGCTGCCGGCCGGGGTGTCCATCCGCAACGGTTTCCAGCATCCGGGCGACTATGTGGAGGACCGTCTGCGTGTGGCCCGCTCGGACCTGAGCTATGACTTCAACGACGACTGGAGTGTGCGCTGGGTGGCCAGCCAGCGGGAAGCCGATCAGGACTTCGACCACTACTTCGCCGGTACGTACAACGCGGTCACCGAGCTGATCCGCCCGAATTACGCCTGGCAGCAAACCCAGAACCGCACCACCTCCAATATGGTGGACCTGTCCGGCAAGTTCCAGACTGGCAGCATCGGGCATGAGCTGCTGGTGGGCGTGGAGGTCAGCGAGGAGCTGCGCCGGCCCAAGGTCTATGGCACGGTGGCGGGATCGTTCACCTACGATCCGTTCAATCCGAATACCGGCGCATGGCCGACCAGGCCAGCCCGCGTCGCCCCGACGCAGAACAACCGCCATGAAGGGGAGACGCAGGCCGTGTACTTTCAGGACCTGATCAGCCTGACGCCCCAGTGGAAGCTGTTGGCGGGTTTGCGCCATGATCGCTTCAAGTTCCACTCGACCAACTATGTGACGGGATTCCAGCGTGGCTATGAGGGGTCATCCACCAGCCCCCGCGTTGGGGTGGTCTGGCAACCTGTTCCCAGCCAGAGTCTGTATACGTCCTACAGCAAGAGCTATTCGCCCTATGGTGGGCGCGGCACCATCTCGGTGGACACCGCCGCGACGGCGGTGTACGACGACCAGCCGCAGCATTCCCGCCAGGTCGAGGCCGGCCTCAAGAGTGATTGGCTGGATGGTGCCTTGTCGACACAGCTGGCTGTTTACCAGCTCGAGCACTACAACATCCGCTATCGCCCCGATGCCACCAACCAGCCCACCGTGTGGGCGATCCGTGGCAAGGAGCGCTCGCGCGGGGTGGAACTCAGCGCCTCGGGGCGCGTGGCCTCCAGCTGGTATGTGCGCGGTGGCGTGGGCCTGATGAGTGCCAAAGTGGTGGAAGACCAGCAGGCCCCTGCGAATGTCGGCCTGGATCTGCAGAACACCGCCAAGCGCAATGGCAATTTGTTCGTGCGCTATGCACCGTCCGGCCCCTGGTACGGGGAGTTGGGGGTGACCTACACCAGCGCCCGCTGGAGCAATGCGGCCAACACGGCGCGCCTGCCGGGCTATACCCGCTGGGATGCACTGGTGGGCTGGCGTGCAGCTCCCTGGACGGTGACGATGGCGGTCTCGAACCTGCTGGACACGGAGTACTGGCGCTCCAACGCCATGCCCGGAGCGCCGCGCACGTTCCTGCTGAGTGCGAACTACCAGTTCTGAGTGCGCATCAGACACGGATGCGCTACGTGGCGCATCCCCACAAGCCTGGCGCAATCCCAAGTGGCCAGGCTTTTTGGTTGGTACCGGCTTCAAGCGCCATCAGGCCTCCGTGTGTGGGCTGTCAGTGCGCCTGCCAGTAGGGTGGCGGGTTGTGGTTGGTGAAAAGGATCTGCCCGGATCTAGCTGGAATGTGCAGGAATGCGGGGTGCATCGATGCTGGAATGGGCAACTTTCGGTGCGGGCACCGCGCCCTCAAAGCTCGCGGCGGATCAGCGCCCCCTTGAACAACACCGGTCCTGTGGGCCCCATGCTGCTGGGAACGCCGCCCTTGGGCTCCAGGCTGATGGCCAGCGCCGGGATCGTGTGCACATCCTGTTCTTGGGCTTTGAGCTCGTCCAGCTTGCCCTGGCCCAGGACGCCCAGGGACCGTGGGGCGCCTTGCTGTGGCAAGGCCCACAGTTGCAAGGATTGGTTGTCGGCTTCCTGGAATCCTCCCACGCGCTGCAGCACGAGCTGGTCGTGTCGGGCATCAAACGTCACCAGCACCGAGGCATCTGCCTTGGCATCGGCCAACACCGCCACATACCGGATCTGCGGCGTCGCCTGCAAGGCCGCCTGTGTGCTCTGGAGCTGCGTTTGCAGCAAAGCCAGCTGCTGCCGTGTGCTGTGCTGCAGGCCCTGGTGCGACCACAGTCCCAGCGCAACTGCTGCCACCGTGGCAAAGCTGCCGGCCAGCGCCCAGCCACGCCACCATGTCAATGCCCGCGCCGCCTGCCTGGACGTTCCGGCCTGGCGCTGCGCGCTCCACAGGGCATTCGACGTCTCGGCTTGCACCAGGTTGTGGATGCGGGTCCAGACCGCTGCATCGGGCACCACCGGCGCTTGGACTTCCGCGAAAGCCGACCAGCGCCCCTGCCACAGCAGTGCCGCGGCGCGCACCTGGGGGTATTCCCGGGCCAGTTGCTCGAAACGCCGGCGGGCCCCTCCGCGCAGGCTGCCCAGTGCGTAAGCGGCTGCCAACTGGTCAAGCAGTTGTGGATTGCGTGTCAGGTTCATGGGTGAGGCTCCAGGGGCTCAAACATGGCGCGCCATGCACTTGCGCAACTGCTCCAGGCTGCGGCGCATCCATGTCTTGACCGTGCCCAAAGGCAATTTCAGGTAGCTGGCCAGTTCGCTGTGACTGAGATCCTTCAGGTACGCCAGGCTGACCACCTGGCGCTGGGCATCTTCCAGGCGCTGCATGCACTGGTGCAGCACGGCGGCTTGCTCACTGGCTTCGACCAGTTGCATCGGCCCCTGCGCCTGTGGGTCCTGCGGCAGCTCCTCCATGTCTTCGATGGGAACATTCAGGTGCAAGCGCTCCGCACGGCGTCTGCGCAAAAAGTCCAGGGCCCTGCTGCGCACCAGCATGCCCATCCACGCCAATGGCGGACTCAGCGAGTCGCGGTAGGTCCCGGCATTGCGCCAGATGCCCAGAAAGCTCTCTTGCAGCACATCCTCGGCCCACTCCTTGTTGCCCACGATGCGCAGTGCCAGGCCATACAGCCGCGATGCGGTCTGGTCGTACAGCTGTTTGAGCGCCGCTTCGTCCCGGGCGGCTATGCGGTCTAGAAATTCCATCAGTTGCTGGTCCGGTGTGGTGGCGTTCATGCCGCCATTGTGATGAGAAGCACCTGCTTGTTGGGGCGCTGTTGCATTGCCGCCAACGCAGCTTGCAGACCTTGTCTTTGGGCATATACGCAGCATCCGGGCGACTGGATGCAAGCGCAGAGGGAAATAAAAAATTCTTAAAAACTTGAATCCATTAATGCCACGGCTGCGTATTCCCAATGTCGAACACACCAATTCGTCGACACAGCCCCATCGTCAACAAGGAGTCACCATGAGCAGTAATTTGGTTGAAGGCCGTTTCTCCACGACCGCCTCGCGGCGTGGATTTCTGGGGGCCACCGGCAGTTTGTCGGCCGTGGCGGTCGCCATGCTGGCCGGCAACGAGGCCCTGGCGCAGGGCATGGGCAACGATCCCGCCAAGGACGTCGCCATCCTGAACGTGGCGTTGGGGCTGGAGCATGAAGCCATCAATGCCTACCAGTTGGGCGCGGGCAGTGGCCTGCTGCAAAAACCTGCACTGGATGTGGCCCTGCTGTTCCAGAGCCACCACAAGGGACACCGCGACGCACTCGTCGCCACCATCCAGAAGCTGGGGGGCAGCCCGGTCGCCGAAGCGCCGCTGCAGACCTACGCGGAATCGCTGAAGGCCGCCACGCTGAAAAGCCAGGCCGACGTGCTGGCGCTGGCGGCCAAGCTGGAGCTGGGGGCCACCAATGCCTATCTGGGCGTTATTCCCGCGTTCGAGCACCGAGATCTGGCCAAGGTCGCAGGCCGCCTGGCGGCCGATGAAACCATGCACTACACCGCGCTGGTGTCGGCGCTGGGCCGTTCCTTGCCGAGCAATCCCTTGACCTTCGGCGGCTGACAGGCCGCTTCCCCGCACCCGGCCGACCGGCCGGATGCCTTGATTCACTTCATCATTCCAGGAAATCATCATGCAATATCAACGCGTACGCTTTTCGACGGCCCTGGGTGTATCGGCCCTGGTGCTCAGCGCATGTGCACCCATGCAGCGGCATCCCGCTTTTTCGCAGGCGCAAATGCCAGCACCCGTGCAGGTGCCGGCTGGCCATCAAGTGGCCCTGGAAACCGTGGGCGTGGGCCACATCACTTATGAATGCCGCGCCAAGAAAGACATGCCCAGCGAGCACGAATGGGTCTTTGTGGGCCCCGATGCCAAGCTGCAAACCCGCGGCGGTGAGGTGATCGGCAAATACTGGGGGCCGCCTGCGACGTGGGAGAACAACGATGGCTCCAAAGTCACTGCCACGCAGGTCGCGGTCTCGTCGGCCGGGGCGGGCAACATTCCGCTGCAACTGGTCAAGGCCAATCCAGCCAGTGGCATGGGCGCCATGCAGGGGGTGACGTACATCCAGCGCGTGGCGACCAAGGGCGGTGTGGCGCCCAGCATGGCTTGCGGGGCAAGTAGCGTGGGCAGCAAGCAGGTCATGCCGTATCAGGCGGACTATATTTTCTGGAAGGCGTCCTGATCGTCCGTGCCCGCGGCGCATGTTCGAGGGTCCTGCCCGGACCTGCGCCGCAGGGCTGCTGCACGCGAAGAACCTAGCGCGCTTGCACCCGAATGGCTGGGGTGCGAGGGAGAGCGCACAGAACGATCTGCGCTCATCTCGCTTTTGCGGGTGCTGTGCGCTCGGGCGCCATGCTCACTGCCTCGGGCATGGGCAGCAATTCCTGCTGCAGGTGGGTGCGAAAGGCCTGGGCCGAGGGGCCCAGCACCCTGTCGCGGCGCTGCAGGAAACCCAGCGTGCGCCAGAGGTCGGGTTCCGTCAGCGGAATGGCGCACAAATTCGGGTGGTCTGGCCGCAAGGCCAAATGGGGAATGGCACTCAGCCCCAAGCCGGCTTCCACCAAGGCCAGGGCGCCGGCCACGTGGTTGCACTCGTACCAGGCCACAGGTTGGTGCGGCAGTTCGGCCATGACCTGGTCCAGCAGCAACCGGTTCCCGCTTTTGTGCGACACCGACACCAGGCGCTGGCCTGACAGTTCGGCCCAGGGGATATGGGGACGGGCGGCCCAGGGGTGGCTGCGCGGCATGGCCAACATGTAGCGTTCCCGTGTCAGGGCTTCAAACCGCAGCGACGATTCCTGGCTGCCGGTGAAGCTGATGCCGAAGTCGGCATCCCCTTTGAGTACGGCGTCCAGTACCTGGGGGGCACTTTCATCGATGACATGCACCTGGACGTCGGGCTGCTGCACGGCAAACTTCGCCAGCAGGTTGGGGAGTAAATTGATGGCCACGGACGGAATGCAAGCGATGGACACGCGCCCGCGGCGCAGCTTTTGCTGATCGTTCACGCGCTGGATGGCTTCTTCCAGGCCCGCCAGCGCGGCCCGCGCCTCCTGCAGGAATTCCTGGCCAATCGCCGTCAATTCCACGTGCCGGGTGGTGCGTTCCAGCAGGCGCGCTCCCACGGCGGCCTCCAGGCGTTCGACGCGACGGCTCAATGCCGGTGGCGACAGGAACAGGGCATCCGCAGCGTGGCGAAAGCTGGCTTTTTCGGCGGTCACCACAAAAGCGATCAGCTCGCCCATGTCGAATTTGATGCGTTGCATGCAATAGTCTCTTTATAAATTGCAATTCACAGAATATTGTCCTCTGCCTAGGATGCGGGCTTTTACAAAGCCGTCAAAGCCCGGCAATTCTGGAGACAAAATGAAACGACGCACATTGCTTGTGACCGGGGTCCTGGCCGCGGGTGCCTGCCTTGCCACGAACCTGGCGCATGCACAGGACTTTCCGCCCAAGAAAGCGGTGACCTTGGTGGTGGGGTTTGCTGCAGGCGGCTCGGCCGACATCGCCGCCCGGGTGATCGCCAAGAAACTCGGCGAAAACATCGGCCAATCCGTGATCGTGGAAAACAAGCCCGGTGCCGGCGGCAACCTGGCCCATGGCCAGGTGGCGAATGGCCCTGCGGACGGCTCCATGCTGCTGTTTGGCTCCATCGGCCCCTTGACCATTTCTCCCCACTTCATGAAGGTCAGCTACGACCCGCTCAAGGATTTGGCACCGATCACGATGGGGGTGACCTTCCCGAATGTGCTGGTGGTGCCGGCCAGCACCGGCATCAAGAGCCTGGGCGAGTTTGTGGCCAAGGCCAAGCGTGAACCGGGCAAGCTGGACTTCGCCTCCACAGGCCCGGGCTCGGCCGCGCACCTGGCGGGCGAGTTGCTTAATGATGTCGCCAAGATCGATACCGTGCACGTGCCGTACAAGGGCGGGGCGCCTGCGCTGCAGGACGTGCTGGGTGGGCGCGTCACGTCGTTCTATGCGGCGCCAACCACGGCGCTGCCGCACATCGAATCGGGCAAGCTGATTCCGCTGGCCACCACGGGCCTGAGCCGGCCTGCCTACCTGCCGAATGTGCCCACTGTGGCCGAAAGCTACCCAGGCTTCAATGCCACCAACTGGTATGCCTTCGTGGCTTCCGCCAAAACGCCCAAGGCCTTGCTGGACCGCTGGAACACCGAGCTGGTCAAGGTCTTGAACACCCCCGAGGTGCGCGACAACCTGCTCAAGCACGGGCAGACCGCAGCACCAGGGACGCGCGAAGAACTGGGCAGCTTCATCGCCGCCGAGCATGCGAAGTGGGGCCGCATCATCCGCGAGCGCAAGATCTCGGCCGATTGATGGTCTGCAGCGACAACGACAACTGACAACAACACAGGAGACATTCCATGCACACCATCACTCACAAGCATGCCGTATCCCGGCGTGGCGCTGTCCGCACCTTCCTGGGCCTGCTGGCGGGCGCGGGCCTGGCCGTCAGCGCCTTGTGCACCACGGTCGTCCATGCCGCGGAAATCCGGGTGGTGACCTCCGGCGGGTTTTCGGCCGCATACGACCAACTGATCCCGCTCTACGAGCAGGCCACAGGGCACAAAGTGATCACCTCACGTGGCGCCTCGATCGGCAATGCACCCGACTCCATCCCCAGCCGCCTGGCGCGGGGCGAGCAGTTCGACATCGTGATCCTGGCCGACTCGGCCCTGGACCAGTTCATTCAGCAAGGCAAGGTGAAGGCCGGCAGCCGTGTGGATCTGGCGCGCTCCATGATTGGCATGAGCGTGCGCAAAGGCACGCCCAAGCCTGACATCAGCAGCGTCGAGGGGCTCAAGCAGACCTTGCTGGATGCAAAGTCGATCGCCTATTCCGCCAGCGCCAGCGGAACGTACCTGTCCAACGAACTGTTTCCACGCCTGGGCGTGGCCGAGCAGATCAAGCACAAGGCCACCAAGATCTACAGCGAACGCGTGGGGGCCGTCGTGCTGCGCGGGGATGCTGAAATCGGCTTCCAGCAGGTCAGCGAACTCTTGCCATTCAAGGAGCTGGAGTTCGTCGGCCCTTTGCCTGAGGAAGTTCAGCAACGAGTCTTCTTTTCCGCCGGGGTCGCTGAAGGTGCTGCGGACACGGCCGTGGCCTCGCATTTGATCCGCTTCCTGGCCGCGCCTGCCGCAGCGCCCATCGTGCGCAGCACTGGCATGGAGCCCGCAGCCGCTGCGGCACGTTGAACCCCTAGCTTGCCGGAAGGCGAGCCGCTCGGGTTGTGCCGCCCGCGGCGCCTGACCCAGCCGGCCATGCGCCCGTCAATGGCGGGCTCGCTGACCACCTGTGACCTGCACAGGTGGTCAGTTTTTTTGGGGGGCAGGAGCCGAGTGCTATCTTTTCTAGTAGCAAGCACGGCTCGAACGCACAGGCGTTGCGCTTCCTTGCAGGGTCGCGGAGAACATCCCTGTCCTCGTCGCCTGTGTGCTGTCCCAAGCCCTGTGGTGTTGGGCCGCTGCACGGCATGGATGCTGGCGTCGGGATGACTGGCAGTTTTTATAAAACAATGATTCAATAAATGTTGTATTATTGACTTATGCAAGAAGCACAAGTCATTCGATCCCTGGCGGCGCTAGCCCACGAGGCACGCTTGCGCGTGTTCCGGGCACTGGTGGTCGCAGGCCCCGATGGGCTGACGCCGAGCGCCTTGGCCGAGCAGCTGGGAATTGCCCCCAATGCCCTGTCGTTCCACCTCAAGGAGCTGTTCCACGCCGAGCTGGTCAGCCAGGAGCGCCTGGGTCGCAATGTGCTGTACCGGGCCGCGTTCCCTGCGATGAACGGATTGCTTGCGTACATGACCGAAAACTGCTGTCAAGGCGCGGCCTGCACGCCGGCCGGGGCCGCGTCCTGCCACTGCTGAAGGAGCTGACGATGAAACGCTTTCATGTCCACCTGCACGTCGATGATCTGGCCCAGAACATCGCCTTCTATACCCAGCTGTTTGGCGCAGCACCAGCACGCGTGGAGTGCGACTACGCCAAATGGATGCTGGACGATCCCCGCGTGAATTTCGCCATCTCCACGCGTGGCCACCACCAGCCGGGTCTGGACCATCTGGGTTTTCAGGTGGATGCCAAGGAGGAGCTGGCCGACCTCAAGGCGCGTGCGCAGGCCGCGGAAATGGCTGTGTTGGACGAGGGCAGCACCACCTGCTGCTACGCACGCAGCGACAAGCACTGGATCACCGATCCCCAGGGGATCGCCTGGGAGCATTTCCATTCGTTGGAGAACATTCCGGTCTTCCACGAAACATCCGACGCGCCTGCCGCGAACAGCGCTTGCTGCGCCCCGAAAGCGGCAGCACCTGCACCGGCCCCCACCACCAGTTGCTGTGCTCCCCGCTCTGGCTCCAACCCCTCGACCTGTTGCTGAGATTCCATGACTTCTGTTCAACCATTGCATGTTCTGTTCCTGTGCACCCACAATTCGGCGCGCAGCATCCTGGCCGAGGCCTTGCTCAACCATCTGGGGCAGGGCCGTTTCCAGGCCTTTTCGGCCGGCAGCAGCCCGCGCGCCAACCAGCAACCCAACCCCTTGGGGCTGCAGGTGCTGGAGCGGGCCGGCATCGCCACGCAAGGCCTGTACAGCAAGAGCTGGGAGGTGTTTGCCGCCCCCGGGGCGCCCCACATGGACCTGATCATCACGGTCTGCGACAGCGCGGCGGGCGAGGTTTGTCCAATCTGGCCCGGCCATCCCGCCACGGCGCACTGGGGCTATGCCGACCCTTCCGCCGGCGACGGCAGCGATGACACCAAGCTGGAGGCTTTCCGCCAGACCTTGCACCTGATGCGCCAGCGTCTGGAGCTGTTGGTCAACCTGCCGGCGGACAAGCTGGCGCGCACATGCCTGCAAGGCACGGCGCGCGCGCTGTCTGCCCCTGCCAGCCCGTAACCGGTCGCACGGCTGCAGCAGCGTTCCGAGCCGTCATGCTTCCATATGGAAGCATGACGGTGCGGAACACTGCGCGGCCGGCCCGGTCTGTTGACCGGCTGTTCCCGATTCCCGGCACCACGCTGGTGGTGCCTCGTTTGTTTTTCTGAAAAAGCCCTGCACCATGCTCACGGCCATCCTGATCTTTGTTTTCACCCTGGTGCTGGTCATCTGGCAGCCGCGCGGCCTGGGCATTGGATGGAGCGCTTCCATCGGCGCCGCCATCGCGCTGCTGCTGGGCGTGGTGCACCTGGGCGACATTGCCGTGGTCTGGGGCATTGTGTGGAACGCGACGGCCACCTTTGTCGCCATCATCCTCATCAGCTTGCTGCTGGATGAGGCGGGATTCTTCGAATGGGCGGCCTTGCACGTGGCCCGCTGGGGCGGCGGGCGGGGCCTGCGGCTGTTTGCCTTCATCGTGCTGCTGGGGGCCGTGGTGTCGGCGCTGTTCGCCAACGATGGCGCCGCGCTCATCCTGACGCCCATCGTCATGGCCATGCTGATGGCGCTGGGCTTTTCCCCGGCGGCCACGCTGGCCTTCGTGATGGCGGCGGGTTTCATCGCCGACACCGCCAGCCTGCCACTGATCGTGTCCAACCTGGTGAACATCGTGTCGGCCGACTTCTTCCAGATCGGCTTCAACGCCTACGCGGCCGTGATGGTGCCGGTCAACATCGCCTCGGTGCTGGCCAGCCTGGTGGTGCTGATGCTGTGCTTTGGCCGCAGCATCCCGGCCCGGTATGAGCTGGCCCAGCTCAAGGCTCCGGCCGATGCCATCCGCGACCCGGCCACCTTCCGTGCCGGCTGGGTGGTGCTGGTGCTGCTGCTGGTCGGCTTCTTTGGCCTGGAGCCGCTGGGCGTGCCGGTCAGCGCCGTGGCGGCGGTGGCCGCGGCGCTGCTGCTGGCGGTGGCCGCGCGCGGCTCGGTCATCAGCACCCGCAAGGTGCTGCGCGGCGCGCCCTGGCAGATCGTCGTGTTCTCGCTGGGCATGTACCTGGTGGTCTATGGCCTGCGCAATGCCGGGCTGACGGATGAGCTGGCCGGCTGGCTGGACTGGTTTGCGCAGGGCGGCATCTGGGGCGCGGCCCTGGGCACTGGGCTGTTGTCGGCGCTGCTTTCGTCGGTCATGAACAACCTGCCCACGGTGCTGATCGGCGCCTTGTCCATCGATGCCTCCAGCGCCACCGGGCTGGTCAAGGAGGCCATGGTCTACGCGAATGTGATCGGCTGCGACCTGGGGCCGAAGATCACACCGATTGGCAGCCTGGCCACCTTGCTGTGGTTGCATGTGCTGGCGCAAAAGGGCCGCACGATTGGCTGGGGCTACTACTTCAAGGTGGGCGCGGTGCTGACACTGCCGGTGCTGCTGGTCACGCTGTCGGCCCTGGCCGTGGTGCTGGGCGCCCGGGCCTGAGTTCCAAGGCCCGGTGCCGGCCCGTGCGCCGGGCGTTCACTGGCGCAGGTCGGCAAACACCTGCGCCCAGTCGCTGTCTTGCAGCGGCAGCAGGTCCATGAAGCGCAGCATCAGCGCACCTTCCAGCGCGCACAGACGCAGGATCTCCTGGCGGCCTTCGGGGGTGGCGGCCGACAGCTGGTCGAACACCTGGGCATACCAGGCGCGCAGGCAGGCGCGGCTTTCCGGCTCCTGGGTGATGGCCAGCGAGAAGGCCGCAATCCGCTGGTTCACGGCCGAAGCCGCCGTGGTCACGGCATCCACATAGGCATCTACCGACGAGGCGCCCTCGGCCCGGGCGCTGTCGAAGCGCGCCTGGTAGCCGCTGTCCAGGTACTCATAGAGCGCCGCCAGCAGGCCTTCCTTGGTGCCGAAGGTGTTTTGCACACCGCCCTTGCTGACCCCGGCCGCCTTGGCGATGGCGTCGAAAGACAGTGCGGCCGCGCCGCGCGCCACGATGATCTGCTCCGCGGCTTCAAGCAGGCGGGCTTTGTCGATGGAAGGTTTTCGGGCCATGGCAGTGGGGCAGGAAGTAAAAATACGAACGTATTACAATGCGGTCGTATTTTAATTGAATGTGGGACACATGGAGATACCCTTTCAGAATCGCTGGCTGACGCTGGCGATTGTTTCCGCGGCCTTGTTCCTGGTCGTGATCGACATGACGGTGCTGTACACCGCATTGCCCAGCCTGGCGCAGGCCCTGCGCACCACGGCCTCCGAGAAGCTGTGGATCCTGAACGCCTACTCCCTGGTCATGGCCGGGCTGATGCCGGTGCTGGGCGCACTGGGTGACCGCATCGGGCACCGCCGCATCTTCATCGCCGGCATGGTCGTCTTTGGCGTGGCCTCCATGCTGGCGGCTCTTGCGACGACCTCCGCGGTGCTGATCGGCGCGCGGGTGCTGCTGGCGATCGGCGGCGCCGCCATGCTGCCGGCGACCATCGCCATCATCCGGGTGACGTTCCAGGACCCGCGCGAGCTGGCGCTGGCCATCGGCATCTGGGCCGCGATTGCCTCCGGTGGCGCGGCCGTGGGGCCGTTGCTGGGCGGCGTCTTGCTGGAGCATTTTTGGTGGGGCTCGGTGTTCCTGATCAACGTGCCCATCATCGCCGTGGCCACGCTGCTGGCGCTGCGCTATGTGCCGGTGCGCCCGGGCAATGCCGCTATCACCATCGACCTGCCCAGCTGTGGTTTGAGCATGGTCGGCATCATCGCGCTGGCCTACGGCATCAAGGAGCTGGCCAAGCCCGGCGGCAGCACCGCGCTGGCCCTGGGCATGCTGGTGCTGGGCGGCGCCACGCTGGGGGTCTTCGTGCGCCGGCAACTGCGGCTGGAGCGCCCGCTGATCGACCTGCGCCTGCTGGCCCAGGCGCCGATTGCCACCGGCATGCTGGTGGCGCTGGTGGCGTCCATGACCCTGATCGGCTTCGAGCTGGTGCTCAGCCAGCGGCTGCAGCTGGTGGTGGGCAAGAGCCCGCTGGAGGCCGGGGCCTTCGTGCTGCCGATTTCGCTGGGCTCGTTCTTTGCCGGGCCGCTGGCCGGCGCGGTGATCGGCCGCATCGGCTGCGTGCGCGTGATTGCCGCCGGGCTGGCGATGACGGCCCTGGGTATCGCCGGCTATCTGCTGCTGCGCGACGGCAGTGTGCTGGCACAGGTGCTGGTGCTGACGGTCTGCGGCGTCGGCATCGGCGCCAGCCTGACGGCGTCCAGCACCCTGGTGATGAGCAATGTCTCGGAAGACCGCGCCGGTATGGCCGGCTCCGTGGAGGGCGTGGCCTACGAGTTTGGTGGTGGCTTTGGCGTGACCATCTTCGGCTCGCTGATGACGGCGGTCTACGTGTCCACGGTGGATCGCCTGGGCTTTGCCGTGCAGGCGGGCGGCAGTCTGGACGAGGCGCATGCCCACGCCCGTGCCCACCCTGAGGCCCAGGCCATGCTGCAGGCGGCGATGCAGGCGTTCGAGACGTCCTTCACCTGGGTCAGCGTGGTGGTGGCGGCCATCCTGCTGGCCCTGGTGCTGGCCGTGCTGGGCCAGCGGCGCAGGCTGGGCGCAGCGGGTGAAGCGCCCCGCGTGGCCGCGCATTGATCCAAAAAAAAGAGCTGCCTGCGCAGGTCCACATTAGGTTTCAGCGACAAAACAGCTGAAAACCCTTGTGGCACGCGCGCTGACAGCTCTTTTCAGGGTAGCGGCCGGCTGTCCAGCCCTTGGCCGCGGCCCGGTGGCTCAGCGGGCGCCGCTGATGTCCATGTCCTGCAGCTGGACGAAGCGCGTGCCCTTGCCCAGCTTGTAGCCCCACCAGATCGCCAGGAACAGCGGGATGCCGATGTAGGTGGCGATCACGCCGGTCCAGTCGATGCTCTCGGCCAGGAAGGCCTGGTAGTTCTGGCCCAGGGTGATGATCAGGCACAGCGCGAACGCGAAGATGGGCCCGATGGGGAAGGCCGCGGCGCGGTAGGGCAGCTGGTGCGTGTCAAAGCCCTGCACCTCGCAGGCGCGGCGGAAGCGGTAGTGGCTGATGGCAATCCCCAGCCAGGCGATGAAGCCGCACATGCCCGACAGGTTCAGCAGCCAGATGTAGACCGACTCGGGGCTGAACACATTGGTGAAGAAGCACATGGCCGCGATCACGGTGGTGGCGATCAGCGCCATGATGGGCACGCCGCGCGCATTCACGCGGGCGAAGATCTTGGGCGCCATGTTCTGCTGCGCCAGGGCGTACAGCATGCGCGTGGAGGCGTACATGCCGGAGTTGCCGGCCGACAGCACCGAGGTCAGCACCACGGCATTCATCACCGCCGCCGCGCCCAGCAGGCCGGCATGCTCGAACACCAGGGTGAAGGGGCTGACGCTGATGTCGCCCAGGTCGTTGCGCAGCAGCTGCGGGTCGGTGTAGGGGATCAGCAGGCCGATGATCAGGATGGAGAAGACGTAGAACAGCAGGATGCGCCAGAACACCTTGCGCACCGCGCGGGGCACGTTCTGGGCGGGGTTCTCGGACTCGCCGGCGGCAATCCCGATCAGCTCCGTGCCCTGGAAGGAAAAACCCACGATCATGGCCACGCCGATCAGCGCCGCAAAACCGCCGGCAAACGGCGCGTCGCCGGCCGTGAAGTTGGCAATGTTGCCCCACAGGCCGTCGGGGGCGCCGCCGGTGAGGATGCCGAAGACCATCAGCAGGCCTACCCCGATGAAGACCAGCACGGTCACCACCTTGATGGCGGCAAACCAGAACTCGGATTCGCCGAAGCCCTTGGACGACAGCGAGTTCAGGCCGAACATCAGTGCCAGGAAGATCGCGCTCCACAGCAGGCCGTTGACGCCGGGGAACCAGTAGGCCATCACCAGCTGTGCGGCCACCAGGTCCACGGCAATCGTCACCGCCCAGTTGTACCAGTAGTTCCAGCCCAGGGCGAAGCCGAAGCCCTCGTCCACGTACTTGGCGCCGTAGGTGGCGAACGAACCCGAGACAGGCAGGTGCGAGGCCATCTCGCCCAGGCTGGTCATCAGGAAGTAGACCATCAGGCCGATCACACAGTAGGCCAGCAGCGCGCCGCCGGGGCCGGCCTGCGAGATGGTGGCACCCGAGGCCACGAACAGCCCGGTGCCGATGGAGCCGCCAATGGCGATCATGGACATGTGCCGGGCCTTGAGGCCCCGGCGCAGGGAAGACACTTGCGAGTCAGCAGACATAGAAGGGGGAAATCCGTTGCAATCACCCGGCGGGCCGCTGGACCCGGCCGGACAGGCCCACAAAAAAGCCGCACTGCTGCGGCCTTGGCGGTGGCGTAAGGGGCTGGATTTTGGGCGATGGCCGACCTCTTGTGTGGCGATGGCGTTAATGACCCTACAGCCAGTTAAGAGAAGCTAACGCGCCGCCCCTTTGCCGAGGCGGCGCGACTGGGCGTTGCAGTCAAAATGGCCTGCAGCGCGCATCCAGTCTGCGCAGGCTGCTCTGCTTTTTCGCCACGGAAGCGCCGCACGGGCCCGGCCTCAGGGCAGCAGCTGGATGGGCATTTCCACCAGCAGGCGGATCTGGTCGATGTTGGCTTCGCCCTGCGTCCGGTTGGCGCGGTGCACGCTGTAGCGCAACTGCAGTGCCATGCCCTTGGCCATGCCGTGCTGCACGGTGTAGCGCAGCAGCAGGTCGCGCTCCCAGTGCTTGCCGCCGTTGCCGCTGTAGCCCAGGTAGTTGGCGTAGACGCTGTTGAGGTGGCGGTGGTCGATGCCCGAGCCGCGCGTGTAGGCCACGCCCGCGCTCAGCCCGGGGGCGAGCAGGGGGCCCAGGTCCACGTCGTACTTGAGCTGCCAGGAGGCTTCGCGCGGGCCGTTGAAGTCGGACAGCTGCATGGCGTTGTCCAGCCAGATGGAGCCGCGGTTCACATAGTCGAACGGGTTGTCACCCTGCACCTTCTGGTAGCCCAGCCCCAGCTGGTGCGGGCCGAAGGCGTAGCTGCCCATCAGGCTCCAGGTGGTGGTGTCGATGTGGCCGGCCCGCGCCTGGCCGGTGTCGGTGTTGCGGTACAGGTTCAGGTTGAACGCCAGCTTGCGCTGCTCGGCCAGCGGCAGCTGGTAGGCACTGCCCAGGTACCAGGTGTTCCAGTGCTCGGCATAGCGGCCGTAGTAGCTGCTGACGGACAGGTGGGGGACGGGGGTGGTCCAGGTGCCGCCCAGGAAGCTGAAGGCATCCCCGGGACTGCCGGCATAGTTGGCCAGCAGCCGGCCCCCGTTCTGGCGCGCGTTGCGGTCGCTCCAGCGCGTGAAGCGGCCGGCCTGCAGGCTCAGTCCGGGCAGGTCGGTGCTGGTGAGCTGCCAGCCGCGGTTGGTCTCGGGCAGCAGGCGGCTGTCGGAGGAGCTGAAGATGGGGTTCTTGGTGCGCATCTCGCCCAGCTTCAGCTCGGTGGAGGCCAGGCGCAGCTTCAGCGCGGCGCCGGCGCGGCCGAAGCGGTCGGCAATGTCCGCGCCGTCCTTGGCCACATAGCGCGGCGTGGCACGGGCGCTGTCGGCCTGGGTGTCCAGGTTCAGGGCGCCATAGGCGTGGGCATCCAGGCCGACGCCCACCAGGCCGCGCGTGTAGCCCGATTGGTAGTTCAGCATCAGCCCGTAGGCCGATTCCTGGGCCTGGGTTTGGCCGCGCAGCCCGTTCGTGGCGCGGAAGCTGCTGCCTTGTTGGTAGTCCAGCTGCTCCCACACCACGCGGTTCAGCAGGCCCAGGCGGCTGCCGGCGACAAAGCCCTGGGCCTCGTCCTGGGCACTGGCCTGGGCATTGGCGGCGGCGGCGCACAGCAAGGCGGCGCCCAGGGCGGAAAGGGGGGAGATCTTGCAAGGCATGGGGTCGGGTCCGGGAGAGGTGGTCGGTGGGGGCGCTGCCGCCGCAGCGGGCGGGTGCTGCAGCAGCGGTACCAGAAATTTCATGAAATACCGCGCCAGCCCGCATGGGGTCTGCGCAGGGCGCTCTGTTATTTGGTGCCGGCCTGGGCGCGCGCCACGATCGCCTGGAAGCGCTGCTGTGCCTGCGGCGGCACAGCCTCGGGCACGGCCAGGGCGGACAGCGGGGCATCGCCGACCTGGATCAGCATCACCATGCCCATGGCGTAATGCGGCAGGCATTTGACGCCGTACAGCCCGGGCTCGGTCAGCGTGACGGCGATCTCCTGGTTGACCTTGCCGCGAAACGGCGTGGCCCCGGCGGGCGCCATGCCGTCGATGGAGACCGCATCGTGGCCGCTGCTGGCCGCCACGAAGCGGATGGTGTCGCCCGGTGCGGCGCGCACGAACTCCGGCTCGTAGGCCATGGGACCGTGCGGGCCGCGGTTCAGCATCCGGACCTCCCAGGTCTCGGCGTGGGCCAGGGTGGCGGCACCGCCGCACAGCAGGAGGGCCGCCAGGCGGCTGGGGGGCAGGAGGGTCATGGAGGGGCCTTTCAAACTCAGGGAGCAGGGGTCGCCAGCGGCTGAAAGCGCAGCACGTGGCGGCCGTCCTGGGGGTCGATCAGGGTGCGTGCCTGCACCTGGAAGACACTGCGCAGCAGTTCAGGGCTGAGCACCTCGGCCGGCGGACCGAGCCGCACCAGCCGCCCGTGCTGCAGCACCGCCAGCCGGTCGCAGGCCAGGGCCTGGTTCAGGTCGTGCAGCGCCACCACCTTGGTGATGGGCAGGCCCTGGATCAGCTGCATCAGCGACAGCTGCTGGTGGATGTCGAGGTGGTTGGTCGGCTCGTCCAGCAGCAGCACGCCGGGCTGCTGCGCCAGGGCCCGCGCCAGGTGGGCGCGCTGGCGCTCGCCGCCCGACAGGGTGCTCCAGGCGCTGTGCGCCTTGGCCTGCAGGCCCACGGCGGCCAGCGACTGGGCCACCACCGCGCGGTCGTGGGCCGACAGCGGGCGCAGTGCGGACAGCCAGGGCGTGCGCCCCAGCTCCACCGCGTCCCAGACGCTGATGGCATCCTGCGTATGGGCCATCTGCGGCACGAAGGCCAGCTGCCGCGCCAGCGCCCGGCGCGGCAGGGTGCGCAGCGGCTGCGTGCCCAGCAGCACCTCGCCCTGCTGGGGGCGCAGCACGCCGGACAGCAGGCGCAGCAGGCTGGACTTGCCCGAACCGTTCGGGCCGATCAGGCCCAGCAGCTCGCCGGCCTGCACCTGCAGCGAGACCTCGTGCACGATGCGCGTGCCGTGCGCCTGCCAGCTGATGCCGCAGGCCTGCAGGGCGGGGGACTGCACGGCCGTCATGGCCGGCCCCCGGGGGCTTTGAGTAGGATGAGCGCGAACACGGGCGCACCCACCAGGGCCGTGATGACGCCGATGGGCAGCACCTGGCCAGGGATCAGCGTGCGCGAGACCACGTCCGCCGCAATCAGAAACAGGGCGCCCATCAGCGCGCTGACCGGAATCAGCCGGCGGTGCCGCACGCCCACCAGCAGGCGGGCGGCGTGCGGAATCACCAGCCCCACAAAGCCGATCGCGCCGACGATGGACACCATCACCGCCGTCATCAGCGCGGCGGCCAGCAGCAGCGTCAGCTGCACGCGGCGCACGGGCACGCCCAGGGCGGCGGCGGATTCGCTGCCAAAGGTGAAGGCATCGAGCGAGCGCGCGTGCAGCAGGCACACCACCGTGCCGGCGACGGCCACGGTGGCCGCCCCCAGGGTGTCGGGCCAGCGCACGCCGCTGAGGCTGCCCAGCAGCCAGAACATGATGCCGCGCGCCTGTTCGGCGCTGCCGGACTTGGTGATGATCAGCGAGGTGAGGGCGTTGAACAGCTGCGAGCCGGCAATCCCGGCCAGCACGATCTGCCCGCTGTTGTGCAGGCCGCCCCGCCCGGCCGCGTGGGCCAGCAGTGCCACCAGGGCGAAGGCGCAGACGGCGCCGACGAAGGCGCCGGTGGTCATGGAGATGGCGCCGGCGCCCAGGCCGGCCACGGTCACCAGCACCGCGCCCGTGGAGGCCCCGGCCGAGATGCCCAGCAAATAGGGTTCGGCCAGCGCATTGCGCAACAGCGACTGCAGGATCACGCCCGAGATGGCCAGCCCGGCGCCGCAGCAGGCGGCCACCAGGGCGCGTGTCAGGCGGTAGTTCCAGACAATCCCCTGGTTGATGGGGTCGACGGCGTAGCTGGTGCCCGCCAACTGGTTGGACAGCACCTCGAAGACGGTGCGCACGGAGATCTCGGTCTCGCCGATTGCAATCCCCAGCACGACGGCGACCAGCAGCAGCGCCAGGGCGGCCAGGGTCAGCAGGCCCCCGCGCAGCCACAGGCCGGCCGCGCGCAGCAGGATGGGCGCAGGCGGTCGCGCCACGGACTGCATCAGCACCGTGCGCACCCGGGCGCGGGTCGCTGGGCCCGGCGTGGACGGCCGTGTGTCACTTCGTGCGGCCCTGCAGCTGCAGCACCGCCTCGGCGATCTGCTCCATGCCATCCACCTGGCGGATGGAGCCCTGCAGCGCATCGGCATCCACGATCACGATGCGCTGGTGCTTGACGGCATCCATGTGTCGGGTGACCGGGTCCTGCTGCAGGAATTCCAGCTTCTTTTGGTAGTCGTCGGCCGGGAAGCGGCGGCGGTCCATGCGGGCGATGATCAGCACCGACGGGTTGGCCTTGGCGACGGTCTCCCAGCCCACGGTGGGCCATTCTTCGGTCGAACTGACGATGTTGCGCAGGCCCAGGGTCTGCATCATGTAGCCGGCCACGCCGTTCTTACCGGCCATGTAGGGGTCGGCCGCCAGGTCGGCGCTGGAGAACCACAGCGCCGCCGTGAGCTGCTGGCGCTGCGCGCCCTGGACCTTGGCCACGGCCTGGGCCTGGCGGTCGCTGAGGCTCTGGACCAGCTGCGCACCGCGCGCCGGCACGCCGAAGATCTCGGCCAGCTGGCGGATGCTTTTGTACAGGGTCTGGACGTCGTAGCTGGCCGTGCGCGTGCCGTCGGCGCCGACCAGGTTGTTCTTGCCTTCGCAATCGGTCGGCATGGCGTAGGTGGCAATGCGCAGGTCATGGAACTGCTCGCGCGTGGCGACCACACCGTCCTTGCCCACCATCCACTCGAACTGCGAGACCACGAGGGCCGGGCGCTTGCCGATCACCGACTCGAAGCTGGGAATGTTGTCCGACAGGCGCGGCACCTTGTCGTTGATGGCCTGGAACTGCGGCAGCACGGGGTTGAACCACAGGGCGGTGCCCACCACCTTGTCACCCAGGCCCAGGGCATAGAGCATTTCCGTGCCGCCCTGGCCGATGGTGACCACCGAGGCCGGTGCCCGGTCCAGTTGGAGGCGATGGCCGCAGTTCTGCAGCTGCAGCGGGTAGTCCGCAGCGTGGGCAGACAGGGCGGTGGCCAGCAGGGCGGCGTAGGCAAGGCGTCGAGGCAGCATCAGGGGGCTTCTTTCCAGAAAAAGCGGGTACCCCTGGAAGCACTGGCAACACCCCCGCGGCGCGCGGGACCCCGAAAGGCCCTGGCAGGCAGGTCCACGGGACATTGCTCACTTCCCGGACACCCCGCCGGCAATCGATGGTTGGTGCTTTGGCAGGTCTCCTGACTGGCACGTCATCGCGTCGCCCCGCCTTCCCGAATGTGGATTCAGTGGCGGATGGGGCGGGCTCGTTGCCTACAGTTGCGGGGGCAGTTCCATTCGGCCGCCAGCCCCTGAAGCGGGTGGCGGTCATTGGATTCCCTCATGCGGCTGGCGGTGGCTGGCGCATGTCCTTGCGGAACCAAAGTTCGGGTAATGTAGCTGATTTTGTAGCGTCTGGCGCAGGCACCGTCTGCGTGGACACCTGTTTTCAGCCTGATATGTCCCTTCCCGAATGCATGGTCATTGCGCCCGTCCACCGCCTGGAGGTGGTGCAGGATTTCTTGCACGTGGCCCGCCAGCAGATGTTCGGCACGCTGGTGGATCCGCAGCAAACCCCCACGGATCTGCAGCATTTTGAGCAGGTGTACGCGGCGGGCACGGGCGGCATGTGGGCGGCCAGGCATCCGCAGCACGGCATGGTGGGCAGCATTGCCTACCGCGCCTACGATGGCCGCTTTGCGCAGCTGGATTTCGGTGCGCTGCGCGTGGTGGAGGTGGTGCGCCTGTTCGTCGCCCCGGTGTGGCGCCGGCAGGGGCTGGCCGTGGCCTTGCTGGACCACGTGCGCCAGCACGCCATTGCCCAGGGGGTGCAACTGCTGTACCTGCACACGCACCCGTTCCTGCCGGGCGCGCTGGAGTTCTGGCAGCAGCAGGGCTTTCAGGTGGTGCAGCGTGAAACGGCCGCGCCCTGGCACACCATCCACATGCAATGCGCCCTGTAGCGCGTGCCGCCCGCGGTCTGCGCCGCGGGGGCGGCAGTCGCTTCTATAATCCACACTCCAACAGGAGCCCCGCCGCACCCGCGTGCGTGGGGTGAAACGGGAAGTCCGGTGACCTCACACCCCTGGTGTGGAGCATTCCGGCGCAGCCCCCGCTGCTGTAAGCCTGACAGACACACTTCGATGCCACTGGGTGCCCCCCGGGAAGGCGGTGTGCGCTGTATGACGGCGAGCCAGAATACCGACCTGTTGGCACGCAGTTGTATGCCACGGGGTGTGGGCCGTTTGCTGACAGGTTCCATCCCGCCTTGGCGGGGCGCCGGCCCGCCGCACACACACACCACCTTCCCGTATGGGCATGCCTTTCCATGGAAATGGCTCGGGGAGAGCATGGACCTCACGTTCAAACAACAGCATGCCGAACGCATGCAGGACAAGAAAGCCCAGGTGCAGGCTGCCATGGCGCGCGCCCAGGTCGAGCGCGGTATCGTCGTGCTGCTGACCGGCCACGGCAAGGGAAAGACCACCTCGGCCTTCGGCATGCTGTACCGGGCCCTGGGCCATGGCCTGCGCGCCGGCGTGGTGCAGTTCATCACGGGCACCCACGCCTCGGGCGAAGTCACCTTTTTGCAGCAGCAGGGGCTGCTGGGGCAGGGGGCGATGGCCCAGGTGGACTACCACGCCATGGCCACGGGCTGTTCCTGGCAGCGCAGCGACTGGGAGGCCGACCAGCCCGCCGCCAACCAGGCCTGGCAGGCGGCGCAGCGCATGCTGGCCGACCCCAGCCTGCGCCTGGTGGTGCTCGACGAGCTGACCTTCATGCTGCAGTACGGCTATCTGGCGCTGCCCCAGCTGCAGCAGGCGCTGGAGCGCCGCCCCGCCGGGCAATCGGTGGTCATCACCGGCCGCAGTGCGCCGGCACCGCTGCTGGCGCTGGCGGACACGGTCAGCGAGATCGCCGACACCCGGCATGCCTTCCAGGCCGGCGTGAAGGCGCAGGCGGGTGTGGACTTCTGATGCGGCCACCGCTGCAGGCCCTGCTGCTGGCGCTGTGCGCCGGCCTGCCCATGGCCGTGGGGGCGGGGGCGGGGGCGCTGCCCACGCTGATGTCCACCAACATCTGCGCGGACACCCTGGCGCTGAGCCTGGCGGCGCCGCAGCAGATCCTGTCGCTGTCGCGCCAGAGCCAGGATGCGCAGCGCTTTTCCCTGGCCGCCCAGGCCCGGCAATTTCCCGCCAACGAAGCGACGGCGGAGGATGTGCTGCACCTGCAGCCCCAGGTGGTGCTGGCCTCGCGGCGCTGGAATGCCCGGCACCAGACGGCCTTGCTCCAGCGCCATGGCGTGCAGATCGTGACGGTGCCGTTTCCCACCGACTGGGAGGGCATCTTCAGCAGCACGCGCAAGATGGGCCAGGCCCTGGGGCGCGAGGCCGCCGCGCAGGCGCTGCTGGACAGCCTGTCCACCAGGCTGGCGCAGTTGCGCGCCACACCGCGGCCTTTCAGGGTCCTGTACCTGCGCCCGAATGGCGGCAGCGCGGGGGCGCAGACGCATGTGGACGCCGTGCTGACGGCCGCCGGCCTGCGCAACCATGCCAGCGCGCTGGGCCTGCAGGGCTGGGGGCGCATTGATCTGGAGCGCATCGTGCAGAACCCGCCCGACATCTTCATCACCCCCGGGCTGGTCAATGACGCGGCCTACGCCCGCTCTGGGCTGAGCCGCCATCCGCAGATGCAAAAGCTGCTGCAGCACATCCCCGTGGTGGTGCTGCAGCACAACGACTGGGGCTGCAGCAACTGGCAACTGATCGAGGCGGCCGAGTCGGTGGCGGCCCAGATCGACGCCTTGCCGCGACCTGCCGCCCGGGTGGCGCTGCGCGAGGGGGCCCCATGATGCGCTGGGCCCCGCGCACCGGCATGCCCCGTGTCT
This sequence comes from Comamonas aquatica NBRC 14918, assembly GCF_000739875.1. Lineage (GTDB taxonomy): Bacteria > Pseudomonadota > Gammaproteobacteria > Burkholderiales > Burkholderiaceae_C > Comamonas > Comamonas aquatica. The sequence goes on from NZ_BBJR01000024.1 coordinate 57,139, forward strand.
GGCTGCTGAACACCGGGCTGCTGGCCCTGTTGCTGGTGCTGGCCGGCATCTCCCTGGGCATCGGTTCGGTGTCCATCGGGGTGGCGGACTGGTGGGCGGCGGCCTGGCAGCCCGCAGGCGCCAGCGATCTGGCCGTGCGCCACCAGGCCATCGTGCAGGAAATCCGCCTGCCGCGCGTGGTGCTGGCGGTGCTGGTGGGCATGTCGCTGGGCGTCGCGGGTGCGGCCCTGCAAGGCCTGCTGCGCAATCCGCTGGCAGAGCCCGGCCTGCTGGGCGTCAGCTCCAGCGCCGGCCTGGGTGCCGTGCTGTGCATCTATTTCGGGCTGTGGCACTGGAATGCCTGGCTGTTGCCCACGGTGGCCATGGCCAGCGCGGCCGCCGCCACCCTGGTGCTCTACCGCATCGCCAGCCGGGGCGCCAGCAACCTGACCCTGATTCTGGCGGGCGTGGCCATGTCCTCGCTGATGGCGGCGCTGACGTCGCTGGCCATCAACTTGGCCCCCACGCCCACCGACATGCAGGACATCGTGCTGTGGCTGATGGGCTCGCTGGCCGACCGCAGCTTCGACGAGGTGCGGCTGTGCCTGCCGTTCATTGCGCTGGGGCTGCTGATCCTGGCCGGCAGCGGCCGGCAACTGGATGCGCTGACGCTGGGCGAGGACGAGGCCGCCAGCATGGGCGTGAACCTGCCGCGGTTGCGCGCGCAGGTGATTGCCGGCACGGCGCTGTGCGTGGGCGCCAGCGTGGCGGTGACGGGGTCCATCGGCTTCATCGGACTGGTGGTGCCGCACCTGTTCCGCAGCCTTGTGGGCTACCGGCCTTCGCGCCTGCTGCTGCCCAGTGCGCTGGGCGGGGCCGTGCTGCTGCTGGGGGCGGACATTGCGCTGCGCCTGCTCAGCGGGCGGGTGGAGCTGATGCTGGGCGTGGTCACGGCCCTGATCGGCGCGCCCTTCTTCTTTTACCTGGTGGTGCGCGAGCGCTGGAGGCATCGCTGATGCGCACGCTGTCGGTCGAGTCGCTGCAGGTGGCATGGCGGGGCCAGACCTGCGTGCAGGACCTGTCGTTTCAGGTCCAGTCGGGCGAGCTGCTGGCCCTGATCGGCCCCAATGGCGCGGGCAAGAGCACGGTGCTGCGCGCCCTGGCCCAGCTGTTGCCGCACCAGGGGCGGGTGCTGCTGGATGGCGAGGACCTGGCACGCCTGGCCCCCCGCCAGCGCGCCAGGCGCCTGGCCTACCTGGCCCAGGGTGACCAGGTGGCCTGGCCCTTGCAGGTGCGTGACTTCGTGGCGCTGGGGCGCTTGCCGCACCAAGGCCGCTGGCGTCTGGCGTCGGCATCCAAAACCGATCAGAATGCCGTGGATGCTGCGCTGAGCGCTATGCATTTGACGGACATGGCCGAGCGCCACCTGCATGCGCTGTCGGGCGGCGAACGCGCCCGCGCGCGCCTGGCCCGCGCCATGGCCGTGCAGGCGCCGCTGCTGCTGGCCGATGAGCCCGTGGCGGCGCTGGACCCCTACCACCAGCTCAGCGTGATGGAGCTGCTGCGCGCCCAGTGCAATGCCGGCCATGCCGTGGTCGTGGTGTTGCACGATCTCACCCTGGCCAGCCGTTTTTGCGACCGCGTCCTGCTGCTGCAAGGCGGGCGGGCCGTGGCCTGCGGTGCGCCGCGCCATGTGCTGACCCCGGCGCACCTGCAGCGTGTCTACCAGGTCCAGGCCATGCATGGCGAGCATGAAAGCCAGGGCTATGTGCTGCCCTGGCGCTGCAGGCCTGGGACAGAACCCTCGGGGGCCGGCGTGCGCTGAAGCCGACGCCCCATTTTTCACGGATCACAGGAGTCTTTCGACCATGAACACCCACCAAAAAATTCCCGCCACCATCGTCACCGGCTTTCTGGGCAGCGGCAAGACCACGCTGCTGCGCCACATCCTGGCGAACGCCAATGGCCGCCGCATTGCGGTGATCGTCAACGAGTTCGGCGAGCTGGGCATCGATGGCGACATCCTGCGCGGCTGTGGCATCGGCTGCGAGGACGAGGCCGGCGCGCAAAGCGGCCAGCTGTACGAGCTGGCCAATGGCTGCATGTGCTGCACCGTGCAGGAAGAGTTCTACCCGGTGATGCGCAAGCTGATCGAGCGCCGCGACGAGATCGACCACATCCTCATCGAGACCAGCGGCCTGGCCCTGCCCAAGCCCCTGGTGCAGGCCTTCAACTGGCCCGAAATCAAGAACGCCTGCACGGTCGATGCGGTCATCACCGTGGTCGATGTGCCCGCCACGGCGGCCGGGCAGTTTGCTGCCAACCCCGCGGCCGTCGATGCCCAGCGCAAGCAGGACCCCAACCTGGACCACGAATCGCCGCTGCACGAGCTGTTCGAGGACCAGCTGATCTCCGCCGACCTGGTGGTGCTGACCAAGCTGGACCAGGCCAGTGCCGCCGAGCGCGCGCAGGTCGAAGCCATCGTGCGCGAGGAAGTGCCGGCGCAGGTGAAGATCGTGGCCGCCAGCCATGGCCAGATCGACCTGGACGTGGTGCTGGGCCTGTCCAGCGCCTCGGAAGACAGCATCCATGAACGCGTGGGCCACCACGAGCACGGTGAGGACGACCACCACCACGACGAGCACGACCACGACGTGTTCGACTCGGTGGTAGTGCAGCTGCCCGAAGTGGAGCGCGAGGCCTTGCTGTCCCAGCTGGCCGCCATCGTGGCCGAGCACACGGTCTACCGCATCAAGGGCTTTGTGGCCCTGCCGGACAAGCCCATGCGCTTGGTGGTGCACGGCGTGGGCAAGCGCTTTGACAGCTACTTCGACCGCCGCTGGCGCGAGGACGAGGCCCGCCAGACCCACCTGGTGTTCATCGGCCACGACCTGGAGGAGGGCGCGATCCGCGCTGCGCTGGACGGCCTGACTGCCGGAGCCTGCTGATGCACCTGCTCGCTGTCCAGCCCGGTGGCTTTGTCGACGACGAAGCCTTTGTGTCCAGTCTGGGCCAGTCGCCGGCCGACGTGGTGGTGCTGAGTGCGGCCGACACCACGCTGGCGCTGCTGGCCGATGCCTATGAACAGTTGCAGGCACAGGCCACAGCCCCGGGGCTGGAGGGCGAGCCCCTGCCGACGGTGCGCCTGGCCAACCTGATGCACCTGCGCCAGCCCGCCTCGGTGGACCTGTACGTGGACGAGGTGCTGCAGCATGCCCGCGTGATCGTGATCGACCACCTGGGCGGCGAAAGTTACTGGCCGTATGGCACGGAGCGCGTGCGCGAGATCTGCCGCAAGCACCGCATCACGCTGGTGATGTTCTCCGGCTGCACCACGGAAGACATGAACCTGCTGCAAAAGAGCACGGCCTCCATCGAGCAGTGCCGCAGCATCTGGCGCTATCTGCGCGAGGGCGGGGCGGCGAACGCGCGCGAGATGTTCCGCTACCTGTGGCACAGCTTCCTGGGCGGCGCCCAGGCGGCGCTGCCCGCCCGGCCGCTGCCGGCCACCGCCGTCTACCACCCGGCACACGATGTGGCCACGGTCGAGGACTGGCAGCAGCCCGGGCCGCTGCAGTGGCAGGCCGGCCAGCCGGTGGTGGTGGTGCTGTTCTACCGCGCGCACCTGCAATCGGGCAACACCCAGCTGTTCCACACCCTGTGCCAGCAACTGTGGGACCAGGGCATGAACCCCTTGCCGCTGGCCGTGCTGTCGCTCAAGGACGCCACCAGCCTGGCCCTGCTGCACCAGCTGTGCGCGGCCCACCAGGTGTCGCTGATCCTGAACACCACCTCGTTCGCCCAGTCGTCGCTGGAAACCCCGGGCGACCACGCGCTGGCAGGCGACATTCCGGTGCTGCAGGTCATCATGTCGGGCAGCAACCAGCAAAGCTGGCTGGACGACGCCCACGGCCTGCAGCCGCGTGACATCGCCATGCACGTGGCCATGCCCGAGGTGGATGGCCGCATCATCACGCGTGCCATCAGCTTCAAGGGGCTGTCGCACCGCAGCGCGCTGACCCAGTCGGACGTGGTGCAGTACCAGGCCCATCCGGAGCGCCTGGCCTTCGTGGTGGAGCTGGCCCGGCGCTGGTGCCGCCTGCGCCACCGGCCCAATGCCGACAAGCGGCTGGCGCTGATCCTGGCCAACTACCCCACGCAGGAAGGCCGCCTGGGCAATGGCGTGGGGCTGGACACGCCGGCCTCGGTCATCCACATCCTGCAGGCCCTGCAGCAGCAAGGCTATGCACTGCAGGACATCCCCGCCGATGGCGATGCCCTGATGGCGCTGTTGCAGCAAGGCATCACCAACGATCCCGCGTCCTGGCAGCTGCGCGCGGCCCAGCAAAGCCTGGACCTGGCCAGCTACCAGGCATTCTTTGACAGCCTGCCGGCGACCAACCAGCAGGCCGTGCTGCAGCGCTGGGGCGCGCCCGAAGCCGATCCCATGCTGCGCCAGGGGCGCTTCATGGTGGCCGGGCTGCGCCTGGGCCAGGTGTTTGTGGGCATCCAGCCGGCGCGCGGCTACCACCTGGACCCCATGGCCAGCTACCACGACCCGGACCTGGTGCCGCCGCATTACTACCTGGCCTTCTATCACTGGCTGCGCACGGCCTGGCAGGCCGATGCCATGGTGCACGTGGGCAAGCACGGCAACCTGGAATGGCTGCCCGGCAAGAGCGTGGCCCTGTCCCAGACCTGCTGGCCGGACCTGGCGTTCGGCCCCATGCCGCACCTGTACCCCTTCATCGTCAACGATCCGGGCGAGGGCACCCAGGCCAAGCGCCGCTCCCAGGCGGTGATCGTGGACCACCTGATGCCGCCGCTGACGCGCGCCGAAAGCTATGGCCCGACGCGCGACCTGGAGCGCATGGTGGACGAGTACTACGAAGCCATCACGCTGGACCGCCGGCGGGCCACGCTGCTGCGCCAGCAGATCCTGGCGCACATCGTCGCGCACGACCTGCACCAGGACCTGGGCATGGCGGCGCCGCGCTCCGAGGCCGAGGAGCAGGAGCTGCTGAACAAGACCGATGCCTACCTGTGCGAACTCAAGGAAAGCCAGATCCGCGACGGTCTGCACATCTTTGGCCAGTCGCCCACCGGCCGGCTGGAGCGCGATACCTTGCTGGCCCTGGCACGCCACCCCGTGGGCCACGGCCAGGGCGCCAACAACAGCCTGATCCGGGCGCTGGCGCAGGACCTGCTGCCGGGCTGCGACTTCGACCCGCTGGACGCCGCCTGGGAGCAGCCCTGGAGCGGCCCGTTCCCCGAGCTGCTGCGGCAGGTCGACCCCCAGCCCTGGCGCCACACCGGCGATACGCGCGAGCGGCTGGAACTGCTGGCACTGCAAATTCTGGAGCATGATGCGCTTGACAGCATTGCGCTGGAGGCCAATTTTGTGCATGCCCGCCAGGTGCTGCAACGCGTGCAGCACGACCTGCGGCCACGCCTGCAGGACTGCGGCCCGCAGGAAATCCTGCAGCTCAGTCGTGGCCTGCAGGGGCGCTTCGTGCCCGCCGGGCCCAGCGGTGCGCCAACGCGCGGTCGCCCCGACGTGCTGCCCACCGGGCGCAACTTCTTTTCCATCGACACCCGGGCCGTGCCCACGCCCACCAGCTGGACCCTGGGCCTCAAGTCGGCCCAGCTGCTGGTCGAGCGCTACACCCAGGAGCATGGCGACTACCCCCGCTCGCTGGGCCTGTCGGTCTGGGGCACGTCCACCATGCGCACCGGCGGCGACGACATCGCCCAGGCCTTCGCCTTGCTGGGCGTGCGCCCCAAGTGGGACGACGGCAGCTGGCGCGTGAGCGACTTCGAGGTGCTGCCCATGTCCATCCTGGGCCGCCCCCGGGTGGACGTGACCTTGCGGGTGTCCGGCTTCTTCCGCGACGCGTTCACGAACGTGATCCGCCTGTTCGATGCCGCCGTGCAGAAGGTCGCCAGCCTGGACGACGAGGATGCCTTCACCAACCCCATCCGCGCGCGCGTGCTGCAGGAAGCGGCCGAGCTGCAGGCCCAGGGCCTGAGCCACGAGGCGGCCCGCCACCAGGCCGGGTTGCGCGTGTTCGGCGCCAAGCCCGGCAGCTATGGCGCCGGCCTGCAGGGGCTGATCGACGGCCGCAACTGGGACAGCGACGAGGACCTGGCCACTGCCTACCGCAACTGGGGCGCCTATGCCTATGGCCAGCAGGACGACGGCACGGCGGTGCCCGAGACCTTTGTGCGCCGCCTCAGCGAGATCCAGCTGGTGGTGCAGAACCAGGACAACCGCGAGCACGACCTGCTGGACTCGGACGATTACTACCAGTTCCAGGGGGGCATGGCGGCCGCCGTGCGCCATTACAGCGGCCAGCAGCCGGACCTGTACTTTGGCGATCACAGCAACCCGCAGTCGCCGCGCATGCGCACGCTGCAGGAGGAAATCAGCCGCGTGGTGCGCGCGCGCGTGACCAATCCCAAGTGGATCGAGGGCATCAAGCGCCACGGCTACAAGGGCGCGTTCGAGGTCGCGGCCACGGTGGACTATCTGTTCGCCTTCGACGCCACGGCGCGCGTGGTGCGCGACGACCAGTACGCCCGCGTGACCGACGCCTTCGTGGCCGATGCCGCCACGCGCGATTTCCTGCAGCAGCACAATCCGGCGGCCTTCCACGGCATGTGCGAGCGCCTGCTGGAGGCCATCGGCCGCGGCCTGTGGCAACAACCCGGTGAGCACCAGCAACTGCTGGAGCAGCACTTGCTGGCCACCGAGCAACTTTTGGAGAGCCGATGATGTCGATAGCCACCCCGCCTGCCACCGCGCCCGTGGGATTCCCCTTCACGGCCATCGAGGGCCAGCCCCTGCTGCAACGGGCCCTGCTGCTGGCGGCCGTGGACCCCTTGTTGGGCGGGGTACTGGTTGAGGGGCCACGCGGCACGGCCAAGTCCACCAGCGCCCGCGCGCTGGCCGCGCTGCTGCCGGCCGGCCGCTTTGTGAATCTGCCGCTGGGCGCCACCGAGGAGCAGCTGGTCGGTTCGCTGGACCTGGAGGCGGCCCTGCAGCGCAGCGCCGTGCAGTTCCGCCCCGGCCTGCTGGCGCGCGCCCATGGCGGGATCCTGTATGTGGACGAGGTCAATCTGCTGGCCGATGGCCTGGTCGACCTGCTGCTGGACGTGAGCGCCAGCGGCATCAACCGCGTGGAGCGCGACGGTGTGTCGCACCAGCACGAGGCGCGCATCACCCTGATCGGCACCATGAACCCCGAGGAGGGACAGTTGCGCCCGCAGCTGCTGGACCGTTTCGGCCTGTTTGTGCGGCTGGAGAACGTGCCCAACGCCCAGGTGCGCAAGGCCATCGTGCGCACCCGCATGGCCTTCGATGCCGATCCGCAGGCCTTTGCCAGCCGCCATGCCGCCGCACAGACGGCCCTGGCGCTGCGTGTGGCGCAGGCCCGCGACCGGCAGGCCACCGTGGAGTGGCCCGAGGCCGTGCACGACGAGGTGGCCCAGCGCTGCCAGGACGCCGGTGTGGAAGGCGTGCGGGCCGATCTGGTGATGCTGCGTGCCGCGCGCGCCCATGCCGCGCTGGAGGCCCGGGCGCAGGTGACGCCGGCCGATGTGCAGGCCGTGGCCGAACTGGCGCTGGCCCACCGCCGCACCCAGGGGCAGCCGCGAACGTCTTCCAGCCCACCGGCCGAGCCACCGCAGCAGCAGCCTGAGGCCCCGCCTGCGCAGGCGGCCACGAACCCACCACCCACGGACCCGGCGCCCGCACCGGACGCCGGCCCTGCGGACCAGAACCCGGCTGATGATTGGGGCGCCATGCCGGCTTCGCAGGCCGTGCCCCTGCAGGCGGTGAAAGCACTGAGGCCTTTTCAGCCAAAAAAAGCCTGACGCGCTCTGCCCCCACGGGCCAGGCCGGACAGGCCGTGGCAGGGCGCGACAGCAACACGGCACGCAAGGGCCGCAGCCTGGGGCCGGCCAGCCGTCAGCTGGACTGGGCCGCCACGCTGGCGGCCAAGGGCCCGGGTGCGCTGCAACCGCAGCATCTGCACTTTCGCCGCCAGCCACAGGGGCGCAAGACCTTGCACCTGGTGCTGCTGGACCAGTCCGCGTCCATGCTGCGCGGGCAGAAGCTGGCCTGGGCCAAGGGCTGCTTGCTGGCCCTGTCCACGCTGTTCTACCGTCGCCGCGACGCGATGGCCGTCCTCGGTTTTTCGGGTGAGCAGGCGCAGTGGCTGCAAAAGCCCAGCAAGGCCGGGCTGTTCAACGAGCACTGGATCGCTCCGTTGCGCGGTGGCGGGGCCACGCCCATCCAGTCGGCCATCGATGCCGTGCAGGACGCTGTGCGCCGCGCCCCGGCTGGCACGCAGGTGGCCGTATGGCTGCTGACCGACGGCCGGTTCGACCCGTTGCCGCAACGCCCCGGGGGGGTCGACGACTGCTACATCATCGACTTTGAAGACGGGGCCGTGGCCCTGGGTCGCTGCCACCGCCTGGCCGAGATGTGGGGTGGCACCTGCGTGCCTGCCGCGCAGTGGGGCGCACCGACTGCGGGCTAAGCTGCGGCGGCCACCGGCGGGGGCGCAACGGGAATTGGCGCGATCCGTCAAGCCATATCCGAGCAGGCGGTCATGGTGCTGCCGGTGCAGGCATCGGCACTGCCCGCATAGTTGGGGCAAGGAGCTGATGCCGCATGACCCCACGCCCAGACTGCCCCCCTCCCGCACCGCCTTGGCACGCGCAACCGGCCGAGCAGGCCCTGGCCGCGCTGGACAGCTGCCCCCAGGGGCTGACTGCCGCGCAGGCCGCGCAGCGCCTGGCCCAGCACGGACCCAATTGCCTGCAGGCGGCCCCCCGGCGCAGTGCCTGGCTGCGCCTGCTGCTGCAGTTCCACAACGTGCTGCTGTACGTCATGCTGGCCGCAGCGGTGGTCACGGCCTTTCTCGGCCACTGGGTGGACACCGGTGTGCTGCTGGCGGCGGTGCTGGTCAATGCCGCCATCGGCTTTGTGCAGGAGGGCAAGGCCGAATCGGCGCTGGATGCCATCCGCGCCATGCTGTCGCCGCATGCCGTGGTGTTGCGCGATGGCCAGCGCCAGGAGATCGACGCTGCAGACCTGGTGCCCGGCGATGTGGTGCTGCTGGCCTCGGGCGACCGCGTGCCGGCCGACCTGCGGCTGCTGCAGGTCAAGGAGCTGCGCTGCGATGAATCCGCGCTCACCGGCGAGTCCATGCCGGTGGACAAACACATAGAGGGTGTGGTCGCCGAGGCCCCCCTGGGGGACCGCCGTGGCATGGCCTATGCCGGTACCCTGGTCGCCTATGGCCAGGCCACCGGCCTGGTGGTCGCCACCGCACGCGACACCGAGATCGGCCGCATCGACCGCCTGCTGGCCGATGTGGCCAGCACCAGCACGCCCTTGCTGCGCCAGATCGACCATTTCGGTCACCGGCTGGCCGGGGTCATCCTGGGGCTGGCGGTGCTCACCTTTGTCCTGGGGGTCTGGCTGCGCGGGCACCCTGCGGCCGACATGTTCATGCTGGTGGTGGCGCTGGTGGCCTCGGCCATCCCCGAGGGGCTGCCAGCCATCATGACCATCACCCTGGCCTTGGGCGTGCAGCGCATGGCGCGGCGCCAGGCCATCGTGCGCCGCCTGCCGGCGGTGGAGACCCTGGGGTCGGTCACGGTGATCTGCTCGGACAAGACCGGCACGCTGACCCGCAACGAGATGACGGTGCAGCGTGTGGTCTGCGCCGGGCTGGACGTGGCCGTCAGCGGTGCCGGCTACCTGCCTGAGGGGCGCTTCCAGGTGGGCGCACACGTGATCGACCCCGACCGCCACGAAGCCTTGGCGCTGGCCTTGCGGGCATGCGTGCTGTGCAACGACGCGCGCATGGCGCTCGATGAACAGGGCCAGTGGCATGTGGTGGGCGACCCGACCGAAGGGGCGCTGCTGGTGGCCGGCCACAAGGCGGGGCTGATGCAGGAGGTGGCGGCGGCCGCCTGGCCGCGCAGCGACTCCATCCCTTTCGAGTCGCAGCACCGTTTCATGGCCACGGCCCACCGCGATGATGCCGGCACGCCCTGGATCTTTGCCAAGGGTGCGCCCGAGAAGATGCTGGACATCTGCGACCGGGAATGGGGGCCACAGGGCGAGCGGCCCGTGGATGTCGACACCTGGCGGCGCATGGCCACCGACATGGCCGCGCGCGGCCTGCGCCTGCTGGGCCTGGCCTGCAAGCGGGCGGCCCCCGCCGGGCAGGGGCTGGCGTTTGCCGATGTGGCCCAGGGCTACACCCTGCTGGCCCTGGTCGGCATTGCCGACCCGCCGCGCGACGAGGCGGTGCGGGCCGTGGCCCAGTGCCATGCGGCCGGCATCCGCGTGAAGATGATCACCGGCGACCACGGCGAGACCGCGCGCGCCATTGGTGCGCAGCTGGCCATCGGGACGGGCAAACCCGCCGTCACCGGGGCCGAGCTGGAGCTGATGGGCGATGCCGAACTGCAGCGCGTGGCGCTGGAGGTGGACGTGTTCGCGCGCGCCAGCCCGGAGCACAAGCTGCGCCTGGTGCAGGCCCTGCAGCGGCACGGCCAGGTGGTGGCCATGACCGGCGACGGCGTGAACGACGCCCCGGCCCTGAAATGCGCCGATGTGGGCGTGGCCATGGGCGGCAAGGGCACGGAAGCGGCCAAGGAGGCGGGCGATGTGGTGCTGGCCGACGACAACTTTGCCACCATCGCCGCGGCCGTGCACGAAGGGCGCGCGGTGTACGACAACATCCGCAAGTTCATCCTGTTCATGCTGCCCACGAACGGCGGTGAGGCGCTGGTGGTGATCGCGGCCATCCTGTTCCAGCTGACGCTGCCGATGACACCGGCCCAGGTGCTGTGGATCAACATGGCCACGTCCTGCACCCTGGGGCTGGCGCTGGCCTTCGAGCCGGCCGAGCCGGGCATCATGCAGCGGCCCCCGCGCCCGCCGCAGGAGACCCTGATTTCGGGCCTGTTCATCTGGCGCGTGCTGCTGGTCTCGGTGCTGATGATGGCAACCGCGCTGGGCCTCTTCCTGTGGGAGCTGGCGCAGGGCACCGAACTGGCCGTGGCGCGCACCATGGCCGTCAGCACCATCGTGCTGGCGGAGATGGGCTACCTGCTCAGCAGCCGCTTGGTGCTGGCCCCGGCCTTCAGCCGGGAGGCCCTGAACGGCAACTGGGTGCTGGTGTGGACGCTGCTGGCCTGCCTGCTGCTGCAGCTGGGCTTCGTGCACCTGCCGGTGTTGCAGTCCATCTTTGGCTCGGCGGCGCTGGATGCGGCGCAGTGGGCCAAGGTCGTCCTGGCGGGGGGCGTGGTATTCCTGGGCGCCGAGCTGGACAAGTGGCGTGCCCGCCGGGCAGCGCAGCGCCGCTGAGCAGGGGGCGGTACCTGCCCGCCACAGCGCCCGGATGGGGGGCGGCTGTGCGATCTGCATGAAAAAGCCGCCGGCGCTTACTGGACAAGCGCGGGCAGCTATGTTTTTTTGGAGGGGCTGTGATCAGCCCAGCAGCAGGGCGTCGTCGGCCAGCTTTTCGCCGCGCACCTTTTCGAACATCTGCAGCAGGTCGGGCACATCCATCTGGGCGCGCTCTTCGCCGCGCACGTCCAGCACCACCTGGCCCTGGTGCAGCATCACCGTGCGCTCGCCCACGTCCAGGGCCTGGCGCATGCTGTGTGTGACCATCATGGTGGTCAGCTTGCTTTCGGCCACGATGCGCGCGGTCAGCTGCAGCACGAAGTCGGCGGTGCGCGGGTCCAGCGCGGCGGTGTGCTCGTCCAGCAGCAGGATGCGCGAGGGTTGCAGCGCCGCCATCAGCAGGCTGACGGCCTGGCGCTGACCACCGGACAGCAGGCCGATGCGGTCGCTGAGGCGGTTTTCCAGGCCCAGGCCCAGGGTGGCCAGGCGTTCGCGGTACAGCTCGCGGTGCTCGGCCTTGACGGCCAGCGACAGACCGCGCGAGCCGCCCCGGCGGTGCGCCAGGGCCATGTTCTCTTCGATGGTCAGGTCTTCGCAGGTGCCGGCCATGGGGTCCTGGAACACGCGGGCCACGCGGTGGGCACGGTCCCAGACCGGGCGGCGGGTCATGTCCTCGCCGGAGATGTGGATGCTGCCCTTGTCCACGCTCTGGTCACCGGAGATGGTGTTCAGGAAGGTGGACTTGCCGGCGCCGTTGGAGCCGATGACGGTGACAAACTGGCCGTCGGGGATTTCCAGCGACAGGCCGCGCAGGGCGCGGGTTTCGATGGGGGTGCCGGGGTTGAAGGTGAGTTCGAGGTTTTTGGCGCTCAACATAGGGGTTCGACTTTCTTCACAGTGGGCGCATCAAGGCTTGCGGCTCAGCTTGCGCTTGAGCTGGGGGATCACCAGGGCGATGGTCACCAGCACGGCGGTGACCAGGTTCAGGTCCTGCGCCTTGAGGCCGATGAAGTCGCTGTTGAGTGCGGCGGCGATGAAGAAACGGTAGACGATGGCGCCGACCACCACGGCCAGCGTGGCCCAGATGATCTTGCGCGAGGGCAGGATGGACTCGCCCACGATCACGGCTGCCAGGCCGATGACGATGGTGCCGATGCCCATGGAGATGTCGGAGCCGCCCTGGGTCTGCACGAACATGGCGCCGGCCAGGCCGACCAGGCCGTTGGAGACGGCCATGCCCAGCAGGATCATCGCGCCGGTGTTCACGCCCTGGGCACGGGCCATGCGTGGGTTGGAGCCGGTGGCACGGATGGCCAGGCCACGCTCGGTGGCAAAGAACCAGTCCAGGGCCAGCTTGGCTGCGACCACGATCACCAGCAGCAGCAGGGGACGGAACACGTAGTCTTCCATGCCGGCGGGTTGCAGCAGGTTGAAGATGGTGGGGTCGTTGATCAGCGGCACGTTGGGGCCGCCCATGATGCGCAGGTTCACGGAGTACAGCGCGATCATCATCAGGATCGAGGCCAGCAGGTCCATGATCTTGAGCTTGACGTTGAGCCAGCCCGTGACCATGCCGGCCACGGCACCGGCCGCCGTGGCGGCCAGGGTGGCGATCCAGGGATTGATGCCTGCGGCAATCAGCACGGCGCAGACCGCGCCACCCAGGGGAAAGCTGCCGTCCACGGTCAGGTCCGGGAAACGCAGCAGTCGGAAAGAGATGTACACACCCAGCGCGACGAGGGCGAAGATCAGGCCAATTTCAATGGCACCGAACAGCGAAAACAGAGACATGGAAGGAAGGCGGTCGGTAGCTGGGGTTCAACGAAAAAAAGGCAGGGCCAAGGCGTTGGCACCTGCCTTTGGGAAGGGTGCAAGCTTACTGCACGACCTGCGCGGCGCTCTTGACCAGGGCGTCGGACAGCTTGACGCCTTGCTTTTCGGCGGCGCCGGGGTTCACGAACAGTTCCATCTTGGTGCTGACTTCGGGCTTGATGCTGCCAGCGGCTTCACCCTTGAGGATGCGCGCCACCATGCGGCCGGTCTGTTCGCCCAGGTCGCGGTAGTTGATGCCATAGGCCGCCACGGCGCCGCGCTTGACGGAGTCGGTGTCCGAGGCCACCAGCGGGATCTTGGCGTCCTGGCCGACCTTGACCAGGGATTCGTAGGCCGACACCACGTTGTTGTCGGTGTTGGTGTAGATCACGTCGACCTTGCCGATCAGCGAGCGGGCCGCGCTGCCCACGTCCACGGAGCGGGGGGCGGCAGCTTCCACCAGGGTCATGCCCAGGCTGGGCAGCAGCTTTTGCAGTTCCTTGACCACGACCACGGAATTGGCTTCGCCGGGGTTGTAGACCATGCCCACGCGCTTGGCACCGGGCACGACCTGCTTGACCAGGTCCATCTGCTTGTCCAGGGCCAGCAGGTCGGACACGCCGGTCACATTGGTCTTGGAGGGTTCCCACGAAGCCACCAGCTTGGCGGCCACGGGGTCGGTCACGGCGGAGAACACCACGGGCACGGTCTTGGTGGAGGCCACCACAGCCTGGGCCGAGGGCGTGGCGATGGCCACGATGGCGTCGGGCTTGTCACCCACGAACTTGCGGGCGATCTGGGCGGCTGTGCCGGTGTTGCCTTGGGCGCTTTGGTACTGCCACTTCAGGTTCTTGCCGGCTTCGAAGCCGGCGTCCTTCAGTGCCGCCTGCACGCCATCACGCACGGCGTCCAGGGCAGGGTGCTCGACGATGGCCGTCACGGCCACGGATTTGTCCGCCGCATGGGCGCTGGTCATCGAAGCGATTGCCAATGCGATGGCACCCAGTGGTGCCCAAGACTTGAAGTTCATTGCTTTTTCTCCACCATTGTTATGAAGCCGATGCGGCCTGCAACATGCACATGCAAAGAACGGGCCAGCTGTGGCTGCTTTGCAGCCGATCAAGTCTATAGCAGCGGATGTTGGCTCCCTGGGCTGTCACGCAGGTTGTGTGACAGTTTTCCTACATTGCACAATTTTGTTGCGCAATGTATCGATATGGTGCGTTTTGCATGAGGCTGGTGCGTTCTGCAATGAAAAAAGACTCGCCAAGCGAGTCTTTTTTGCACGATGCATGCGGCCAGGGCTTACATACCGGAGTAGTTCGGGCCACCACCGCCTTCGGGCGTCACCCAGACGATGTTCTGCGTGGGGTCCTTGATGTCGCAGGTCTTGCAGTGCACGCAGTTCTGCGCATTGATCTGCAGGCGCTTGCCGCCATCGGCCTCGTTGTCCACGAACTCGTAGACCCCAGCGGGGCAGTAGCGGCTTTCCGGTCCTGCGTACTTGGCCAGGTTGATGCTCACGGGCACCGAAGCGTCCTTGAGCGTCAGGTGGGCGGGCTGGTCCTCGCCGTGGTTGGTGTTGCTGATGAAGACGCTGGACAGGCGGTCAAAGGTCAGCTTGCCATCGGGCTTGGGGTATTCGATGGGCTGGCATTCGGCCGCCGGCTTGAGGTAGGCGTGGTCCGGCTTGTCGCGGTGCAGCGTCCAGGGGATGTTGCCCTTGAGCAGGAACTGCTCGACCCCGTTCATGACGGTGGCGGTGGACAGACCCTTCTTGAACCAGGCCTTGAAGTTGCGGGCCTTCCACAGTTCGTCGTAGAGCCAGCTGCTTTCAAACGCGGTTTCGTAGGCCGAGAGCACATCGCCCTGGCGGCCGGCCACGATGGCTTCATAGGCGGCTTCGGCCGCCAGCATGCCGGTCTTGATGGCGGCGTGGCTGCCCTTGATGCGCGACACGTTCAGGAAACCAGCATCGCAGCCCACCAGCGCACCGCCGGGGAACACGAACTTGGGCAGGCTCAGGATGCCGCCGGCCGTGATGGCGCGGGCGCCGTAGGAGATGCGCTTGGCCGGCTTGATGCCGTGGGCCTCGTCGCCTTCCAGGTAGTAGCGGATGTTGGGGTGGGTCTTCCAGCGCTGCATCTCCTCGAAGGGAGACAGGTAGGGGTTGGCGTAGTCCAGGCCGACCACATAACCCAGCGTGACTAGGTTGTCCTCAAGGTGGTACAAGAAGCCGCCGCCATAGGTCTTGCTGTCCATGGGCCAGCCGCCGGTGTGCAGGACCATGCCGGGCTTGTGGCGGGCAGGGTCGATTTCCCACAATTCCTTGATGCCGATGCCGTAGGTTTGCGGGTCCTTGTCGGCGTCCAGCTGGAACTTGGCGATCAGTTGCTTGCCCAGGTGGCCGCGAGCGCCTTCGGCAAAGATGGTGTACTTGCCGTGCAGTTCCATGCCCAGCTGGAAGTCGCCCGTGGGCTCGCCGTCCTTGCCCACGCCCATGTTGCCGGTGGCCACCCCCTTGATGGAGCCATCGTCGTTGAACAGCACTTCGGCCGCTGCAAAGCCGGGGAAGATTTCCACGCCCAGGGCTTCGGCCTGGTCGGCCAGCCACTTGGTCACAAAGCCCAGGCGGACGATGTAGTTGCCTTCGTTGTGGAAGCACTTGGGCAGCAGGAAGTTGGGGGTGCGCAGCGAGCTTTTCTCGCTCAGGAACACCATGGCGTCCTCGGTGACGGGCTGGTTCAAGGGCGCGCCCTTGGCCTTCCAATCAGGGATCAGTTCGCTCAGGGCGATCGGGTCCATGATGGCGCCCGACAGGGTGTGGGCACCGGGTTCGGAGCCCTTTTCCAGCACCACCACCGAGACATCCTGGCCCTTCTCGGCCGCCAGTTGCTTGAGGCGGATCGCCGTGGCCAGACCGCCAGGGCCTCCGCCCACGATCACGACGTCGTATTCCATGGCCTCGCGCGGGCCGTACTGGGCCAAGATTTCTTCGTTTGTCATCGGGGGTCTCTCTTGGATGGTGAAAATTTTTTCTTGCCGTCTGCGTGTCAAGGCGCACGGACCAAAACTGCGGCCGATTCTATGCGGTGCTTGGTGTGGATCCAACGTTCTGCGCCGGGGCACAGCGTTGGCAAACGACCGAAACCGGCCTTCCTGGCCTCAGATGTGACGCCTGGGTGACAGTGGCCGTCGCAGAAGGCGATGTTCGGAATTCCGAATGTGTGGCTCTGTGGATTGTTCGGAAATCCGTGCGATTTTATGCGGAAATGTTTGCTTCTTATAAGCAAATCAATCACTTGGCGTTGATTTTAGAGCTGGCACGGTCCCTGCGAATGCAAGCGCAGGCCACAACGGTGGCTGTGTATGCACGGGAGACAAACCATGCCTGGCACCCAGGGGCTTGAGGCCCTGGGGCTGCAGGCGTGGGGCAAGGGCAGGGCCAAGCACTGCCGCCCCTGGGGCTGACTTGCACGCCCGACCAACAATCAACGGAAAACCGCATGAAATTCAATCGTTTGACCACCCTGGTCCTGATGGCCATGGTGCTGGGTGTGCTGGTGGGCTATGCCTGCCACAGCTACGCTCCCAGTCCCGAAGCGGCTAAGGAGATCGCCAGCTACTTCAGCATCCTGACCGACATCTTCCTGCGCATGATCAAGATGATCATTGCGCCCCTGGTGTTTGCCACCCTGGTCGCAGGCCTGGCGGGCATGGGCGATGCCAAGGCCGTGGGCCGCATCGGCAGCCGTGCTCTGGGCTGGTTCATTGCGGCCTCGTTCTGCTCGCTGTTCATCGGTCTGGTGTTCTCCAACCTGCTGCAGCCTGGCCATGCCCTGAATGTGCCGCTGCCCGATTCGGCCGCTGGCCTGCAGCTCAAGACCTCGGCGCTGAACCTCAAGGACTTCATCACCCACGTCTTCCCGAAGAACATCTTCGAGGCCATGGCCACCAACGAGGTACTGCAGATCCTGGTGTTTGCGCTGTTCTTCGGTGTGGCCCTGGGCCATCTGCACAGCCAGACCGCGCGTTCGCTGGTCAGCACCATGGAGGAGGTGGTCCACGTGATGCTCAAGGTCACCGACTACGTGATGCGCTTCGCCCCCGTGGGCGTGTTCGGCGCCGTGGCCGCCACCATCACCGTCCAGGGTCTGGGCATGCTGTCGGTGTTCGGCAAGTTCATGCTGAGCTTCTACCTGGCCCTGGCCACGCTGTGGCTGCTGCTGGTGGTGGCCGGATATGTGGTGCTGGGCAAGGACATCTTCCGCCTGCTCAAGCTGATCCGCGGCCCGCTGCTGGTGGGCTTTTCCACGGCCAGCAGCGAGTCGACCTATCCCAAGCTGATGGAACAGTTGGAGAAGTTCGGCGTCAAGCCGCGCGTCACGGGCTTTGTGCTGCCCCTGGGCTACTCGTTCAACCTCGATGGCTCCATGGTGTACACCACCTTCCTGGCGATCTTCATCGCCCAGGCCTACGGCATCGAGATGTCGCTGACGGCGCAGATCACCATGCTGCTGGTGCTCATGGTCTCCAGCAAGGGGATTGCTGGCGTACCGCGGGCCTCGCTGGTGGTGGTGGCCGCCGTGCTGCCCATGTTTGGCCTGCCCGAGGCCGGCATCCTGCTGATCCTGGGTATTGACCACTTCCTGGACATGGGCCGCACCCTGACCAATGTGCTGGGCAATGCGATTGCCACCGCCGTCGTGGCCAAGTGGGAAAACGCCATCGACCCCGTGGATGCGGCCCTGGCCGAGCGCGAAGAGGTCCTGCCCGCACCGGGTGAGGACGGTGCGCCCCAGGCCGCCTGAACGACCACGTGGCCACTCAGGGCGGCGCCCCCGGCGCAGCGGCGGGCGCTGCTACCATTGCCGCACTCACCATGCCAGTCCGCCGCCCGCTGCGCCAGCTCCTTCTGTTCCTGCTTTGGCTTGCCTTGACGGGGCTGAGCGGCTGGCTGGCGCTCCAACTGGCCCAGCGCGTGGGCATCGCCGAGCTGCGCGCCACCGGCATGCACCGCCTGGAGCTGTACGGCGCCAGCCTGCAGCGCGAGATCGGCAAATACGCCTTCCTGCCCGGGGTGCTGGAGCTGGAGGGTGACGTGCTGGATCTGCTGCAGGCCCCGGACACGCCGGGACTGGCCGGCAAGGTCAACGCCTACCTGGAGCTGCTCAATGACCGCGCCGGCACGTTGAGCATCTATGTCATCACGACCCAGGGGCGCGTCGTGGCCGCCAGCAACTGGCGGCGCGCAGACAGCTATTTCGGCGAGAACCTCGCCTTCCGCCCCTATTTCCGCGATGCCCTGGACACCGGCAGCGGGCGTTTCTTCGGCATCGGCACCACCCGCGGCGAACCCGGCTACTACCTGGCCACGGCCCTGGGCAACAGCCATCACACGGTGGGCGTGGCCGTGGTCAAGGTCAGCCTGGACCAGCTGGAGCAGTCCTGGTCCACGGTGGAAGCACCGGTGTTGGTCAGCGACGAGCATGGGGTGGTCATTCTCAGCTCGGTCAGCGACTGGAAGTTCCGCGCGCTGCTGCCGCTGGATGCTGCCATGCGCGAAGCCTTTGATGCCAGCCTGCAGTACAACCGCCGTCCCTTGCAGCCCTTGGGCCTGCAGTCCATGCGCGAGCTGGACCAGGGTGCCCGTTTGGTGCGGCTGCGTGGCGACGGTGCGACCACGGCCTCGGTCTACCCGGTGTCGGGCCGCTTCCTGGCGCAGTCGCGGCCGCTGTCCGGCACGCCCTGGACGCTGACCGTGCTGTCCCACTTGGAACAGGTGGACCAGATTGCCCAGAGCCGGGCCCTGGTCGCCGCCATCGGTGCGGCTTTTGTCGGCCTGTTGGGCCTGCTGTACAACGAGCGCCGCCGCCATCTGCGCGACCGTCTGGCCGCGCGCGAGGCCCTGCAGACCGCCCACGATGAGCTGGAGCGCAAGGTCACCCAGCGCACGGCCGACCTGTCCTCGGCCAACCAGCTGCTGCAAGACGAGGTGGCCGAGCGCATCCGCGCCGAAGCCACGTTGCGGGCCGCCCAGGACGAGCTGGTGCAGGCCGGCAAACTGGCCGTGATCGGCCAGCTGTCCACCGGCATCGCCCACGAACTCAACCAGCCGCTGACGGCCTTGCGCACCCTGTCGGGCAACAGCCAGCGTTTCCTGGAACGCGGGGACCTGGACACCACGCGCGTCAACCTGCAGCGTATGGCGCAACTGGCCGACCGTATGGGCCGCATCACGGGCCAGCTGCGCAATTTCGCGCGCAAGTCCAGCGGCGCTCCGCAGGCGGTGCCGCTGTCGCGCGCGCTGGACAATGCCCTGTCGGTGCTCGAGCCGCGCGTGGCAGAGACCGGGGCCGAGATCCTGCGTCAGACCGATGGGGCCGACCCCGTGGCCTGGTGTGATGGCAACCGCATCGAACAGGTGCTGGTCAACCTCATCAACAATTCCCTGGACGCGATGCGCGGCCAGTCCGCACCGCAGCTGGAGCTGGCCTGCGCCGAGGTCGATGGCGCGGCCCTGGTGACCGTGCGCGACCATGGCCCCGGCCTCAGCGAGGCCGCGCAGCAGCACCTGTTCCAGCCCTTTTTCACCACCAAGGAAGCTGGGGTGGGCCTGGGTCTGGGGCTGGCGCTGTCGGCCGGCATCGTGCGCGAATGCGGCGGCACGCTGACCGGCACCAACCACCCTGAGGGTGGTGCCGTCTTCACCCTGCGCCTGCCGCTGGCGCCTTCCCCTCCGCACATCCCATGACCGACGCCCTCAAAGTTCTGATCATCGAAGACGACCCCGACATCGTGCTGGGCTGCGAGCAGGCGCTGCAGCTCGAAGGCATCGCCACCGAAAGCGTGGGCAGTGCCGAGCAGGCGCGCCGGCGCCTGTCGCGCGATTTCGCGGGCATCGTGGTCAGCGATATCCGCCTGCCCCGCATGGACGGCATGGCGTTCCTGCGCGAGCTGATGGCCATGGACCGGGAATTGCCCGTGGTGCTGATCACCGGCCATGGTGACGTGTCCATGGCCGTGCAGGCCATGAAGGATGGCGCGCACGACTTCATCCAGAAACCGTTTGCCCCCGAGCACCTGGTGGGGGCCGTGCGGCGTGCGCTGGAGCAGCGCCGCCTGGTGCTGGAAGTGCGGGCCCTGCGCCAGCGCCTGGACGAGCGCGACAGCCTGGAGAGCCGCCTGATCGGCCGCTCCGCAGCCATGCAGCAGCTGCGCCAGATGCTGCTGGGCTTGGCCAGCAGCGCCGCCGACGTGCTGATCCAGGGCGAGACCGGCACGGGCAAGGAACTGGTGGCGCGCTGCCTGCACGAGGCCAGCGCGCGGCGCGGCGGCAACTTCGTCGCCATCAACTGCGGCGGTCTGCCCGACACCTTGTTCGACAGCGAGATGTTCGGCAGTGAAGCCGGGGCCTACACGGGCTCCAGCAAGAAGCGCATCGGCAAGATCGAGCACGCCAGTGGCGGCACGCTGTTCCTCGACGAGATCGAGAGCATGCCCATGGCCATGCAGATCAAGCTGCTGCGCGTGCTGCAGGAGCGGGTGCTGGAGCGCCTGGGCTCCAACACGCTGATTCCCATCGATTGCCGCGTGATCGCCGCGACCAAGACCGACCTGCTGGAGCTGAGCCGCGAAGGGCGTTTTCGCGCTGACCTGTACTACCGCCTGAACGTGGCCACGGTGACCCTGCCGCCGCTGCGCGAGCGGCGCGAGGACATCCCGCGCCTGTTCGAGCACTTTGCGTTGCAGGGCGCGGCGCGCCATGAGCGCCCCGTGCCCGAGCTGACACCGGGGCGCGTGCAGCAACTGCTGAGCTACCCCTGGCCGGGCAATGTGCGTGAGCTGCGCAACGTGGCGGAGCGCACGGTGCTGGGCATCGAGGCCGGCTCCCCGCCCTTTGGCGAAGCGGCCACGGCCGCGCCCCGGCCGCTGGCGGCCACGGTCGAGGCCTTCGAGCGCGCCCTGATCGCCGAAGCCCTGCGCCGCCACGACGGCAGCCTGGCGCGCACGGCCGAGGCCCTGGCCACGGCCAAGACCACGCTGCACGACAAGATCCGCAAGTACGGGCTGGAACGCTGACGGCGCGCACGGCCTTGCGCGATTGCGATGGATAGCTCGGGGTGGCGGCTCAGTGGGGGCCGTGAGTGCTGGGCTGAGTGCCGCGTCACCCGGGATTAGGGTCTGCCGGTGGGGCGCGCAGTGGTTAAACGCTTTGGGATGTGGTGTTTGGAATGAAAAATGGCTCTAGTGATTATCCAATAAGCGCTAGATGCTATAAATTTTTTCATCTTCCACGTGGCGTTGTGGATACCCCCGCTGGGTGCGGTGGTGGCGGGGCAGCCTCAGCCTCAGCCTCAGCCTGCGGTCCTGGGCTGGCGGCCCATGGTGAAGAACTCCGGGTTGGGCAGCATGTTGCTGAAGCTGGCCATGCGGTTGGACAGCCCGAAGAAGGCCGTGATCGCGGCAATGTCCCAGATGTCTTCGTCGTCCAGGCCGTGGGCGTGCAGCAGCGCAAAGTCCGCATCCTCGACTTCGTGGCTGCGCTGGCAGACCTTCATGGCGAAGTCCAGCATGGCGCGTTGGCGTGGCGTGATGTCGGCCTTGCGGTAGTTCACGGCCACCTGGTCGGCCAGCTGTGGCTGCTTTTCGTAAATGCGCAGGATGGCGCCGTGGGCCACCACGCAGTACAGGCACTGGTTGGCGGCGCTGGTGGCGGTGACGATCATCTCGCGCTCGCCCTTGGTCAGGCTGCCTTCCTCCTTGAGCATCAGCGCATCGTGGTAGGCAAAAAAGGCACGCCATTCGGCCGGCCGGCGGGCCAGGGCCAGGAAGACATTCGGAATGAAGCCGGCTTTGTCCTGCACCTGCAGGATGCGCTCGCGGATGTCCGCAGGCAGGCTGTTCAGGTCCGGGAAAGGGTAGCGTACCGCTGGCATGGTCAAGGTCTCCGTTGTTCTGGGAAGAGGGTAGGGCTGCGCACCGCCACCCTGCGGCGGCGGTGGCACGCCCAAGCCCAGCATAGCGAGAAGGGCGCCCCGCGTGCCTGACAATCATGCCTATTGCAAAAAGATGGAATCTGGAATGAGTGACGCACACGAAGCAACCGATTGGGCGGCCTGGAGCCGCGAGGCGGTCGAGACCATGGTGGCCCGCAATGCGGAATGGCCACGTCAGTTTGGCCTGCAGGGCCACCCGGCCTACCGCTGGGATCTGGAGCGTGCGCTGCTGGTGTTTGAAGGACCATTGCACGAGGTGGTGGCCACCGCCTGCCTGGTGGGGACGACCAGCGAGCGCGAAGGCAGCTTTGTCTGGAGCTGGGCCAACGAGGCCATTCCCCCTGTGCACGGCCAGGCGTTGGAGGTGGTGCATGAATTCGGGCGTGACCACCATCTGGCACTTTTGACGACCCCGCGCATCCAGGGCGGCCGCCCGGAGGCGACCGAATGCCTGTGCATTGCCGGTCGCCTGCAGCGCGCGGTGGGCACGTTCATCGACCAGCAGGGCGATGTGGCCCTGTACTTCACCATCCTGCACCTGCAGGTGGCTGTGGACGACGATCTGGCGCTGAACTGAGGGCACGGCCGAGTCCCGGCGCTGGTACCGTGCCTGCCACCGTGGAGCGTACCGTCCGGGCCCAGGCGGCTTGCCCTCAGCGCCAGGCCACTGGCGCGGCGGTCACAGGGCGTACGCGCTACCGTGGCTGGGCACAACCACCTCGCTGGTGCCCCAGCCCTGTTGCTGGCGCAGTGCCGAGGCCAGTGCCTGCGAGGCCTGGGCCTCGCCATGGATGACATAGGCCTTGGCCGGTGGCCGCTCAAAAGCCCGTGCCCAGTCCAGCAGCGCCCGTTGGTCGGCGTGGGCCGAGAAGCCACCCAGGGTGTGGATCGATGCCTGGACTTCGATGTCGTCACCCAGCAGGCGCACATGGCGCTCGCCATCGACCAGCCGCCGCCCCAGTGTGCCCTGGGCCTGGAAGCCGGCAATCACCACGGCGCATTCGCGGCGTCCCAGGTTCTGGTGCAGGTGGTGGATCACCCGCCCGGCATCGCACATGCCGCTGGCCGAGATGATGACGGCCCCGGACCGCACGCGCGTCAGCTTGATCGAGTCCTGGACATCGCTCACGAAATGGATGCGCAGCTGCTGGGTCAGCTGCTTGGCCTGCGCAAACAGCTCGCGGGCTTCGTCGTCAAACAGGGTGAAATGCTTGCGGGTGACTTCCGTGGCGGCAATCGCCATCGGCGAGTCGATGAAGATGTCCAGCGGCCCCAGCCGCCCCTGCGAGGACAGCTTCAGGAATTCATAGATCAGCTCCTGGGTGCGGCCGACGGCGAAGGCGGGAATCACCACATTGCCCTTGGCGACCGTGCGCTGGACCACCTCGACCAGCTCGTCGAGCGTGGACGGCATGTCCTTGTGCAGGCGGTCGCCATAGGTGGACTCGATCAGCAGCACATCGGCACTGTCAATCGGCGTGGGGTCGCGCAGTATGGGCCGCCCCGGCTGCCCCAGGTCGCCGCTGGCCACCAGCTTGCGGGTGCGCCCCTGCTCGTCGGTCAGCCAGACTTCCAGGATGGCCGAGCCCAGGATGTGCCCCGCGTCACGAAAGCGCACCTTGACCGAGGCATGCGGTGAGAACTCGGAGTCGTAGTCCACGGTGTGGAACAGCCGCAGGCAGTGGTTCACATCGCGCAGCGTGTACAGCGGCGGCATTATCTTGTGGTGGCGGTGCCGCCCGTTGGGCTTGCTGGCCCGCTGGGTGCTGCGTTCAAAATCCGTTTCCTGGATGTGGGCGCTGTCCTTGAGCAGGACGTCGACCAGGTCCAGGGTGGCCGGCGTGGTGAAGATCGGCCCGCTGAAGCCCTGCATGGCCAGCCGCGGCAGCATGCCGCTGTGGTCGATGTGCGCATGGGTCAGCAGCACAAAATCGATGCGTCGCGGGTCGAAGGCAAAGGGTTCGTAATTGCGTTCCCGGGCTTCGCGGTTGCCCTGAACCATGCCGCAATCAATCAGGAAACGGCAGTCCGCCGCCTCCACCAGAAAACACGATCCCGTGACTTGCTGGGCGGCACCATGAAAAGTGATCTGCATGAATGAGGATCCGGGCCTGTCCCTGTGTTACAGGAGAGCACACCACCCTCGGACAGGCCTGTGCAGCGGTGGTGCACAGGTCCACCATACGCCAGAAACGGAGGGCAGTTCAAGCCAGGCGCGGTGCGTGGCCCGCTGTGGCAGCCTGGCTTGATACAGGGCAAACCGTGCGCTGCCTGGCACCGTGGGTGCACGCTGCCATGAAAAAGCGCCCCGAAGGGCGCGGCAGGAGCGGGTCAGCGCTGGGGCCGGGGCCCCAGGGCGGTGCCTCACTTCTTCAGGTCAAAGCGGTCCAGTTCCATGACCTTGGTCCAGGCGGCCACGAAGTCGTGGATGAACTTGCCGCTGGAACCTGCCTCGGCATACACCTCGGCCAGGGCGCGTAGGATGGCGTTGGAGCCAAACACCAGATCCACGCGGGTGCCGCTCCACTTCTTGGCACCGGTCTTGCGGCACACGCCTTCGTAGGTGCCATCGTCCAGCGCCTTCCACTGGGTGCCCATGTCCAGCAGGTTGACGAAGAAATCGTTCGTCAGCTTGCCGGGGGTTGCGGTCAGCACACCGTGCTCACTGCCATCGGTGTTGATGTTGATGGCACGCAGGCCGCCGAGCAGCACCGTCATTTCGGGGGCGGTCAGCGTCAGCAGTTGTGCCTTGTCGATCAGCAAGGCCTCGGCAGGCGCTGCGAACGCCTGCTTCTGGAAGTTGCGGAAGCCATCGGCCACAGGCTCCAGCACATCGAACGATGCGGCATCGGTTTGCTCGGCACTGGCGTCGGTGCGACCGGGGGTGAACGGTACCGAGATCTGCGTGCCGGCATCGGCGGCGGCCTGTTCCACACCGGCGCAGCCACCCAGCACGATCAGGTCGGCCAAGGAGATGCGCTTGTCGCCTTCGGCGGCCTTGTTGAACTCGCGCTGGATGCCTTCCAGCACGGCCAGGACCTTGGCCAGTTGCACAGGGTGGTTGACGGCCCAGTCCTTCTGGGGGGCCAGGCGGATGCGGGCCCCGTTGGCACCGCCGCGCATGTCCGAACCCCGGAAGGTCGAAGCCGCAGCCCAGGCCGTGCCCACCAGCTCCTGCACGCTCAGGCCGGAGGCCAGCAGTTTGGCCTTCAGTGTGGCCACGTCGGCGGCATTCACCAGCGGATGGTTGACGGCGGGCACGGGGTCCTGCCAGATCAGCTCTTCCTTGGGCACTTCGGGGCCCAGGTAGCGTGCACGCGGGCCCATGTCGCGGTGGGTCAGCTTGAACCAGGCGCGGGCAAAGGCTTCGGCAAAAGCCTGGGGATTTTCCAGGAAGCGGCGCGAAATCTTTTCGTAGGCCGGGTCCATGCGCAGCGACAGGTCGGTGGTCAGCATGGTGGGCTTCTTGTTGGGGCCGCCATGGGCGTCGGGGATGACGTCTGCGGCATCCTTGGCCACCCACTGGATGGCGCCGGCGGGGCTGTGGGTCTTGACCCACTCGTACTTGAACAGGTTCTCGAAGAAGTAGTTGCTCCACTGTGCGGGGGTTTGCGTCCAGGTCACTTCCAGGCCAGAGGTGATGGTGTCACCACCGTGGCCGCTGCCGTAGCTGCTGGCCCAGCCCAGGCCCTGGGCTTCCAGGCCGGAAGCCTCGGGGTCGGTGCCGACGTGGCTGGCCGGCCCTGCGCCGTGGGTCTTGCCGAAGGTGTGGCCACCGGCGATGAGGGCGACGGTCTCTTCATCGTCCATGGCCATGCGGGCGAAGGTCTCGCGGATGTCGCGGGCGGCCGACAGTGGGTCGCCATTGCCGTCCGGGCCTTCGGGGTTGACGTAGATCAGGCCCATCTGCACCGCAGCCAGCGGGTTCTCCAGATCGCGGTCGCCGCTGTAGCGGCTGTTGGGCTTGTCACTGGTCGCCAGCCATTCTTTTTCCGCACCCCAGTACACATCCTGATCGGGTTCCCAGGTGTCGACGCGACCACCGGCAAACCCGAATGTGCGAAAGCCCATGGTTTCCAGCGCGACGTTGCCGCACAGGATCATCAGATCGCCCCAGGAAATCTTGTTGCCGTATTTCTGCTTGATGGGCCACAGCAGGCGGCGCGACTTGTCGATGTTGACGTTGTCAGGCCAGCTGTTCAGCGGGGCGAAGCGTTGCTGGCCGCGACCGGCACCTCCACGGCCATCCTGCATGCGGTAGGTGCCGGCGGCGTGCCATGCCATGCGGATGAACTGGGGTCCATAGTGGCCAAAGTCGGCAGGCCACCAGTCCTGGGAGTCGGTCATCAGCGCGCGCAGGTCGCGCTTGAGGCCTTCGTAGTCCAGTTGCTGGAAGGCTTGCGCATAGTCGAAGCCTTCGTCCATGGGATTGCTTTTGGCGGAGTGCTGGCTCAGCAGGTCCACGCGCAGCTGGTTCGGCCACCAGTCACGGTTGGTGGTGCCACCGCCCTTGGCAGCGGTGCCGCTGTTGGCTTGGTGGAAGGGGCACTTGGATTCAGTGGTCATGGGGAATCTCCGTTTCTGCGAGGCCGACAAGTCGACGGTTTCGGGGGCATAATATCAATTAATAATTGATATTAAACTTGTTAAATAAATAGCTATTTGCAATTGATGTCTCGAATTATCCCTGCTTGCAGGCAAAGCGGGCGATTTTTGCTATTGATTTTTCTTAGCTGCGCCATAGGCTGCATCTTCATCACCGTTCGCACGGCCGGTTGTCGGGCAGTCCAGGTCCGCTGAGCCAGTGTGGGGTGTGGCACGGAACCTGGGTGTCGACAAGCAACGGCGCAGCCCCGTGCTCATGCTGTGCAAAAAGCTTAGAAGACCGACAAGGCCCCCACAAGGGCGCCCGGTAAAATCGCGGGATTGGCCTACGCCAGCGGCGGTTGTGATGCAGGGCAACTGCCCTGGCTGCTGGGGGCTGAAATCAGGCAGCACGTCTGTAACCCTGTCGAGGCCGAGGAACAGGTCGAGCAGGGCTAGTGCAGCTCTCAGCCGGCCAGCAGCTTGTGGACCAGGTCTGCAGCGGTTGAGGCGCAGTACTTGCGCATCAGCCGGGCGCGGTAGATTTCCACGGTGCGGTGGCTGATGTTCAGGGCCCGGCCAATTTCCTTGGACGTCAGCCCCTCCAGCAGGCGTGCCGCCACCTCGCGTTCGCGGCCGGTGAGCTCGGCCTTGACGGGGCGCTGGGCCGAGAGGTCCTCAAAGCTCCAGATACCCGCCGCATGGGGTTCGCTGCGGTCCAGGGCCCGGCCGCTGACGTGGCACCAGAAGGTTTCGCCCGTGCCCCGCTTCATGATGCGGTTGTCGGCGTAAAAGCCTTTGGCATTCAGAATGGGCGCCATGTGGGCCCCGAGGCGTTCGTATTCATCGGCCGAGGGGTAGAGCACCTGGAAGGATTGGCCGATCAGCAATTCGCGCGAGGTGGCGAACATCTCGCACACATGCTGGTTGCAGTCGACCATGATGCGGTTGCGGGAGATCACCAGCCCGACGGGCGCCAGATCGAATGCCAAACGGTGGTCCAGGTTCATGTGGGTAAGACTTTAAGAAATACTACGTACGTAGCTACGTAGTATCGTTGCAAGTGGCTCAAGATCAATAGGAGACAACGTGAAAAAACTCTATCCCTCTGCGGCGGCGGCCTTGCAAGGCGTGGTGGCCGATGGGCAATTGCTGGCGGTTGGCGGCTTTGGCCTGTGCGGTATCCCCGAGGCACTGATTGACGCCCTGCGCGACAGCGGTGTCAAGGACCTGACGATCGCCTCGAACAATGCCGGCGTCGATGGCTTTGGCCTGGGCAAGCTGCTGGAAACCCGCCAGATCAAGAAGATGATCGCCAGCTACGTGGGTGAGAACAAGGAATTCGAGCGCCAGTACCTGGCGGGCGAGCTGGAACTGGAATTCACGCCGCAAGGCACGCTGGCTGAGAAGATGCGCGCCGGTGGCGCCGGCATTCCCGCCTTCTTCACCAAGACCGGCGTGGGCACGCAGGTGGCCGAGGGCAAGGAGCTGCGCGAATTCGACGGCGAAACCTATGTGATGGAACGTGCCATCGTGGCCGATGTGTCCCTGGTCAAGGCCTGGCGCGCCGACAAGAGCGGCAACCTGCAGTTCCGCCTGACGGCGCGCAACTTCAACCCGGCAGCGGCCACCTGCGGCAAAGTCTGCATCGTGGAGGTCGAGGAAGTGGTCGAGATTGGCGAGATCGCGCCCGACGACATCCACCTGCCCGGCATCTATGTGCACCGCATCGTGCACAACGCCACGCCCGAAAAGCGCATCGAAAAGCGCACCGTGCGCGAGGCCTGAGCCATGGGGAAACTGTCGCATTCGCCCGATGCGTCCGAGGCAGTGGTCACAGCCAGCGTGCCGGTGTTTCGCGCCCTGGCGGCGCACGAGCAGGATCAGCTGGACCGCGAACGCCTGCTGGTGTGCCAGGTCGCAGCCCGTGAACTGGGGCTGAACGACTGGAGCATGGACCGCTCAGGGCTGGTGCAGTTGCAGGCGCTGCTGGACCGGGGCCTGGTGCAGCCGGACAACCTGCTGCTGGCCCGCGGGCTGGGCGTGGTGCTGGGCGATGTGCTGACCTGCGAGCTGGACGATATGGACTGGCACATGGTGAGCAACGACTGGGGCACCGACCCCGTGGTTCGCTTTCGCGACTCCAGCATCCAAGTCGGGGCGCGCGACATGGTCCTCAAACGGCTTGAAGACGGTCAGGCGGTCGATCTGGTGCAGCTGCTCGACGGTGTGGTTTCTCACCTGCAGCCCATGATCGACTCCGGCGACTACCAATAACGTCAATCACGATTTATTCAGGAGGCTCTTATGCCTTGGACCCAAGACCAGATGGCCGCACGCGCGGCCCAGGAACTCGAAGACGGCTTCTACGTCAACCTCGGTATCGGCATCCCCACCCTGGTGGCCAACCACACGGGCGACAAGGAAGTGTGGCTGCAGTCCGAGAACGGCATGCTGGGCATCGGCCCCTTCCCGACCGAAGAGGAGGTCGACGCCGACCTGATCAATGCCGGCAAGCAGACCGTGACCACCATCCCTGGCTCGGCCATCTTTGGCTCGGACCAGTCCTTCGCCATGATCCGTGGCGGCAAGATCAATCTGTCCATCCTGGGCGCCATGCAGGTGTCCGAGCGGGGCGACCTGGCCAACTGGATGATCCCCGGCAAGATGGTCAAGGGCATGGGCGGCGCCATGGACCTGGTGGCCGGCGTCAAGCGCGTGATCGTGCTGATGGAACACGTGGCCAAGAAGAAGGATGGCACCACCGACCTGAAGATCCTGCCGCACTGCAGCCTGCCGCTGACCGGCGTGGGCGTGGTGGACCGCATCATCACCGACCTGGGCGTGATGGACGTCACGCCCCAGGGCCTGCGTCTGGTGGAGCTGGCCGAGGGCGTGAGTTTCGAGGAGATCCAGTCCAAGACCGGGGTGACCTTGCTGCGCTGAGCGCCGGTTTTTGACGACTGTCAAGCCCGCACCCAGTCCGGTGCGGGCTTTTTGACTTGGGGAATCCACTAACATCGGCACCGTCGCAACTTGCTTTTTACGGATGAATTCGGCCACAGCGGATGCTGCCTCCTTGCTTTTGAATGCGTCGTCCCTGCACAACGACGCGCACTTCCTGCGTGCCGTCACCGGCATGGCCGACAGCCAGGAGGTGGTGGCCGACAGCGCGATCTACTCCGAAAGCGGCATCAAGCTGCTGGACAAGGGCGGGCGCATCGACAGCCGCCTGTACGAGCAGCTGATCCAGCACCGGCTGGCGACATCGATCGATGAGCAGCTGAGCACCCGCAATGCGGTGGACCGCGCCTGCCTGGAAGCCCAGGTGCTGCTGCTGTCCGGCTCGACGCCGCTGGGCCAGTTGCTGGCGCAGCACATGGGCGAGCGCCACCACCTGCTGCTGGAGGCACTGCGGCATTTGAAGTGGCCCCAGCCGGCCAGCTTCAAGATGACGGTGATGCGCCACCAGATGCCGGAGCTGTTCGAGCACAGCGTGCTGATGATGATGGTGACGGTCTTTCTGGGCGTGCAGCAGGGCATGGAGCCTGCGGAGTGCGCGGACCTGGCGGCGGCGGCGCTGCTGCACGACGTGGGCATGCTCTATATGCCGCCCAACTGGTTGAACCCCCGGCACAAGCTGACACCGCAGGAGCACCGACAGCTGGCCGCGCATTCCATCACCGCCATGCTGGTGGTGCAGGGCGCCAAGGTCTACCCCCAGGCGGTGGCCGATGCCGTGCTGGAGCACCATGAACGCCTGGACGGCAGCGGCTATCCGCGCCACACCAAGGGCGACGAGGTGGGGCCCTGGGGGCGCATTCTGATGCTGGCCGAGGTGGTGTCTGCGTTCTACAGCAAGTTCTCGGACATGCCGGCCCAGCGCCTGTCGCTGATGCTGCGCATGAACCACAGCCGCTTTGACGCAGCGCTGACGAAGCACGTGTTTGCGCTGCTGGCGCAGGCCGTGCCGGCCGCGGCCACGGCGGTCACGCACACCAGCGCCGAGGTGCGCGAGGTGATCGCCACACTGGGCGCCGTGTTCCAGCACTGGACGGCGTGCAAGCGCAAGTTCCCATCGCAGTGGCAGGCCCTGCCCGGTGGGCGCGCTGGCGTGTACGTGGACCTGCGCATGCAGGCGCTGGAAAAATCCCTGGCCGAATCGGGCTCGCACCCGCGCCAGCAGGCGGACTGGCTGCGCATGCTCGAGGAGGACCCCTCCAGCATGGGCGAGCTGGTGTTGATCAACAAAGAGGCGCTGTGGCAGGTCAACAATTGCATCGAGGCCTGCGTGCGGCGCTGGCCACAGCTGCTGCAGCCGCGCACCACCTTCGATGCGGCCATGCACGACTGGCTGCAGAGCTGCCGCATGGTGCTGGGCCATGCGGCCTTGCCCGCCACGGTCAATGCGGATGCTGCGATTTGAGGAGCTGGCTGCGCGCGTATTTCAAGAGGTTTGAATACGTTAGATTCTGAATACCAAGGAGCTCCTGCGCAAGGTGCTCCTTTTTTTATGTAATCAGGCTGTCACGTGCCAGGCCTAAGCTGCGTTCCACACGCTCCGATGTTGCACACCCGCGCGGCCATGACGGCTGCGTGCGGCCACCGATGCGGTGGCCCGATCACCCAGGATTTTTGCCATGCACAGCCCCTACGCCGGCGCCCACCCGGGCATCACCATGGACCGCTTCACCTTTGTGCCGCATGCACAGCCCACAGACGGGCCGGGCTTTGTGTCGCAGTTGCGCATCGACAGCGGCGCCGGCGCGGCGCGCTACCAGCGCCTGTTCACCTTCACCCCGGTGTTCGAGTCGGCGGACGGTGCGCTGGCCTATGCCGTGGACCAGGCCAGTGCCTGGATGCAGCGCAAGACGCTGGCCTGAAGCCGGCCCAGGAATAGATACAAAAAAAGCCCCGGGTGCTGCCACCTGGGGCTTGGGCATGGGCGCTGTGTGAACGCTGGCGTCAGGCCACGTGCACCTGGGCCGCGCCGGCTTGCATGCGACCCACGACGGCAGCTTGGGCAAAGCCGCTGCTGCTGAAGATGTCCAGCACCTGGTCCACCGTTTCGGGGGTGCAGGACACCAGCAGGCCGCCGGAGGTCTGCGGATCGGTCAGCAGGGCGCGTTGGGCATCGCTGATGTGGCTGGCCAGTTGCACGGTGTCGCCGTACGAGGCCCAGTTGCGGCCGGACGCGCCGGTGAACACGCCTTGCTGCGCCAGTTCCATGACGCCGGGCAGCACGGGCAGGGCCTGCATGTCCAGGTGGGCCGTCAGCTGTGCGCCGCGTGCCAGTTCCAGGCTGTGGCCCAGCAGGCCGAAGCCGGTCACATCGGTCAGGGCGTGCACGCCGGCCAGCTGCGACAGTGCTGCGCCGGGGCGGTTGAGCTGGGTGGTGGCCGCCACCATGGCCTGGTAGCCCGCGGCATCCAGCAGGTTCTTCTTCAGCGCGGCCGACTGGATGCCCACCCCCAGGGGCTTGCCCAGCACCAGCACGTCGCCGGCCTGGGCGTCGGCGTTGCGCTTGATGTGCTGGGGGTTGACGATGCCAATGCCGACCAAGCCGTAAATCGGCTCGACCGAGTCGATGGAGTGCCCGCCGGCCAGGGGAATGCCGGCTTCCTGGCAGATGGAGGCCCCGCCTTCCAGGATGGCGGCGATGGTCTCGTGCGGCAGCACATTGATGGGCATGCCGACGATGGCCAGCGCCATCAGGGGCGTGCCGCCCATGGCGTAGATGTCGCTGAGCGCATTGGTGGCGGCAATCCGGCCAAAGTCGCGCGGATCGTCCACGATGGGCATGAAGAAGTCGGTGGTGGCGACGATGGCCTGTTCATCGTTGATCCGATAGACCGCGGCATCGTCGGCGGTTTCCGTGCCCACCAGCAGGTCCGGGAAGAACTGCTTGGGCAGGGTGCTCTGGCCGATCAGCTTGGCCAGAACGCCGGGGGCAATCTTGCAGCCGCAGCCGCCGCCGTGCGACAGGGAGGTCAGGCGGGGGGGCGTGTGGGCAGAGGTGGTGGGGGAAGCTTGGGTCATGGTCATTCAATGGCTGCACGCAGCACGACAGGTGGCTTGAGAGGCATGGAGAGACGGCACCCGCAGGTGCGCCCCACATTGTGCGCCAGTTCACGGCCTGGGCGGGTGGGGTGCGGCCATCGCCGCGGAGCGTGCGTGCTCAATCCAGGGGCGTGAGGGCTGGCGCCAGGGCGGGCGAGGGCTGCAGGCGCAATTCGGGCAGGCGGGCGCGGTGGCTGCGCAGCCAGGCCGGGATGTCCTGCGCCGGCATGGGCCGGGCAATCAGGTAGCCCTGGCCGACGGCACAGCCGCAGCGTTGCAGCAGGCACCAGTCTTCCATGGTCTCGATGCCTTCGGCCACGGAGACCAGCTCCAGGCGCTTGGCCATGTCCAGCGCCGACTCCAGAATCACGCCCAGGTTGCGGCGCTGGTGCGCGCCGTGCACAAAGCTGCGGTCGATCTTCAGCTCCGAGAAGGGCAGGCGCGCCAGCTGCTGCATGGACGAGAAACCGGTGCCGTAGTCGTCGATGGACAGCCCAAAGCCCTTGAGCCGCAGGCGGGTGAGCACGGCAATCGCCTTGCCCAGATGTTCCACGCCCGCGCTTTCGGTGATTTCCAGCACCACCTGGGATGGGCTGATGGCACTGCTTTCCACCAGGGAGGTGATCTCTTGCACGATGCCGGGGTTGTCCAGCAGCAGGGGCGACAGGTTGATGGCCAGCTTGGGGGTGAAGCCCATGTGCACCCAGGCAGCGGCCTGGCGTATCGATTTGCGCAGCACCCGCAGCGTCAGGTCGAAGATCAGGCCTTCCTTTTCGGCCAGCGCAATGAACTGGTCGGGGGGGATGCGGCCCAGGCTGGGGTGCGTCCAACGGGCCAGCACTTCCATGCCGCGCACCAGGCCCGTGCGGATGTCGACCTTGGGCTGGTAGTGCACGTCGATGTGTTCGCAGTCGATGGCGTGGCACAGGTCCTGGGTGCTGATGGGCAGGGGCTGCCGCGGGCCGGACTGCAGCACATTGCCCTTGAGGCATTGGCTGTAGTGTTGCAGCGCGGACTCCAGCTGTTCCTGGCGCAGGGGCTTGGGCAGCGACCCCAGCATGGGCAGGCCCAGGGTGCTGCTCAGTTCCTGCACCGCGTTCAGGATGCCCTGCTGCTGGCTGGACACCACCAACATCGGGATCTTCCAGCCCTTGTCCTGCAGTTGCGTGATCAGCTCCACCCCGTCCATGACGGGCATGTGCAGGTCGATCAGCATCACATCGGGCTTGAGGCGCAGCATGGCCAGCTGCTCCAGCGCCTCCACACCGTGACAGGCCTCGTAAATCAGGCCGATGCCGAGCTGGCGACACAGCTGCGCCGCGTGGTCGCGCTGCACGGGACTGTCGTCCACCACCATGATGGACTGCAGACCTAGCGATGACGGGACTGAGTGTGTCAATGGCATGGTGGCTTTAAAACGACAAGCTTAACCGTTTTCTGTGGCTGCCAGCGATTCTGAGAGGGTTTGCAGCTCGTCCAGATCCAGCACGCGCTGCACGTCCAGCAGGATGACGAACCGGCCCCGCACCTTGCCGATGCCGGAGATGAAGTCGGTGCGGATGTGGGTGCCGAAGGCCGGCGGTGGCTCGATGTCCTGCGGGACGATCTCCAGCACCTCGCTGACGGCGTCCACCACCACGCCCATGGTGTGGGGGCCTTCGCTGCCCGGCAGTTCCACGATCACGATGCAAGTGCGCTTGCTCACCGCGCTGGTGGCCAGGCCGAAGCGGACCTGCAGGTCCATCACCGGCACCACCGCACCACGCAGGTTGATCACCCCGCGGATGCAGGCCGGCATCAGCGGCACCTCGGTCATGTGCGTGTATTCGATGATTTCCTTGATCGACAGGATACCCAGGGCATAGGCCTCACCGCCCAGCAGGAAGGTGAGGTACTGACTGGGAAGGGCCGGGGTGGCAGGGGACGATTGGCTTGCGTGCATGCCCGTCCTCTCAGAACTTGACGAAATCAGACTCGTCCAGGGTCTTGCCGCTGGTGCGGGCCACCATGGGGCCGCGTGCCAGCGTGGCCCCCTTGGGTTTGGCGGTCGTGCCTGTGCGTGGTGCATGGGGGGGCAGCGTGGTGGCCGCACTGCCGCTCAGCCGGAAGAAGGCAATCGCTTGCTGCAATTGCTCAGCCTGGGCGCTCATTTCCTCGGCCGTGGCTGCCAGCTCTTCGGAACTGGAGGCGTTTTGTTGGGTGGCCTGGCTCAGCTGCCCCATGGCCAGGTTGATCTGGCCGATGCCGCTGCTTTGCTCCTCGGAGGCCGCAGCAATTTCCTGCACCAGTTCCGAGGTTTTCTGGATGTTGGGCACCATCACATCCAGGAGCTGGCCGGCCCGTTCGGACAGCTGCACGCTGGAGGTGGCCACATCGCTGATTTCCTGTGCGGCCACCTGGCTGCGTTCGGCCAGCTTGCGCACTTCGGCCGCCACCACGGCAAAGCCCTTGCCGTGCTCGCCGGCACGGGCAGCCTCGATGGCCGCGTTCAGGGCCAGCAGGTTGGTCTGGTAGGCAATGTCGTCGATGATGCTGATCTTCTGGGCAATCTGCTTCATGGCAGTGGCGGTGGCCTTGACGGCCTGGCCCCCTTCGGCAGCATCGCGGGCGGCCTTGGAGGCCATGCTGTCGGTCAGCTTGGCGTTTTCGGTGTTCTGCGTGACCGAGGCGTTCGCCTGCTCGATGGTGGCGCTGGTTTCTTCCACGCCGGCCGCCTGTTCGCTGGATGCCTGGCTCAAGGTCTGGGCGGTGGCGCTGACTTCTTCCGAGGCGCTGGCCAGTGCTTCGGAGCTGCTGTTGACCTCGCCGACCACCAGCTGCAGCTTGGCAACCATCTGCTTGACGGCGTGCAGCATGCTGCTGGTGTCGTTCTGGCGCAGCTGTACCTCCATGCTCAGATCCCCGGTGGCAATCCGGTTCATGATCTCAGCGGCATAGGCCGGCTCGCCGCCCAACCGGCGTGTCAGCCCGCGTGCGATCAGCCAGGCGGTCAGCACGGCCACGACGATGGCCGCCACGGCGATGTACAGCAGCATCTGCTGGGTGGCCTGGGCCGTGCTCTGGGCCTCGACATTGGCCTCGTGCATGCGCGTGGCGATGAGGCGGGACAGGTCCAGCAGGTGCTGGGTCTGCAGGTCCTGGATGGTGGTGTATTCGCCGCGGATCAGGGCCAGCGCGCCATCCTTGTCTGCCTGGGCCAGTGCCGTGATCTGCTCGTACAGGGCATTGAGCTTGTGCGAGTTCAGGGTGATCAACTCCAGCAGGCGGCGGCCTTCGGACGATTGGATCGTGTCGCTGAGCTGCGCGATGTGTTTGACCACGTCGGCGCGGCCGGCATTCAGGGTCTGCAGGGCGCGGGCCAGCTCGACATCCGTGTGCGCGAACACCAGGTCGCGCACCAGAATCTTGGTGCGGTCGTTGGCGTCGATGATGTCGCGGCTCAGCGAGGCACGGGGGTAGTGCACGTCCATCACCCGTGCGCTCAGATCGCTCACCGAACGCAGACGGTCCAGCCCGAACATGGAGCTGCCAAGCAGCATCAGAATCATCAGCCCAAAGCCAATGCCAAGTCGCGTCGCAACGCGCATATTTGCAAACATGCCTGTCCTTGAAGGGATTAAGAGGTAATAAAGTCGGGCGCTCAGGGCGCAGTCGTCGTGAAGGCGGGGGCCTCGCTGCGGCGTGCGGTCAGCACTTGCTGGTGCAAGGCGGCAATGTCCAGGATCAGCGCCACTTTGCCATTGCCCAGAATGCTGGAGCCACTGATGCCCCGCGCCTGTCGGAAGATGCGGGACAGGGGCTTGATGACGGCCTGGGCTTCACCCAGCAGTTCGTCCACCAGCAGCCCAAAACGCTGGGTGCCATGCTGGATGACCACGATGTTGGGGCGTGCGCTGCCAGGACCCTGCAGGGCAAAGTGCTGGCGCAGGCGGATGAAGGGCAGCACCGTGCCGCGCAGGTCGGTGTAGTGCTGCGTTGCTGTGCCCAGGTATTCCACGCATTCGTCCACCATTTCCAGTGGAATCACGAACACGGAGTGGCCCACGCGCACCTGGAAGCCGTCGATGATGGCCAGGGTCAGCGGCAGGCGCACTTGCACCGTCGTGCCCTGACCCGGCACGCTGCGCACCTCGACCGTGCCGCGCAGCGCCGTGATGTTGCTGCGCACCACGTCCATGCCCACACCGCGCCCGGAGAGGCTGGTGATCTGCGTGGCGGTGGTAAAGCCGGGCTCGAAGATGAGGGCGTCGATGTCGTTGTCCGCCAGTTGCTGTCCTGGCTCGACCAGGCCCCGCTCCATGGCCTTGGCCAGGATGCGCTCGCGATCCAGGCCGGCACCGTCATCGCGGATCTCGATCACGATGTGGCCCGACTCATGGTGGGCGTCCAGGTACACTGAGCCCTGTGCAGGCTTGCCGTTGGCCAAGCGCACGGCCGCCGGCTCGATCCCATGGTCGATGGCGTTGCGCACCAGGTGGGTCAGCGGGTCGCCGATGCGCTCCACCACGGTTTTGTCCAGTTCGGTGTCCTGGCCACTGATGTGCAGTGCGATGTCCTTGCCCATCTCGCGCGCCACGTCGTGCACGATGCGCTGGAACCTGTTGAAAGTGCCGCCGATTTTCACCATGCGCAGCTGCAGCGCATGGTCGCGGACCTGCTCGACCAGCGCGGCGACGGTGGCGGTGGCTTCCAGCATCTCGCTGTGGCGCAGCTGGCGTGCCACTTCGGTGGCGCCGGCCGATGCGGTGATCAGTTCCCCGACCAGGTTGATGAGCTGCTCCAGCTTGTGGGCATCGACCCTGAGGCTGGCGTGCTCGCCCTGGCGGGGGCCTGTCGTGCTTGCAGACGCGCTGGGAAGGGCCTCCGCGGATGGCACCACGGTGACCTGGGCAATATCCTGCCAGGTGTTGCTGGGGGGAGCATGGGGCGGTGCTTTTGCGGGGGGCTTGTCGCTACCGGCGCTGTCCTGCGCACTGGGCTGTGCGGGGCAGGGGGCAGCATGTGGCGATGCGAGCGGCGTGACCTGCAGCTCGCATTCGTCACGCACGAACTCGAACACGGACTCCACCTCCTGCTGGCTGGCGTGGCCGTGCAGGTGCACCACAAATCCCAGGTAGCACTGCTCGGCATCCAGCTGTTGCAGGTTCGGTACCGCCTGGCTCAGCAGTTCGGTGTGGGTGATGCGGCCCAGGGTGTGCAGGTAGCGCAGAAAGGACAGCGGGTCCATGCCGTTTTGCAGCACGGCCGGACCGAACCGGGCCGCAATCTGCCAAGCGCAGCTGGGGGCGTCGGTCTCGGCAGGCAGGTCGGGGGTGGCCGTCTGGGGCGGCCGCACGGACTTGCTGGGCGCCAGGCTGCGGGCGTGCAGGGCCTGCACCAGGGTGTCGCTGCGTGCCTGCAGCTGTGGGTCCTGGACAGCGCCATGCGCCTCGACGGTATTCACCAGGGCGTGCATGTGGTCGCAGCAGGCCAGCAGCAGCTCGACCAAGTCGGCATCCAGCGGCACACAGGCCGCACGGACCTGGTCCAACAGGGTTTCGGCGACGTGGGTGAAGGCCACCACACTATCGAGCCCGAACAAACCGGCCGAGCCCTTGATGGTGTGGGCCGCGCGAAAGATGGCGTGGATGGCGTCGGGCGAGGGCGCTTCCGGCTGCAGGTGCAGCAGGCTGGCTTCCATGTCGGCCAGCAGCTCGCGGCTTTCTGCGATGAAGGTGTGCAAGGCGTGGTCCAGGTTCATGGGGCGGTGGCCGCGGCAGGCGCGATCAGGTGTTCCAGTGCGGTCAGTTGCAGCACTTCCATGACCGTTGGGCTGGCTGACTGCAAGGCCAGCCGGGCGCCGGCGTCTTCTGCGCTGCGCTGCAGTGCCAGCAGCAGCTGCAGGCCCGCGGTGTCCATGTCGGACACCTCGGCCAGGTCCAGAGACACGGCGTCATTACCGCAGGCCAGGGCCTGGGGCAGCCAGGCTTGCAAGGCCTGGCACAGCTCGGCCGCGCGGTAGATGCTCAGCTCGCCGGTGATGGTGAACACGGGGGCCTCGTTCATGGCAGCACCAGTTTTTGCACGACGGTCAGCAGCTGCGTGGGGTGGAAGGGCTTGAGCACCCAGGCCTTGGCACCTGCGGCCTGGGCCTGGGCCTTCTTCTCGGCCTGGGATTCGGTGGTCAACATCACGACCGGGGTGAAACGGTAAGCCGGCAACGCCTTGACGGCCTGGACCAAGCCGATGCCGTCCAGGTTGGGCATGTTCACGTCGGAGACGATGAGGTGCACCTTCTGGCCGGTGAGCTTGCCCAGCGCATCCTGGCCATCCCACGCTTCCAGCACCTCATAGCCAGCGCCCCGCAACGCAATGCACACCACTTGGCGCAGCGAGGCGGAGTCATCCACGATCATGATGGTCTTGGGCACGGTACAACTTTCAGAAAGCAAGCAGGCAAGGGGCGGTCAGAAGAAGGTCACGGCATCGCTGTCGTGGGTGGGCGTGGGTGGGGCGGCCTGGCCGCGCTGCGCGGCATGGGCCTGGCGCTCTTCGGCCATGGCGTAGGTGTTTTCCAGGGCGGCCAGCAAGCGGGGGATGTCGAGCCCCTGCGCGGATTGCAACTGGGCGCCCAACTGCTGCAGGCTGTCACCCACGTGCCCCATCATCTGGCTGACGCGGTCCTGGAATTGCAACTGGACCAGCGACTGCACGATTTCGGTCTGGATGCCCCGGCTTTCATCCTGCAGCAGTTGCGCGGCATCGGTCAGTTGCCCTGTCAGTCCCTGGAAGCGGGTCAGCACCTGCTCCACGCTGTCCTGGGAGGCCGTCAGCGATGCGGTCTGCTGTGCAGCCGTGTCGGCGCCCTGGAGGCGGGTGTGGCTGATGGCCTGCGTGATCGCCGTGACTTTCTGGGTCATGCGCTGGCCCGTGGCACCGGACAGGGCGGCCAGCTTGCGCACCTCCTGCGACAGCACCGAGAAGCCACGGCCGACTTCGCCCGCGTGGGCGGCTTCAATCGCCGCGTTGATGGCCAGCAGGTTGGTCTGCGAGGCGATCGAGGCCACCTCCGCCGCCATGTCCTGCAACTCCTGCACGTAGCGCTCCAGGTCCTGCACCTGCTGGTGCAACTGCTGGTTGCAATCGATCGACGCGCGCAAGGCCTGCAGCACGGCCTGCAACTGCGTCTGGCTGTGCTGGAACGCCAGCACCCCCTCCTGGGTCCCGGCCTGCGAGGACAGGGTGGAGGTCTCCATGGCCTGGTCCAGCCGGTCCACGATGCTGGCAAAGCGGTGGGTCAGCTGCGTCACGGCCGTTTCCATCTGCCCCTGGGATGCGCCCAGGTGCTGGCGCCACAGTGGCAGCAGTTCGTGGCCCAAGGCCTGCAGGCCTTGGTGCTGCGAACTGTGCTGCGCATGCACCTGTTGGAGGTGCCGGACATGCCGGCGGTGGGCCAGCCCCCCCCAGGCGCTGCAGGCCAGGCCTGCCAGCGCGGCTGCGGGGTGCCAGGCACTGGCCGCCCAGATGCCCAGGCCGGCGGCAATCCCCAAGGTGGTGGGACTGCCGGCCCATTCACCAAAGGTGTGCATGCGTGCGGCACAAGCCGCACATGCCGAAGCCGGCCGTGCGGCCGAGGCGCTGGAAGAAAGGGGGGGCATGCCGTGCAGCGCGAGCGCCGGATGGCCCGGTGTGCGCTTTTTGTTAGAAAATGTATACGGTGAGGATATGCGCAAACCCAAGGAATTACCGGGTAAACCCTAGAAATCCTGGGCAAGGTACACGGTTAAAGGCTTTACCTAGCCGGTACTTTTGTTGTAGCGCGTGATGGCGTCCGGCATGTCGTGCAGGGCCAGCACCTGGGCTGCCGCACCGCGCTTGATGGCCTCCTTGGGCATGCCGAATACGACGCAGCTGGCCTCGTCCTGCGCCAGGGTGTGGGCACCTGCCTGGCGCATCTCTAGCAAGCCGGCTGCACCATCGTCGCCCATGCCGGTCAGCAAAATGCCCAGGGCATTGGCGCCAGCGGTTTGCGCCACGGAACGGAAGAGCACATTGACCGAGGGGCGGTGGCGGCTGACAAGGGGGCCATCCACAATCTCCACGCGGTATTGCGCACCGCTGCGGCGCAGCAGCATGTGGCGCCCGCCCGGGGCGATCAGGGCATGGCCTGGCAGCACGCGGTCGCCGTTCTGGGCTTCCTGCACGGTGATGTCGCACAACTGATTCAGGCGCTGGGCAAAGGCCGCGGTGAACTGCTCGGGCATGTGCTGCACGATGACCAGGCCCGGCGACAGCCGCGGCAGGGCGGTGAGGATGCGCTCCAGGGCCTGGGTGCCGCCGGTGGAGGTGCCCACCGCCACAATCCGCTCCGTGGTGTGGGCCAGGGCATGCCGGGGCGCGGTGGCCGGCGGCACGGCGTCGGCGCTCAGCTTGGGGGCTGGTGCCGGCAAGGGCGCGCGCGGCACCAGGCGCCGCACGTTGGCCTGCATGGCGGCGCGGATGGTGGTGATGAACTCCTTGGCATGCTCGTCCAGAAAGTGGCGCAGGCCCAGCCGCGGCTTGGCCATGGCCGTGAATGCGCCGGCGGCCATGGCGTCCAGGGTGGTCTTCGCGCCCTGCTCGGTCAGGGTGGAGCAGATGATGACGGGTGTGGGCCGCTCGTGCATGATTTTCTTGAGAAAGGAGATGCCGTCCATGTGCGGCATCTCCACATCCAGCACGATCACGTCGGGCCACTGTTGCTGCATGCGCTTCATGGCCAGCAGTGGGTCGGAGACGGCGGCCAGCAGCTCGATGCCGGGGCTGTCGTGCAACAGGGCACCCAGTGTCTGGCGCATCAGCGCGGAGTCGTCGACCAGCAGAACGCGGATGCTCATCGTCAGACGGCCGTGCCGGGCTTGCGGAAGATGGCTGGGGCCAGGGATTGCAGTGGGTGCTGTACATCGTTGAGGCTTTCCGAATGCCCGATGCACAGGAAACCACCGGGCCGTAGCTGCTGCGCCAGTCGGTTGACCACGGCCTGCTTGGTCGCTGAGCCGAAGTAGATCATCACGTTGCGCAGAAAGATCACGTCGAACAGTCCGACCTGGGGCAGGCCCTCGTTGAGATTGATGTGGCAGAACTCCACGCGCTCGCGCAGGGCCTTGGTGATCAGGAAGGTGCCATCCTGCCGGCCGGTGCCGCGCAGGCAGTACTTCTTGAGCAGCTCGGGTGGCAGGTGCTTGTTGCGCGCCATCGGATAGTGCCCGGTGCGCGCACGCTCGAGCATGCGGGTGCTGATGTCCGAGCCCATCAACTGCCAGGCACATGGGCTGTATTCGGCCAGCACCATGGCCAGGCTGTAGGTCTCCTCGCCGCTGGAGCAGGCCGCGCTCCACAGGCGCAGTGGCTGCGTGCCGGGCGACAGGCCCCGCAGGTAATCCGTCAGCCAGTCAAAGTGCTTGGGTTCGCGGAAGAAATAGGTTTCGTTGGTGGTCAGCAGGTCGATGCAGGTCTGGTGTTCACCCTGGCCTTCCGCGCTATGGATGAAGCGGAAGTAGTCGCCATAGCTGGGCATGCCGCATTGCTGCAGGCGCTTGGCCAGGCGGCCGCAGATCAAGGCTTTCTTGCCGCGGTGCATCTGGATGCCCGTCTGGCGATGGATGAAGCTTTGAAAGTCCAGAAACTCTTCGTCAGAAAGATGCAAAGACATGGTGGCCTAAAACCATAGCGCGAAGCGCTTGATTCTCTTTGGATTGCAAGCAAAAGTAAAAGGAAAGGCCGAGTGAGCGGGCGCTAATTGCTCATTTATTTATACGAACGCGCGGTTCATTAAAAAAGCCCTGACTCCGGCAGAGTCAGGGCTTGGATGTGTGGCGGAAAGCAGCAGGAGTCGAACCTACCCAGGAGTGGCTAACACCCCTCACCGGGTTTGAAGCCCGGCCGCACCACCGGGCACGATTGCCTTCCGAAGAAGCTGGCGCCGATTGTAACGCGCTGGCGTGGCGCAGCGCGGCAATCGGGGCGATGCCGCGCTCATGCCTGGGGGTGCCACTGCGCGTCCGGGCGCAGCACGTGGGCGTCGCGCACGCGCCGGGTGTAGCCCAGGCGGTCGAAGCACTCGATGATCTGGATGGCGCGCTTGCGGCCCAGTTGTGTCGCGTCGCGGAAGGCGCGGGCCTCGACCTCGCCGTGGGGCGTGGTGGCGGCCAGGTCCTGGACGATGGTGGCCAGCTGGTCCATGTTGGCGGCGGTGTAGAACAGGTCCTTGACCACCTGGAACAGCTGGCCCTGGCGGGCCAGCTTGCGCAGCAGCTGGCGCACCACTTCCTCGCCGCTGCTGGTGTCGCGTGCCAGGTCGCGCACCCAAGGTGGGTCAAAGCGGCCGTCCTGCAGGCGCGGCAGCAGTTGCTCGGCCAGGGCCTGCTCGGCGGCGGACAGTTGCACGCTGTGGCCGGGCCGGTGCAGCCACGCCCCGCTGCTGGCCAGCTGCTGCGACTGCAGCAACTGGTCGATGATGGCGCGCCACAGCATGTCGTGTTGCGCATGGACCAGGCCGGGCCAGGCCATGCGGCGCAGGCGCGCGGCGTTGATGCCAGGCTCATCCGGGTACTTGTCGTGAAAGCGCGTGATGGTGTCCAGCACCTGGGCCTGCAGCTGGGCCAGGCGCTGGGCGTCGATCAGCAGCGCATCCCCGTCGGCCAGCGCAATGCGCTGTGTGTCAGCCAGGACAATGCCGTCCAGGCTGCGCCCGGTCAGGCGTTGCAACTGGGACAGGGGCAGGCCGTGGGCGGCCTGGGCGACCAGCGGCGTGGCATCGTGCGTGGCCACCAGGTGCTCCAGCGCATCCAGGGTGGCGCTGCGCTCTGGGCTGCGGCGCTTGCGCGCGGGGGCATACGGGTCCAGCACCATGCCGCCGGCAATGGTGCGGCTGGCCTGGGCGTTGCGCAGCACCAGGCGGTCGCCGGGCACGGTGAAGACCGGGGCGTCCAGCACCAGCTGCGCACGCACTTCGGTGCCGGGCTCGATCGGCTGGTCCTGCAGCAGG
Source organism: Comamonas aquatica NBRC 14918 (assembly GCF_000739875.1). GTDB lineage: Bacteria > Pseudomonadota > Gammaproteobacteria > Burkholderiales > Burkholderiaceae_C > Comamonas > Comamonas aquatica. Next base: position 101,012 of record NZ_BBJR01000024.1, read on the forward strand.
GCCACGTGGGCCGTGCCGCGCTGGGTGCCCAGGTGCACGTGCACCGGCGTCCACTGCGCCATCGCAGGGGCTTCGGCCAGCAGGTGCAGGCGGATGTCGATGCGGTCGGTGGCCTGCAGCACGCGGCCGTCAGCGATCCAGTCGCCACGCTGGATGTCGTCCTTGGCGATGCCGGCCAGGTTCAGCGCGCAGCGCTGGCCGGCCACGCCTTGCTCGGCCGCCTGGTTCTGGGCGTGGATGCTGCGCACCCGCACCGCCTGGCCACTGGCCGAATGCACCAGGCTGTCGCCCACGGCCACACGACCGTTGAACACCGTGCCGGTGACCACGGTGCCCTGGCCGGGCAGGGTGAAGACACGGTCCACCGCCAGCCGGAACAGGCCGTCGCGCGGGCGCGGGGGCATCAGCTGGGCCTGTACGTCCAGGTGCGCGCGCAGGGCCTGCACGCCGGGGGCGCCGGGCTGGGCGGCGGCGGTTTCAAAGATTGGGCTGCCGGCCAGGGCCGTGACGCTGAGGATGGCGGTGATTTCGTCGCGCACGTCCTGGATGCGCTCGGGCAGCACGCGGTCGACCTTGGTCAGGGCCACGGTGCCCTGGCGGATGCCCAGCAGTTGCAGGATTTCCAGGTGCTCCAGCGTCTGTGGCATGACGCCGTCGTCGGCGGCCACCACCAGCAGCGCGTGGTCGATGCCCACGGCGCCAGCGGCCATGGTGTGCACAAACTTTTCGTGGCCGGGCACGTCGATGATGCCCAGCACGTCGCCGTTGGGCAGGGGGGCGTAGGCGTAGCCCAGCTCGATCGAGATGCCGCGCGCCTTCTCTTCCTTCAGGCGGTCGGTCTCCACCCCCGTGAGGGCGCGCACCAGCGTGGTCTTGCCGTGGTCAATGTGTCCCGCGGTACCGATGATCATGCAAACACTTTCCAGAACCCCGATGGTTCCTAGTCAAATTGGCATCCAGCGCTTGTCCAGCAAGCGCCAGTAGCTATGTATTTAGATGGCCCTGTGCAAACCTGGGCACGCCGTTGCGTGGGATTGTCGTACTGAAGAGCTACCTGCTGCTTCGCGCCTCGTTGCCATCGTCCATCGCCTGGGTCTTAGCGTGCGGGCCGTGCTCAGCGCAAGGCATGCAGCTGTTGTTCAAACTGCGGCTGGGCCGGGGCCTCCAGGCAGCGCAGGTCCAGCCACAGGGCATCGTCGTGCAGGCGGCCAATCACCGGGCGTGGCAGGGCGCGCAAGCGCGCTTCCAGCTGGGTCAGCTGGCGGCCCGCCTGCTTGCCGCTGGCGGGGTACAGCTTCAGGCCCCAGCTGGGCAGGTTGTCCACGGGCAGGGCGCCGCTGCCGATCTGGCTGTGCATGGCAGCGGTCTCGACGACCCAGGCATCGCCCAGCACGTCCTGCAACCGGGGGCGCAGGGCCTCAGCCTGGGCCTGCATGTCGGTGGGCGGGCGGGTGAACAGGCGCAGCGTGGTCAGGCGCTCGGCCAGCTTTTCCGGGTGCAGGTACAGGCGCAGCGTGGGCTCCAGCGCGGCCAGCGTCAGCTTGCCCACGCGCAGCGCGCGCTTCATGGGGTTCTTCTTGATCTTGGCGATCAGGTCCTTGCGGCCCACGATGATGCCGGCCTGGGGGCCGCCCAGCAGCTTGTCGCCCGAGAAGGTGACGATGTCGGCGCCGGCCTCTACGGTCTCGCGCACCGTCACCTCGTGGGGCAGGCCCCACTGGCGCAGGTCCACCAGGGTGCCGCTGCCCAGGTCCACCAGCATGGACAGGCCGCGCTCGTGCGCCATGGCGGTGACCTCGGCATCCGAGACGCTCTTGGTGAAGCCCATGACCGCGTAGTTGCTGGTGTGCACCTTCATCAGCAAGGCGGTGGCGTCGGTCACGGCCTCGGCATAGTCCTTGGCGTGGGTGCGGTTGGTGGTGCCCACCTCGATCAGTTGGCAGCCGGCGCGCTTCATGATGTCCGGAATGCGGAAGGCGCCACCGATCTCGACCAGCTCGCCGCGCGAGACCACCACTTCCTGGCCAGCCGCCAGGGTGGACAGGGCCAGCAGCACGGCGGCGGCATTGTTGTTGACGATGGTGGCGGCCTCGGCGCCGGTCAACTCGCAGACCAGCTGTTCGACCAGGTCGTCGCGGTCGCCACGGCCGCCGGTGTCCAGGTCGTATTCCAGGTTGGCGGGGTGGGTCAGCGCTTCGACCACGGCGTCCACCGCTTCCTGGGGCAGCAGGGCGCGGCCCAGGTTGGTGTGCAGCACCGTGCCTGTGAGGTTGAACACGCTGCGCAGGCGAGGGGCAAAGCGCTCGGTCAGGCGCTGCTCGGTCGCTTGCACCAGGGCGGTCTCGGTCACCTGGTCTGCGTGCAGGCTGCCCTCGCGCAGCGCCGGGCGCAGCCCTTCCAGCACCTGGCGCACGGCATCCGTGGTGCTGCTGGTGCCGTACTGCTGCTGCAAGGCCTGCAGGGCCGGGGTGTGCAGCAGCTTGTCAACGGAGGGGAGGCGCGGGGTGGCAGCGTTCACGGCGGGGAATCTCGCAGTCAAAAAAACAATGGTGCAATGAAGAAAGGCCGCCGCAGCGGCCTTTCGGCAGGGGCTGGCGGTGGCTGGCCTCTTATTGTGCCGCAGGGTCCACCAGGCCGGCCTCGGCGTCGGCCGCCTGCTCTTCGGCCACGGCCACAAACAGCAGGGGGTTGGCGCTGGAGCGCTGGAAGCGGGTGCTCTCGCTCATCAGCAGGTCCATGGTCAGGCTGGCCAGGTCGTCGGCCAGCGGCTCGGCCAAGGGGTCCTTTTCCTGGTTGATGACCTTGCGGTAGGTGCCGCACTGGTCGCAGGTCTCGGCGGTGATGACGTCCTTGCTGCCTTCGATGGTCTGGTAGTGGATGCCTTCGGTGGACTCGCAGTGCGAGCACTTGACGCGCACCATGTGCCATTCGGTGCAGCAGGTGCCGCAGTGCAGGTAGCGGTGGCCGCTGCTTTGGCCGCCAATACGCAGCACGCTGGCCACGGGCTCGCTGGCGCAGACGGGGCAGATGGTGGCCGGCTCGGTGTAGGGCACGTCGCGCACGCTGAGGGCCGCGGCGCGCTGGGCATAGGTCACTTGCAGCGCGGCCATGATGAAGGGGGCCATGCCGATGTGGCGGGCGGCCACTTCCTTCTGCAGCAGGCGCTGGGCGATTTCATCGCGCTCCTGCGGGCTGAGGGCGCGCAGCGAGGTGATCAGTGGCTGCAGCGGCTCGGGCAGGCCTTCGTTGCCCGCCAGGGTGTCCAGCATGGCGTCCAGCACGGCATGCCAGGCGGGGTCGATGTGGTCGGCAGCGGGCAACAGGGGCATGGAGTGCTGCTGCGCACGTTCCATGCTGCTGGTGTCCAGGGGCTGCAGCGTCACCTGGGCGGCGGCCACATGCTGGGCATCCACGATCTTGGCGGCAAACTGCAGGTAGTCCGCGATCGGGTTGCCGTCCGACAGCTGGCGCAGGCGCGCTGCGCGGTCTGCGAACAGGCTGGCGACCTGGGGCAGCAGGATGCGGGGGAAGCTGGTCTTGTCCAGCGCTTCGATTTCGCCGGGTTGAAGAATGCGTTGTTGCATAGAAATAGGGGTCCAGAAATTGAAGCCGCCGGCACGCCCAGCAGAGGGCGTCCGGCGGCAATCAACAAGCGTCTAAGTGACTTTATCTAAAGACCGATCGGATCAGTCGTTGTCGCCAGTCATCTTGCGATACCAGCCGCGGTGGTGTTGCTTGGCCCAAGCACGGGTCACTGTGCCATACAACATGGCGCGGATGGTGCCGCGGGTCCAAATAGCCGCATAGACGTGCATGATGATCAGTCCGATCATCCACACCGCAGCGATGGCGTGCACCACCGAAGCGGCACGCACCACGCCCACGGGCAGCGTCCACCAGGCGCGCCACATCAGCACGCCGGTGACCGTGATCAGCAGCATGCCGATCACCAGGCCCCAGAACAGGAGCTTCTGGCCACCGTTGTACTTGCCCTGTTCGGGCATGTCGTGGTCGTCGCCGTCGATCATTTTGTTGACGTTCTTGAGCCAGTCAATATCGCGGGGTTCCACGATGTTGAGCTTGGCAAAACGGCACGCCATGATGATGAAGAACACGGCCATCACCACCCCGATGTAGGGGTGCAGAATGCGCGTCCAGGGGCCGCCACCGAACAGCTGGGTCAGCGGAAAGAAGGCGGGGTGGAAGAACGCCAGACCGGACAGGGCCAGCAAAATGAAGCAAATGCCTACCACCCAGTGGTTGGCGCGCTCCGATGCGTTGTAGCGCACGAGGTCGCGAGGGTTGCGTTTCATTTGCCGTTCTCCTTGTTCAGCGCTTCAGCGTCCTTGCGCTCCATTTCATCTTCCAGTTCCTTGGACACGTCGTTCGGACCCTTGGTGATGTAGTGAAACAGGCTGCCGACAGCAGCTGCGCCCAGTGCGGCCATGGCCAGAGGCTTGGCAACACCCTTCCACAGGGATACCATCGGGCTGATCTTGGGATCGTCCGGCAGGCCCTTGTACAGCGAAGGCTTGTCTGCATGGTGCAGCACGTACATGACGTGCGTACCGCCCACGGCTGCGGGGTCATACAGACCAGCGTTCGCGTAGCCACGCTGCTTCAGATCGCCGATGCGGCGCTCTGCCTGGTCGTGCATCGCCTTCTTGGTGCCAAACATGATGGCGCCGGTCGGGCAGGTCTTGACGCAGGCAGGTTCGCGGCCCACCGCCACGCGGTCCGAACACAAGGTGCACTTGTACGCCTTGTGGTCCTTCTTGGAGATGCGTGGAATGTTGAACGGGCAGCCGGTCACGCAGTAGCCGCAACCGACGCATTGGTCCTGCTGGAAGTCCACGATGCCGTTGGCGTACTGCACGATCGCACCGGGCGAGGGACAGGCCTTCAGACAGCCGGGGTCTTCACAGTGCATACAGCCGTCCTTGCGGATCAGCCATTCCAGATTGCCGGTGGCTTCGTTCTCGTACTCGGCAAAGCGCATGACGGTCCACGACTGATCGGTCAGATCGGTCGGGTTGTCGTACACGCCAGCAGCCGAAGTGCCGATTTCGTCGCGCAGATCGTTCCACTCCATGCAGGCGGTCTGGCAAGCCTTGCAGCCAATGCATTTGGAGACATCGATCAGCTTGGCGACCTCCCCGCTGTGTGCTTCACGCGCACTGGGAGCGGGGGTGGTCGTTGCGGAGCGACGCTTGATATCGAGGGACATGGTTGAGGACATCAGCTATTTCTCCTTATGCCTTCTCAACCTTCACGAGGAAGGTCTTGGATTCAGGGGTCATGCTGTTGCCGTCACCGACCGACGCAGTCAAGTTGTTCGCCAGGTAGCCCTTGCGACCTGTCGAGGCAAAGCCCCAGTGGATCGGAATGCCCACGTGGTGGATGGTCTTGCCGTCGATCTGCATGGGTTTGATGCGCTTGGTCACCACTGCCGCAGCCTTGACGAAACCACGCTTGGACGACACCTTGACCTTCTGGCCGGTTTCGATGCCCAGCTCCTTGGCCAGCGCTTCACCAATTTCCACAAACTGTTCGGGCTGAACGATATTGTTCAGCTGAACGTGCTTGGTCCAATAGTGGAAGTGCTCGGTCAGGCGGTAGGTCGTGCCCACGTGTGGGTAGTCCTTGGGATCACCCGCAGTGCCCTTGGTGGATTCCAGGATACGCGCTGCAGGGTTGATGACCGCCAGCGGGTTCTTGGGATACATGGGGTTGTAGCCCAGCGGGTTGTCGAACGCCTCGTAGTGCGTGGGGAACGGACCTTCGTTCATGCCCTTGCGTGCGAACAAGCGCGCCACACCCTCGGGATTCATGATGAAGGGGTTGATCACCTCGGGATCCAGGCCTACGGCCACGTCCGGCACGTCCGCGCCGCCCCACTGCTTGCCATTCCACTTGATCAGCACGCGCTTGGGGTTGAACGGATTGCCTTGGCGGTCGCACGATGCGCGGTTGTACAGCACACGGCGGTTGGCCGGCCAGGCCCAGGCCCAGTTCAGCGTGTTGCCGATCCCGGTAGGGTCGCTGTTGTCGCGGCGCGCCATCTGGTTGCCCGAAGACGTCCAGCTGCCTGCCCAGATCCAGCAACCACCCAGGGTAGTGCCGTCATCGCGCATTTCGCCAAAGCCCGCCAGCTGCTCGCCCGCCTTGCGGATGAGCTTGGTGGGGTCCTTGGGGTCGTACAGATCGACCAGGGCGCGACCGTTGTATTCCTTGGCAATTTCCTCGGAAGTGGGGTGGTCGGCGTGCGAGTACGGCCAGTAGAGGTTGACGATGGGGTCAGGGAACTTGCCGCCGTCCTTCTCGTACAACTTCTTCAAGCGCAGGTGCAGGCCGGACATGATCGCGATGTCAGTCTTGGCTTCGCCCGGTGCATCGGCGGCCTTCCAGTGCCACTGCAACACGCGCGAGGAGCTCACGACCGCACCGTCTTCTTCGGCGAAGCAGGTCGTGGGCAGGCGGAACACCTCGGTCTGGATGGAGGCGGAGTCCACATCGTTGAATTCACCGTGGTTCTTCCAGAACTCGGAAGTCTCGGTGACCAGCGGATCCATCACGACCAGGAACTTCAGCTTCTTCAAGCCTTCGCGGACATTGTTGGAGTTGGCCAGCGCGGCCAGGGGGTTGAAGCCCTGCGCGATGTAGCCATTCACCTTGCCCTGCACCATCATGTCGGTGACCTGCAGCATGTCGTACTGCTTGTCCAACTTGGGTAGGTAATCGAATGCCCAGTTGTTTTCCGCAGTCGCCGCAGGACCCCACCATGCCTTCATCAGGCTGACGTGGAACTTGGGTGTGTTGGACCAGTAGTTCATCTGGCCGGGACGCAGCAGCTTGGGCGTGCGTGCGGCGATGTACTGTTGGTAGTCTTGCTCGCGCTCGTTGGGCAGCGTCAGGTAACCCGGCAACGAAGCGGACAAGATACCCAAGTCGGTCAAGCCCTGGATGTTGGAGTGACCGCGCAAGGCGTTCATGCCACCACCTGCAACGCCGATGTTGCCGCACAGCAGCTGGATCATGGCGCCGGTACGCAGCATTTGTGCGCCCGTGGTGTGCTGGGTCCAGCCCAGTGCGTACATGATGGTCGCCACGCGGCCTGCCACTGCGGTCGAGGCAAACTGCTCGGCCACGTGCAGGAACTTGGCCTGGGGGGTGCCGCAGATGCTTTCTACCTTCTCGGGGGTATAGCCCGCGTAATGGCGCTTAAGCCACTGGTAGACGCAACGGGGGTGCTGCAACGTGGGGTCGGTCTTCACGAAGCCGTCTTCGCCCATCTCGTAGTCCCACGACGATTTGTCGTAAGTACGGGTCTCGGGGTTGTAGCCGGAGAAGATGCCTTCGTCGAACGCAAAGTCTTCGCGCACGATGTATGTGAAGTCGGTGTAGTTCTTCACATATTCGTGGTGAATTTTGTCGTTGGTCAGTAGGTAATTGATGATGCCGCCCAGGAACACGATGTCCGAGCCCGAACGGATAGGGGCATAGAAATCGGCTACGGAAGCAGATCGGTTGAAACGCGGATCGACCACCATGAAGTGCGCACCGTTGTGCTCCTTCGCTTCGGTCACCCATTTGAAACCACAGGGGTGCGCTTCCGCAGCGTTACCGCCCATGATCAGGATCACATCAGCATTCTTGATGTCGACCCAGTGATTTGTCATGGCTCCACGGCCAAACGTCGGGGCAAGACCTGCCACCGTCGGGCCGTGTCAGACACGTGCTTGGTTATCGAGCGCCAGCAGGCCCCAGGAACGGGCAACCTTGTGGGTGACGTAACCGGCTTCGTTGCTAGAGGCCGAAGCAGCCAGCATGCCGGTGGTGAGCCAACGGTTGACCGTTTGACCCTTTTCATTCTTCTCGACGAAGTTGGCGTCGCGGTCTTCCTTCAGAAGCTTGGCGATACGGTCCAGGGCTTCGTCCCACGACAGGCGCTTCCACTCGGTCGAGCCGGGAGCACGGTATTCGGGGTACTTGAGGCGGTTGGGGCTGTGAACGAAGTCCAGCAGCGAGGCGCCCTTGGGGCACAGCGTGCCGCGATTCACGGGGTGATCGGGATCACCTTCAACGTGCATCACCGACATCTTGGCGTTCTTGACGCCGTCGCTGTAGGAGTACATCAGGATGCCGCAGCCCACCGAACAGTACGTGCATGTCTGCCGTGTGACGGTGGTTGCGGCCAGTTTGAACTGACGGACTTCAGCCAGGGCAGCGGTGGGCGAGAAGCCCATCACTGCCAGACTGGATGCCGCCAGACTCGAGCCAGTCACTTGCATGAACTGGCGTCTGGATAGTTGCACCATGGGGTTACCTTTTAAAACTTGACGCTTGTAGGCGAAATTCTAGTTATGTGTCTCATACAAGACCCACTCCCAGCCTTTAACCGATGGCGCTTACCGGGGAATGTATGCATATGGTTGCATAGATCGGCGGCACATATAAGGCGGGAAGAACCCGAGTTTTGTAGGTGCTGGCCGTGTGTGCTTTATGGAAAATCCAGCAAGCGCCGCCTGCAGCGGCGACAATGCGGGCCATCAACAGCAAGGTGTGCGCAACCCGTGAAGGCGGGTGTGCCACGTGTCGAGGGTCGACCCATCTTCGTGTTGGCGTACAGCGGTGGCTGCTGTGCGCAGATGCGCCGGTCGTCTTGTCTGCGTCGGCTTTTGTTCCTTGTTGCGGTTTTTTCCATGTCCCATCGCCAGCCCGTCCGTGTGGCCGATCTTGCTCAGTTCACGACCATCATCGACGCCCGCACGCCTGCAGAATTTGCCCTTGACCACATCCCCGGCGCGATCAACTGCCCGGTGCTGAGCGACGCCGAGCGCGCCACCATCGGCACCATCTACAAGCAGGTCAGCCCCTTCGAGGCCAAACGCCTGGGGGCGGCCCTGGTGGCCCAGAACCTGGCCCAGCACCTGCACACCACCTTTGCCGACAAGCCCGAGAATTGGCGTCCCGTGGTCTATTGCTGGCGCGGGGGGCTGCGCAGCGGCTCCATGGTGACGTGGCTGCGTCTGGTCGGTTGGGATGCCCAGCAACTGGCGGGCGGCTACAAGTCCTTCCGCCACTATGTGGTCGACGAGATCGAGCGCCTGGTGCCGCAGTTGCAGCTGCGCGTGCTGTGCGGCGCCACCGGCAGCGCCAAGACCCGGGTGCTGCACGCCTTGCAGCAGCAGGGTGCGCAGGTGGTGGACCTGGAGGGGCTGGCCTGCCACAAGGGGTCGTTGCTGGGCGCCTTGCCGGGCGTGCCGCAGCCCTCGCAAAAGAGCTTCGAGACACAGCTGGTGGCCGTGCTGGAAACCCTGGACCTGAGCCGGCCGGTGTATGTGGAGGGGGAAAGCCCCAAGATCGGCCGCGTGGCCTTGCCCCTGCAACTGGTGCAGCACATGCGCCAGGCGCCGGTCATCGAAATCCAGGCCACCGAGACGGCGCGGCTGGACTACCTGTTGCGCGATTACGCCTACCTGGGCGATGACGTGGCCTCGCTGTGCGAGCGGCTGGCCTACCTCAAGGAAATCCAGGGCAGCGAGACGATTGCCCGCTGGCAGGACTGGGCCCAGGCTGGCGCGTTGCCGCAGCTGTTTGCCGAGCTGATGCGCCTGCATTACGACCCCCAGTACCAGCGTTCGCAGTCGCGCCACTTCGCCCAGTGGGGGCAGCGCCAGTCGCTGGCGGCCGACGACCTGTCCGAATCCGCCTTTGCCCGCCTGGCCGGCGCGATCGTCGCCCTGGGCTGACCGCGGGGCATCCAGGCGCCACGGCCTGGGTGCCTGCGGGTCTGGCGTGCCTGGATGACACCTGGCAGGCCCGCTGGGTGGTACAACGTCGCATGTTTGATGTGCCCCACCAGGAGTCCTGCACCATGTCCGAAGCCCCCGTCCCGCCTGAACGCATCCTTGCCCGCCCCAGCAGCCTGGGGGAGGGCATGACGGTGGCCCGCGTCCTGCCCACCCGGTGGCGGCGCATGATCGGCGCCTGGTGTTTTCTGGACCACCTGGGTCCGGTGGACTTTCCCGCCGGCCAGGGCATGCATGTGGGGGCCCACCCGCACACCCGGCTGCAGACCTTCACCTGGATGATTGAGGGCGAAATCCTGCACCGCGACAGCCTGGGCTCGGAACAGGTGGTGCGCCCCGGTCAGGTGAACCTGATGACGGCGGGCTACGGTATTTCGCACACCGAAGACTCGGTCACGCCCGGTGCGCGCCTGCATGCGGCCCAGTTGTGGATTGCCTTGCCGGCGGCGGTGGCCGACCAGCCGCCCGCCTTTGCGCATTACCCGGTGCTGCCCACCTGGCAGGCGCAGGGTTGTGACTGGGCCCTAATGGCCGGCAGCTATGGCGAACACACCGCGCCCACGCAGCTGCATTCCCCATTGGTGGGCTTGGAGGTGCGCTGCGACCGCGGGGCCACCGTGACGTTGCCGCTGCGCGCAGACTTTGAATACGGCTTGCTGCCGCTGACTGGCGGGCTGGCCGTGGCCGGCGAGACCTGGATTGCCAACGAACTGGCGTACCTGGCTGCCGGGCGCACCGCGGTGACGCTCCAGATGCAGGCCGGCACCCGGCTGCTGCTGATCGGTGGCGCGCCGTTTGCCGACCCGGTGACCATGTGGTGGAACTTTGTGGGCCCGGATCTGGCGAGCATCCGCACCTACCGCGAGGCCTGGCAGGTCCAGAGCGAACGCTTTGGCAGCGTGCCCGGCGGGGAAGGGCGACGCCTGATGGCCCCGCCGCTGCCCTGAAAACGGGTTATTCGGTTTTGATAGCTGCCTGCGCTTGCTGCACAGGCGCTGCAGGCCAATTCGGCTGATATTGGGCGGGTCGGTCTGGGCGTCATGGCACGTGTGGCCGCCCAGGGTGACGACCCCGCCGCTGGCCGAGGGCTCAGCGACGCTGGCTCACCCCCTGTGGCTGTACTCAAGGGGTGAAAATGGCCTCTAGCCTTGCAGCATAAGCGCGGGCTGCTCTGATTCCAGGAGTGCCTGTTCGGCCGACTGGGCGCTGCCGGGCAGGGTGAACTGCCGCACGGCCTGGTCCAGCACGCCGGCCTGGTCGCGCAGCGAGGCCGAGGCCGCGCTGGACTGCTCCACCAGGGCCGCGTTCTGCTGGGTCATCTGTTCCAGCTCGTCCACGGAGCGCATCACCTCCGCAATCTGGCGGTGCTGGGTGTGGGCTGCCTCGCTGATCTCGGCAATCACCTGGGCCACGCGGTGCACGCTGCCCACGATGTCGTCCATGGTGCTGCCGGCCTGCCGCACCAGGCTGGTGCCGCTGTCCACGCACTGGGTGGAGGCGGTGATCAGCGCCTTGATTTCGCGCGCCGCCTCGGCGCTGCGGCCGGCCAGGGCCCGCACCTCGTTGGCCACCACGGCAAAGCCGCGGCCCTGTTCGCCGGCGCGGGCGGCCTCCACGGCCGCATTCAGCGCCAGGATGTTGGTCTGGAAGGCGATGCCATCGATCACGCCGGTGATGTGGGCGATGCGCTCGGAGCTCTGGGCGATCTGCGCCATGGTCTGCACCACCTCCGCCGTCACCTGGCGCCCGCGCTGGGCCACGCTGGTGGCGGCCTGGGCGTGCTGGTGCGCAGTTTCGCTGGCCTGTGCGTTGTGCTGCACGCCCTGGCCCAGCTCTTCCATGGCGCCGGTGGTGGTCTGCAGGTGCGAAGCCGTGTCTTCCGTGCGCTCGCTCAGGTGGTGGTTGCCGGTGGCGATTTCCGCACTGGCGGTGGACACCTGGCCCGAGGCGGCCTGCACCTGGGCCACCAGGCTGCGCAGGGCGGCCTGCATGGTGGCCATGGCGGTCACCAACTGGCCGACCTCGTCGCGGTTCAGTGCCACGATGTCCTGCGACAGGTCGCCAGCGGCCACGCGCTGCGCCATGTCGCGCGCCATGGTCAGCGAACGCATGATGGTGCGCACGCTGACCACCGTCACCGGCAGCATCACCAGCACGGCGATCAGCACCACGGCGGCCATCAGCCGCTTCATCTGCTCGGCCTGGGCGGTGATCTGCTGGCGGGCGGTGTCCAGCTCGGCCTGGGCCTGCATCACGGCGGCGCTCAGCAGGGCGTCCGCGTCATGGATGGCCGAGCGCACGAACTCGGCCTGCTCGGCCCCCTCGGCCGGGCTGACCAGGCCCTGGCGCACCTGCTCCAGCAGCGGGGACAGGTCGTTGCCATAGCGCTCCAGCGAGGTGTGGACCACGCCCAGCTTCTGGGCATAGTCCGAGGTTTCGGGCTGCAGCATCCCCAGCATCTGGGCGCGTTCCTTGATGCTGGCCAGCGTGGTCTGCCAGCGACCCAGCATCTCTTCGGCCCGGTCCGAGCTGTCGGCATTCACGATGGTGTTTTTTTCGGCGATCTGCAGGCTCCCTAGATTGGTGCGCAGCTCGCTGATATCGGTCAGGGTCTGCACCCGGGTGGCGAAGACCTCTTCCACCGTGTGGTGGGTCTGCTCCAGGGCATAAAAGCCCGCGCCGCCAATGGCGGCCAGCATGGCCAGGCAAAACAGGGTGCCGCAGTACAGGCGGCGCTTGATCGACAGGTTGGCAACGAAGTTCATCACGAATCCTTGGGTATGCCCCGCTGCTTGTGGCAACGGTATACAAAATGTTTCGCAAATTTCGCGCCAACCTCTTGACGATCGTTTTACAGGTTGAGGATTTTGGCCACGTAGTCCGCATCCTTGTCGCCACGGCCGGACAGGTTGACCAGGATGTGCTGGTCCGCGCCCAGCGTGGGGGCGGCGCGCATGGCCCAGGCCACGGCGTGGGCGCTTTCGAGTGCGGGGATGATGCCTTCCACGCGCGACAGCGCCATGAAGGCGTGCAGGCATTCCTGGTCGGTGACCGACTGGTACTGCACACGGCCCAGGTCTTTGAGGTAGCTGTGCTGCGGGCCCACGCCGGGATAGTCCAGGCCGGAGGCGATGCTGTGCACGGCGGCCGGCGTGCCGTCAGCGTTTTCCAGCACATAGCACTGCATGCCGTGGATGGCGCCGGGCTTGCCCACCGACAGTGTGGCCGCGTGGCGACCGGGCTTGTCCACGCCTTCACCGGCGGGCTCCACGCCGACCAGCTGCACGGCGGCGTCGGGCAGGAAGGCGGTGAACATGCCGATGGCGTTGCTGCCGCCGCCCACGCAGGCGGCCACGAAGTCGGGCAGGCGGCCATGCTTGGCCTGGAACTGCTCGCGGGCCTCGCGGCCGATGATGCTCTGGAAGTCGCGCACCATCATCGGGAAGGGGTGGGGCCCGACCACCGAGCCAATCGCGTACAGGTAGTCACTGGGGTTGGTCAGGTACTCCTCGAAGGCGCTGTCCACGGCCTCCTTCAGCGTGGCGGCACCGCGCGTCACGGCCACCAGCTTGCAGCCCAGGATGCGCATCTTGGTGACGTTGGGGTGTTCCTTCGCGATATCGACCTGGCCCATGTGGATCTCGCAGGGAATACCCACCAGCGCACAGGCCGTGGCCAGGGCCACGCCGTGCTGGCCGGCGCCGGTTTCGGCAATCACCTTCTTCTTGCCCATGAACTTGGCCAGCAGCGCTTCGCCCAGGCAGTGGTTGATCTTGTGGGCGCCGGTGTGGTTCAGGTCTTCACGCTTCAAGTGAATCTGCGCGCCGCCCAGTTGGGCGGACAGGCGCTTGGCGTGGAAGATGGGGCTGGGGCGGCCCACATAGTCGGCGAACAGCTCGGCCAGCTCTTGCTGGAAGTCCTGGCGCTGGGTGATCTGGGCGTAGGCGACGTTGATGTCGTCCATGGCCTGTTTCAGGTGCGGGGGCACCAACTGGCCGCCGTAGGGGCCGAAGAAGCCCTGGTCATCGGGCATGGGGGCAAACGTGGTGGCTGTGTGCATGGCAGGGGTCACAAGGGTGGGGAGTGGGTCAAAGCAGTCCCCATCTTGATAGCACGCCAGGCTTACAGCCAGCCGTCTGTACAAACCCTGCCACGCAGGGCCGCCGCGGATCAGGCCGTTGGCGGCGCGGACGGGATGTGCGCTTCCACCAGCAGCGCCAGCAGTTGCAGCGATTGCTGCCAGCCCAGGTAGCAGGCCTCGGCGGGGATCATGGCGGGCACGCCTTCCTGCACGATCTGCACCTCGGTGCCGCAAGGCACGGCACGCAGATCGACCGTGGTGGTCATGCTGCCGGGCAGGCTGGGGTCGTCGAACTGGTCGCTGTTGCGGATGCGCACGTTGGGCACCAGCTCCAGGTAGGTGCCGCCAAAGCTGCTGCGCTCGCCCGTGCCCAGGTTGATGAAGGCCATGCGAAAGCGTCCACCGGTGCGGGCGTCCATCTCCTCGACCTCGCAGACAAAACCGTGCGGGGGCATCCATTTGACCAGGGCGGCGGCACTGGTGAAGGCGCGGTAGATGCGCTCCGGGGGCGCCTGGAGCACGCGGTGCAGGCGGATGGTGTGGGCCATGGAAACCTCCTGGGTTGTGGCAGCCAGGGCCAGCCTAACCCCACCGCGGGAGCACTGCGCGGCAAGGCCATGGTGCCGGGATGGCGAATCGAGGGCGGCCGGGTGCTGTGTCAGGGGCTTGTCCTGCCCGGTCCAACTGCCCTGTGCTTGTGCGGTCACGGTGGGGCTCTGGGCGCGTTGGCCACGGCTTGGCGACTGAGCCAACGCTGGGGCGGCCGAATGGTTGGCCTGCAGGGCCTGGCAGGCCGAGTTCACGGCCCGCAACGATTCCCACCTGGGGTGTACTGGGTCCATCTGGCGCGGCCAGTCGCCGGCTGTTGGCGTCGTGTGGTCATGCAGGCGCTGCAGGCCCGGTCTGTGTGGCGTCCTCGCGGCGACCCCTGCATGGGCCTTGGCAAGACATCGTGGCCGGGCGGGCCGTGGGGTGGAAGGGCCGGGGCCTTGTCCGTGGGGTGGTCGGTTGGCGATGTGGGCGATGGCGCACGGGCCCGGGTCTCACGGCGGGGGCGGTATGACCGAAGCCGCCCGCATGCCGCTGAGCTGCGGCATGGCGGCACGCATGGTGTCCAGAAAGCAGCGCAGCCTGGCCGGGTAGAACGCAGCCTGCGGGTAGACCAGGGAGACGGGCAGGGGGGCGGCCTCCCAGCCCGGCACCAGGTGCTGCAGCCGGCCGGCGCGCAGATCGTCCTGCACCACCCAGGCCGAGGCGATGCCCACACCCAGGCCGGCCAGGGCCGCGCTGCGCAGGGCGTACAGGCTGTCGGTGGACAGACGGGGCTGGATGGCCAGGCGCTGCGTGCCGTGCAGGGCGTGTGTCAGGCCCACTTCGCGCTGGTAGAAGGTGTTGAGCGCCATCCACGGCCAGCCGGCCAGGTCCTGCGCGGTCGTGGCCGGCGGGTGCTGGGCCACCAGGGACGGCGCCGCGACCACGATGCGCGGCACCTCGGCCAGGCGCAGGGCGATGACGGCCGGGTCCTGCACCTGGCCCACCTGGATGGCGCAGTCAATGCCTTCGGCGATGAAGTCCGGGCGGCGGTCGTGCAGCATCCATTCCACCTGCACCTCGGGGTAGCGGCGCAGGTAGTCCAGCAAGGGCGCCATCAGCTGGTCCTGGCCAAAGGCATGCGGCACCAGCACGCGCAGCTGGCCCCGGGGCACGTCCTGCACGCCGCGCAGATCGGCCTCCATGGCCTCCCAGTCCCGCACCAGCGACTTGGCATGGGCGTAGCAGCGCTCGCCGTCCACGGTCAGCTTCATGCCGTGCGTGGAGCGTTGCAGCAGGCGCAGGCCCAGCGCGCGCTCGAGCTGTTGCAGGCGGCGGCTGACGGTGGGTTGGGTGGTGCCCAGCTGCAGGGCGGCGGCCGAGAGGCTGCCGGCTTCGACGATGCGCACCAGGGTGTGCAGCAGGGCAAGGCGGTCGCTGCCGCTGGAAGGCGAGGTTTCCATACGTTAAGCGTATAGCAAATCTACAAGCCAGACCACTACCCGCGCGCTGTTGATATACGGAAACTCTGCAGCATTGATAGCAAACATCTGGACGTTGAACATGTCATCCATTCCATCTACGTATGAAGCGCGCAGCACGCACACCACCCAGTCCACGCAGGGCGTGATCCACCCACCGGCGCCGCCGGCCATCGGCGCACGGCTGCTGCTGTTGCTGGCTACGGCCGCGGGTGTCAGCGTCGCGTCGCTGTACTACAGCCAGCCCATGCTGGGGGTGCTGGGCGCCGATCTGCAGGCCCCGGCCAGCACCGCCGGCTGGGTGCCCACGCTGACACAGCTGGGCTATGCATTGGGCATTTTGCTGCTGGCGCCGCTGGGGGACCGGTATGACCGCCGCCGCATCATCCTGGCCAAGGCTGCGGCCCTGGTGCTGGCGCTGCTGGTCAGTGGCCTGGCGCCTGGCATGGCCAGCCTGCTGGCGGCCAGCCTGGGCGTGGGCCTGGCCGCTACCATGGCGCAGGACGTGGTGCCCGCCGCGGCCACGCTGGCCTCTGCGGCCCAGCGCGGGCGCATGGTGGGCACGGTGATGACCGGGCTGCTGCTGGGCATTTTGCTGTCCCGCGTGGTCAGCGGCCTGGTGGCCCAGCTCTGGGGCTGGCGCAGCATGTACCTGCTGGCCGCTGCCGCCATGGCCCTGTTGGCCGTGGCCGTGTGGCGCGGCCTGCCGCACTTTGCGCCCACCACCCAGCTGGGCTGGTCGGCACTGATGCGTTCCATGTGGGGGCTGTGGCGCCAGCATGCGGCCTTGCGCCGTGCGGCGCTGGCCCAGGGCCTGCTGGCGGTGGGTTTCAGCGCCTTCTGGTCCACGCTGGCGGTGATGCTGCACAGCCAGTTCCAGTTGGGGGCCGCCGCAGCGGGGGCCTTGGGGCTGGCGGGCGCGGCCGGGGCCTTGGCCGCCCCACTGGCCGGGCGCATGGCCGACCGCCGTGGCCCCGAGCTGGTGACGCGCGCCGGCGCCGCACTGGCAGCGGCCGCCTTTGCCAGCATGGCGGCGATGCCCTGGCTGGGGGCGCAGGGCCAGATGCTGCTGATCGTGGCGGCGGCCGTGGTGTTCGACTTTGGCGTGCAGGCTGTGCTAGTGGCGCACCAGACCATCGTCTACGGCATTGCGCCCGAGGCGCGCAGCCGCCTGAATGCGCTGCTGTTCACCGGCATGTTCGTGGGCATGGCCAGCGGTGCGGCCATCGGCAGCTGGGTGCTGGACCATGCGGGCTGGCTGGGCGTGGTCGTGCTGGCCACCGTGACGGCCCTGGCGGCCCTGGGGGTGTGCTGCTGGCCGCATGGCCGCTGAGTGCTATGGATGCCATCCCGCTGCGCAGCGCCAAACCAGCACTTGGGTGGCAGGCCTAACGCGTGTGGCTGCAAGGGCCGGTGTGGGGGCCCGGCCTCGCCAGTGTCAAGCTGGGGTGGACGTGGGGGCGGTCAGCCTGGGCCGAGGCCGCTGCCCGTTTCAGCCGGGGTGACGCAGCGCGTGCAGCACCTGGGCCAACTGGCGCACCCCGGCCTCCAGTTCCATCGGGGTGTAGGCCGCAAAGCCCATCAGCACGCCTTGGTGGCGCGGTGGTCCGCTGTACAGCGCCGACAGGCCCGCCAGCGTGATGCCGGCGCGTGCGGCGGCCGCCACCAGCGGTGCTTCTTGCAGACCGCCGCGCAGGTGGCAGGCCATCTGCATGCCGCCTGCGGGTACCTGGGGTTCCTGCCAGTCGGCCAGGTGCGTGCGCAGCAACTGGGCCAGCCGATCGCGCCGCTGGGCGTAGACGGTGCGCATGGTGCGGATGTGGGCCCCCAGGTGGCCGCCTTCGATGAAGCGCGCCAGTGTCAGCTGGGCCAGGGGCGCGCTGTGCCCGTCCTGCAGTGACCGGGCGACGGTCATGGGGGCCACCAGCGCGGGCGGCAGCACCATATAGCCCAGGCGCAGGCCTGGAAATAGCGATTTGCTGAAGGTGCCGATATAGAGCGTACGCCCGTGGGCGTCCAGCCCTTGCACGCAGGCCGTGGGTTTGCCGGCGTAGTGGAATTCGCTGTCGTAGTCGTCCTCGAGGATCCAGCTCTGGTGCTCCCGGGCCCAGGCGATGGCGGCCAGCCGCCGCTCCAGCGACAGGGTGGCGCCGGTGGGGTACTGGTGGGACGGGGTCAGGAACATGGCCTGGGCGGGCGGGGCGGCCGCGAGGTGCTGCACCTGCATGCCCTCGGCATCCAGTGGCACGGGCTGGCAGACCAGGCCGGCGGCGTCAAAGGCCTTGCGCGCACCATGGTAGACCGGGTCTTCGATCAGGATGCGGTCACCCGGGTCCAGCAGCACCTGCGCGCACAGGCTCAGCGCCTGCTGGGTGCTGGTCAGCACCAGCACCTGCTCGGGCGTGGCGCGGGCGCCGCGCTCCAGGTTCACATAGTCGGCAATGGCCTGGCGCAGTGGCAGCACACCCTGCGCCGGGCTGTGCTGCAGCGCGCGGTGGCCGTATTCCTTGAGCACCTGGCGCTGCAGCCGCTCCCAGGTCGGCAATGGAAAGTTGCGGGTCTCGGGCACGCCGGGGACAAAGGTATGGGGCGCCGGAAAGTCGCCAACACCGCCTGCAGCCAGCATGGCCTGGCAGCGTCGACTCAGTGGCGGCGCCGCGGCCGGGCCGGCTGCTGCGGGGCGGGCCGGCAGGCGCCGCGCCTGCTGGGACACCTGGCTGCCGCTGCCCACGCGCCGCGTGATGAAGCCTTCGGCGTGCAGCTGGCTGTAGGCCGTTTCCACCGTATCGCGCGACACCGCCAGCGATTGCGCCAGTGCACGCGAGGCAGGCAGGGGCCGCCCGGCCGCCAGTTGGCCATCGAGGATCAGCTGCCGCAGGCTGCGCTGCAGCCGGGCGTGCAAGGGCAGGGCCTGGTGGGCCGGATCGGTCATCCAGGCTTTGACGGATTCGAGCAAGGCGTGTTTGAACAATTGGTCTGACCGGTGGTGGAAAAGTGGCTGGCTACAGCATGCCATTCGGATTTTATAAACGGCGCATGCCCAGGCAGCAGGCACACCGTGTTCCATCGGTCGAGCAACGCCTGGGCCGGTTGGATTGTTTGACTGTGTGATCTGTTGGAAAGTTGTTCAGGCATGGCCCATACCCCGGCTTCCGTTTCTGTGTCCGCGCGGCTGCGTCTGCGCGATGTGTTCCATCCTGCCGTGGCGGGGCTGGTGTCGGTCATCGTCAACTACGGGGGCACCTTCATCCTGGTGTTCCAAGCGGCCCGGGTGGCTGGGCTGGATGCCGCGCACACGGCGTCCTGGGTGTGGTCGCTCTCGATGGGCGTGGGGCTGACGGGCCTGCTGCTGAGCTGGCTGACGCGTGCGCCCATCATCACGGCCTGGTCCACGCCAGCGGCGGCGTTTCTGGTGACGGCACTGGCCAGCACGCCCTATGCCGAAGCTGTGGGTGCCTACCTGGTGTCGGCTGCTGCCTTTGTGGTGCTGGGGTTGTCTGGGGGCTTCGAACGTGTCATCCGGCTGATTCCCCCGGGCGTGGCCACCGGGCTGCTGGCGGGGATTCTGCTGCCCTTCGGCCTGCGGGCCTTTGGCGGCGTGGCGGTGGAGCCGGCGCTGGCGCTGCTATTGATCGTGGCCTATGTGGTGCTCAAGCGCATTGCCGCACGCTATGCGGTGGTCGGCATTCTGCTGCTGGGGCTGGCGTTCCTGGTGCAGCAGCAACGCGTGGACCTGGCGGGGCTGTCGCTGCAATTGGCGGCACCGGTGTACACCGCACCCACCTGGTCGCTGGACAGCTTGCTCAGCGTGGCCCTGCCATTGTTTCTGATCACCCTGACGGGTCAGTACATGCCGGGCATGCTGGTGTTGCGCAACGATGGCTTTGCCACCAGTGCCAACCCGATCGTGACTGTGACCGGTCTGGGCTCTTTGCTGATGGCTTCGTTTGGTGCGCATGCCTTCAATCTGGCGGCCATCACGGCAGCCATTGCCACGGGGCGCGAAGCCCATGAAGACCCGTCCAAGCGGTGGATTGCGGGAGTGACCGCAGGCCTAGCTTACTGTCTGGTGGGGGTGTTCGGGGTAACGCTGGCTGCCGTCTTCATGGCCCTGCCGGCTGCGTTCACCACCACGCTGGCGGGACTGGCCCTGCTGGGCACCCTGGGCGGCAGTCTGGCGGCCGCCCTGGCCGATGCCCGTACCCGCGAGGCGGCGCTGATCACCTTTCTGGCTGCAGCGGCCAACATCCAGTGGCTGGGCGTTGGCGGCGCGTTCTGGGGCCTGGTGATCGGTCTGCTGGCCCATGCCGTGCTGCATGGCCGCATGCCCTGGCGCCCGGGGAGTGCTGCACCGCTGGCAGCGACCTCCTCTGTCACCAAGGCCTGAACCTATGTCGGCTCCAAATTTCTTTCCGACCCGCACCGGCCATGACCAGCATGGTCGCTATCCCCAGGCCCTGACTCTGGCGGACTTTCAACACAATCTGGCTGCGGTCCAGGCCCGCATGGCGGCGGCCTGCCAACGCGCTGGGCGGGATGCGGCCAGCGTGCGGCTACTGCCGGTGAGCAAGACCAAACCCGAAGCCAGCCTGCGCCTGGCCCATGCGGCGGGTTGCCGGATGTTGGGCGAAAACAAGGTGCAGGAGGCCTGGGGCAAATGGGAGTCTTTGCAGGACCTGACCGATCTGCGCTGGTCGGTCATCGGCCATCTGCAAACCAACAAGGCCAAGCTGGTGGCGCGCTTTGCCAGCGAATTCCAGGCCCTGGACAGCCTGCGCCTGGCCGAGGCTCTGGACCGCCGCCTGCAGGCCGAAGGGCGCGCGCTGGATGTCTTTGTCCAGGTCAATACCTCGGGCGAGGCCAGCAAATACGGACTGGCCCCCGAGGCGGTGCCGGCGTTCCTGCAGGCCTTGCCCGCCATGTCGGCGCTGCGGGTGCGCGGCCTGATGACGCTGGCGCTGTTCTCCGAGGACAGCGCGCGGGTGCGCCAGTGTTTCGTGCGCCTTCGCAGGTTGCGCGACCAGTTGCGGCAGAGTGCCCCGGCGGGCATGTCTCTGGAGGAGCTGTCCATGGGGATGTCGGGTGACTTTGATATCGCGATCGAGGAGGGTGCCACCGTGGTGCGTGTGGGCCAGGCCATTTTTGGTGCCCGGGCAGTCCCGGACCAGCACTATTGGCCAGGACTTGCGGTGCCGGCGGAGGTGGACGGGGTGTCAGGGCCTCTGCCTCACCCGAACTGAATGCCCTGGGCCAGGGGCAGCTCGCGCGAGTAGTTGATGGTATTGGTGGTGCGGCGCATGTACTGTTTCCAGGCGTCGGAGCCGCTTTCGCGGTCGCCACCGGTTTCTTTTTCGCCGCCAAAGGCACCACCAATCTCGGCACCGCTGGGGCCGATGTTGACGTTGGCAATGCCGCAGTCCGAGCCAGCGGCCCCGAGAAACGTCTCCACCTCGCGCAGATCGTTGGAGAAGATGCAGGAGGACAGGCCCTGGGGCACGCCGTTGTTCCAGGCGATGGCCTGCTCCAGCGTGTCGTAGGTCAGCACATAGAGCAGGGGCGCAAAGGTCTCGTGCTGCACGATGGCGGTTTGTGCCGGCATGTCCACAATGGCCGGAGCCGCGTAATAGCCTTGGGGGAACTGGTCTGCCAGCACGCGCTGGCCCCCTGTGAGCACGGTTCCGCCTTGAGTCTGGGCCTGGGCAAGAGAATGCTGCATCGCATCCAAAGCGGCCCGGTCGATCAGCGGGCCCACCAGTGTGCCGGCCTGCAGCGGGTCGCCGATGCACAGGCTGGCATAGGCTTGCAAGAGTTTGTCCAGCAGCGCGGCCTTGGCACTGTGGTGCACGATCAGCCGGCGCAGCGAGGTGCAGCGCTGGCCTGCCGTGCCCACGGCGCTGAAGACGATGGCACGCACGGCCAGATCCAGATCGGCCGCGGGGGTGACCACCATGGCATTGTTGCCGCCCAGCTCCAGAATGCGCTTGCCAAAGCGGGCCGCCACCTTGGGGCCCACGGCGCGGCCCATGCGGCTGGAGCCTGTGGCGGACACCAGAGCGATCTGCGGGCTGTCCACCAGGGCCTCCGCGACATCGCTGTGGCCGAGCACGATCTGCGCCAGACCCGGGGGCGCACGGTCGCCAAAACGGGCGATCGCCCGCTCTAGTGCCTGGAAGGTGGCCAGGCCCGACAACGGGGCTTTTTCCGAGGGCTTGAAGACCACCGGGTCGCCGCATACCAAGGCCAACGCCGCGTTCCAGGCGAACACCGCGCTAGGGAAGTTGAAGGCCGTGATCACGGCCACCGGCCCCAGCGGGTGGTACTGCTCCATCATGCGGTGGCCGGGGCGTTCGGACACGATGGTCTTGCCATGCAGCTGGCGTGACAGGCCGACGGCAAACTCGCAGATGTCCACGCCTTCTTGCACCTCACCCAGGCCTTCCTGCAGGATCTTGCCCACCTCGCGCGAGACCACCTGGCCGATGTCGGCCTTGCAGCGGCGCAGTTCCTCGCCCCACAGCCGCACCAGTTCGCCGCGCACTGGCGCGGGCACCAGGCGCCATTGCAGGAAGGCCTGGGCCGCACGATCGATCACTGCCGGCATGGCGGCTACGGGCACAGCAGCCAACTGGGCCAGCGTGGCGCCGTCGATGGGGGAGCACACGGTGATGTCATCGCCCTGGTGAGCGACCAGATCGATGCCGCAGTGCGACAGCACGGTGGAGAAGTCGGTGGCAGAAAGCGCGCTCATGGATGCTCCTTGGCAGAGGACAGGGTGTGCGGTGTCGTGGGTTTCAGGCCGTGGTAGAAGATCCAGGCCGTGGCGAGGTACACCAAGGGATAAGCCAGCACGTAGGCCGCCAGTTCCAGGTAAGTCGACAAACTGTCCGCTGCAAAAAACAAGGTGTGTACCAGTGCCGTCAGCAATCCCGTCGTGTATGCCAGCAACGCCAGATAGGCCGCAGCGGTGGCCACCAGCAGCATGGCGCGCCGCCGTTCCGAAACCCGCAAGGTCCCGGCGCGCATTTGCAGGGGGATGTGCAGCAGGCGGTAGACCGCCAGCATGAGCAGGAAGGGCAGGGCGATGGCGGGCAGAACAAACATGGCAGCGGGCGAAAGAGGCAGACCCTGGCTGGGTGATCAGGCGTTGGTATTGCCTGGCGCCGCCGGAGCGGGCAGCAGGGCTTCAAAGTAGCGCCCCACACGGGTGTTGCGCAAGGCGGAAAGCGTGCATTGCTCCTGTCGCACAAAGCCTTGTTGCGGCAGCAGGCCCTGGGCCCACAGTTCCACCGCCGCCAACACGCCAGCGGCCGTGGTCAGTTCGATGGCCGTGCGCTGTCGCCCGCGCAGCGCTGCACCGTAGAGCCGGGTGCTGTGCGTGACCTGTTCCAGCCGACCGCTGCGCAGGCCCGTGGCCGTGGCGGCCACCACCACCATGTCGTCCCGGCTGTGGGGCACGGCACCATCCAGCACCTGGCGCAGCAGATCGCGCCGCTCGATCAGGCGCAGCCCGTGCAGCAGCAGGTGCATGGCGTCGCGGTGGCCCGGGTGGCGAATGGTTTTGTAGTTCAGGTTGCGCACGCGGCCAGCCAGCGTCTCGCACAGCGTGCCCAGGCCGCCTGAGGTGTTGAAGGCCTCGAACACCTGCCCGTCGAGGCTGAGGCTTTCCAGGCCCTCCAGGGGTTGCACATTAGCGAGCTGGCCGCCCACGATGGCGTCACAGGGGTTGCAGTATTCGTTGATAACGCCGTCCACGCTCCAGGTGAAGTGGTAGCGCAGCGCATTCAGGGCGTGCAGCGTGAGCGCGCCCACACGCAGTTGCAGGTCATAGAGCTCGTCAAACTGCCTGGCCAGATGCCCTCCCAGCATGCCGATCAGCCCAGGTGCCAGTCCGCACTGCGGCATCAGCACTGCCCGTGCCCGGGGTGCCAATGCGCGGATGGTGCGGGTGGCCGCCACATCCTCGGTCAGATCAAAGTAGTGCACGCCCCGCTGCGTTGCTGCCGTGGCCACGCGTGCCGCGCAGAAAAAGGGCAGGGCATTGATGACAAGGCTGTGGGCGGCCAGCGCGGCGGTGAGTGCCGCATCGTCTTGGACATCCAACTGCAGGTGGCGCAACAGGGGATCGCTGTGGGGTGGAGCCGGCTGAACATCCGCCAGCGTGACCGGCATCTCATACAGCTCGGTCAGCATGTCGGCCAGGGTGGTGCCGATCTTTCCCGCGCCGAGAACCAGGATGTGGTGTGCATGCATGCTCATGGCAGGCTCCTTTGCAGCGCCGCTGGCTGAGGGGCAGGGCTTGCTGTGGAAAGCTGGGGCAGCCGCTCAGACCATGCGGGTGATATCGCTTGATAGACCGCACCACTATTATGGGACGGTGCTTGTGCGTCTTGACCACGACATTTGCTTAATCCTGTGCAGCAGGGCTAATGGTGCAGGTGTGGGATGGGGTGCAAGAAACAGCGACGTCCGATACGGTCTGACCGATGTTGCGCGGACTGAGGAAAGCTGTAACAACGCCCCCTTGGGATAGTGAGCGACTGCATGCCAGTGATGGGGGCGTATCAGCCCGGGCGAAATGTGGATTCGGGACGCAGATTTTCACCAGCCTGTGGGTATTCGGAAAGCAATCGCGTGGCGTGCATATTGAAGGTCATCTGGTATTCCATGATCTGGCCGCGGGTGTTGGGAATATTGGCATCCCACATTTGTTCCATTTTGGTGCGATGCTCAATTCGCAGCAGCAGCGATATTCTTCCCGGCTTGGCGATAGGCCGACGATGCGTCGAACCAAGATATTGATGGCTTGAATGCTTGTGCGTGACAACCCACCGGATGCTGTCAACGTCGTGGGTCAGCGAAGAAAGTCCATTTGAAATTTGCGAGAATTGCAAGGCAATGAAGCAGCATCTGAAGCACGATTGATGAATAAATAATGGAAGGTATAAAGCAGTTTTTTTTGTTGTGTAGGACAAGCGCGCTTTCAAATGCAATATGTCTGTATGTTGTTGTTTGTGATTATCACTGGACGGCGGTTGTGCCGATTTATTGCTTGCGTATCAAAAATAACTTATAGAATTTTTGACACAACCACAGATCAAAGCAAAATCAACCATGCATCGACTACCAGAGGTCGTTCGGGAATCCGTAGAAACCGGGAAGATCCCGTCGCCACCTGAAGTTTTGGTGCATCTGATGCGGGCGATGGAGGACGAGGCCTCCTCTATTCCCGATCTGGCGCAGATTGTCAGCCAGGACCCTGGCTTAGTAAGCCGCATCCTGTTGGTCGCCAATTCACCCGCACTGCGGCGAACGAAAGAACTCACGACGATTGAAGACTGCCTCGCATCCATCGGCATTCGATTGGTGCGTGCCCTGGTCACCTGCCTGTCCATCCAAAGGCTGTTTGACAAAGACCAGACGCTTTCATCGGCCGAAGTGGCGGA
The DNA here is from genome assembly GCF_000739875.1 of Comamonas aquatica NBRC 14918. Taxonomy (GTDB): domain Bacteria; phylum Pseudomonadota; class Gammaproteobacteria; order Burkholderiales; family Burkholderiaceae_C; genus Comamonas; species Comamonas aquatica. The sequence goes on from NZ_BBJR01000024.1 coordinate 126,360, forward strand.
TTTCTGGTGCCATTCACTGCTGGTGGGCGAACTTGCACGGGGCATTGCCGAGCAGGCCGGCTTGCACAAGCCCGACGATGCCTATCTGTCCGGTCTGTTGCACGACATTGGTGAATTGATCTTGCTGCAGGCCATCGGCGACCCCTATCGCCAATTTCTGGCGAATGTCTCGGCCCATCCTTCGCTGACTGCCGATGAGGAACAGCTTTTTGGCACGACACACAGTGAGGTCGGTGCGTGGCTGATCGCGCATTGGGGGCTGGATTCGGTGCTGGCCGATGGCATTGCGTTTCACCATGCCCGAGCCACTGAGATAGCCGCAGCGACAGCCTTGCCGCAAGCCGTGTGGCTCGCGCAGGCGCTCACGCTGCAGGAGGAGGACGCGGCCGAATATGGGGCACTGATTGAGCGCACCGCGCTTGCCATCGATCCCGTGGCCTTGGTCGTGACGCGAGCACGTGCGGTGGAGCGCACCCGGCAGATTGCGGAGGCCATGGGGATTGCGGTGGCTGCGGAATTCCCGCAACGTGCCCTCCAGCAGGTGCCTGCGACCAGCGTGCCAGCCATGTCGTTCAGCCCAGCCGAGAGCGAGCTGTCGGTGATGGTGGGAGGCATGGCCTTGCTGCAACCCCTGCAGCAGGATTTGCTGCAGTTGGGTAACGTCCGGGAGGTGTTGCTGGCGCTGCGAGAGTCTGCGCGCATCCTGTTTGAGCTGCCCAGCATGGCCATCTTGCTGGTTGATGCCTCCGGTGCAGCCTTGACCGGCGACGGGGTGGAAGGTCAACCCTCGCTTTTTCGCCAACTCTCGATCCCTTTGGCACCCGCCGCATGCCTGGCGGCGGCGGCTGTCGCCGATCACCAGGTCAGAGCATCGTTTGCCAGCGCCCAGCCGCTGGCCTTGCTGGACCGGCAATTGGTACGCGCCCTCTCGGCCGATGGCCTGCTGTGCATTCCGTTGGTGGCCGGCCAGCGGACGGTGGGCGTGATCGTCTGCGGTCTGTCCTCTGGGCACTACGCAGGCTTGCAGCGGCGTATTCCGTGGCTGAAGCATTTTGGAAAAATCGCCGCCTTGAGCCTGGAGGTTGTGCTGCGGGCCGAACAAGAGCGACACGATGCCGAAGAGCAGCGGACCCAGCAATTCATCCGCCACGCACGCCAGATCGCGCACGAAGCCGGCAATCCGCTCGGCATCATCAAGAGCTATTTGAAGATTCTGGAGCGCAAGCTGCCCGAAGACAGCGTTGGGCAGGAGCTGGGAATCCTGGCGGAAGAAATTGACCGTGTGGCCGGTATCGTCGGAAAGATGGCCGATGACCACACCCAAAACGTGGCAATCCAGGGCATAGACTTGGCAGCAGTGTTGAGCGATTTGCTGGCCCTGTATGCAGACCCTCTGTTCAAAGAAAAAGGGATCCGGGTTGAAAAGCAAGTGCCCCCGGCTGAAATTCTGGCATCCGTGGAACGCGACCGTTTCAAGCAGATCGTGCTCAATCTTTGGAAGAATGCATCAGAGGCCTTGGGCGCGGGCGAACTGGTCAAAATTGCCCTGATTGACGGGGTGGTGCACGGTGGCACCCATTACGCGCAGCTTCGGATCGATGACTCGGGCCCGGGCATCTCCGAAGCGAAAATCCGCACCCTGTACGAGCCTGCAGTCATTTCCACGACCCAAACGCGTGGATTGGGCCTGTCACTGGTCGGGCGCCTCGCCAGGCAGGAAGGGATTTTGATTACCTGCCGCAGCCAGCCGGGCGCGGGGACCTGCATCGAACTACTGGTTCCAAAATTCATACCGGAGAGCGCACTCACATGAATGCCATCAGCATCCTGGGCGTTCCTGACAAGCCCCAAAACCTGGAGACGGGCTGCCATCTCTTGATCGTGGACGACGAAGCGCGCTTTCGGACCGCCTACAAAACCTTGCTGGCCCATGAGCAGCGGGTCATCGAGGAGGCCGAGAACGGGCAGGAAGCCTTGTCCAAGCTCAAAGAGGGAACAATCGATCTGGTGATCCTGGATTTGAAGCTGCCGGACATTTCGGGTCTGGAGATCATGGAGTGGTTGACGGCCAACAAGATCAACACCACCGTGATTGTCTTCAGCGCCGACAAATCCATCAATTCCGCAATCCATGCCTTGCGCCACCGGGCTTTTGAGTTCCTGCGCAAGGATTGCGATCCAGACGATATGTTGCTGGCGGTCGAGCGCGCTTTGAACCACCGGCAGCGGGACAAGGAGCACGCCAGCATCTCGGCACAGCTCAAGCACTCGGAACGCCTGCACCGCTTCCTGGTGGAACAGTCCCCCGACATCATCTTTACGCTCAACAAAGAAGGGTTCTTTACCTTCATGAATGGCCGCGTATACAGCCTGCTGGGGTACGAGGCCGATGAGTTGATCGGCAAGCACTATTCGCTGATCGTCGACCCGCGCGACTACCTGCACGTGCAATATGCGTTCAAGGAGCGGCGTGTCGGCCTGCGCGCCACCAGCAACAAGGAGGTGCGCTTTCGTGTCAACCCGGTGTCGCCCAAGGCCAGCAGTGGCAGCGAGATCACGGTCATCCTCAGTACCCAGGGTGTGTACGAGGCCCAGGATATTGGGCAGACCGGGCGCTTTGTGGGCACAGCCGGGGTGGCACGCGATATTTCCGAGCGTAAGCGCGCGGAAGAAACGATTGCCTTTCAGGCGTTCCACGATTTGCTGACCAAGCTGCCCAATCGCAACCTGTTCATGGACCGCCTGGAGATGGCGATTGTCGAGGCGAGCCGCCGCAAAGAAAAACTGGCCGTGATGTTTTTCGATCTGGATCGCTTCAAGCTGGTCAACGACACCTACGGCCACCCCGTGGGCGACCAGCTCTTGCGAGAGTTCGCGGCGCGTGTGCGCAAATGCCTGCGCAATGGCGACACCCTGGCGCGCCAGGGGGGCGATGAATTCACCGTCTTGCTGCCGTCCCTGGCGCATCGTGATGACATCGCCGTGATTGCGGAAAAAATCCAGGCGGAGCTGCGCAAGCCCTTCCGGGTCTCGGACACGCAGTTTCTGGCGACGACGAGCATTGGCGTTGCGGTCTATCCGGACGATGCCACGCATGCCGCAGAGCTGATCCGTTGTGCCGACATGGCCATGTACCAGGTGAAAGGCCAGGGCAAAAATGGCTGCGCAGCTTTTCTGCCGCACATGCAGACCTCCTACCTGAATCGCTTGTCCATCGAGAATGACCTGCGTGAAGCCGTCAAACAGGGCAACCAGTTCGAGCTGTACTTCCAGCCGCAGATCGAGGCCTTGACCGGCAAGGCAACGGGCCTGGAGGTCCTCATCCGTTGGCACCATCCCAAGGAAGGGATGATCAGCCCCGATGTGTTCATTCCGATCGCCGAGGAAACTGGCTTGATCGTGGCCATCAGTGACTGGGTGCTGTGGAAGGCCTGCTCCCATTTCGCGGCCTTGAGTGCCCTGGGCTTTGACCACCTGCGCCTGGGCATCAACCTCTCGCCCCGGGAATTCGACCGCAGTGACTTCATGGAGCGTATCCAGGTGCCACTGGAAGAGTTTGGTGTGCCACCCCAGTCCCTGGACATCGAAATCACCGAGAGCCTGTTGATGAAGGATGTCGAAAGCATCGTGGCCCGCATTCAGCGCCTGCGTGATACAGGGATCCACATCTCCATCGATGATTTCGGCACGCGTTATTCTTCGTTGAACTACTTGCGCCGGTTCTCAGTCAACCGCATCAAGATCGATCAATCCTTTGTGCGTGACCTGGGCCTGTCGCAAGACTCCTACGCCATCATCCAGGCGATTGTTGGCATCGCCAAGAATTTCAAGCTGAACGTGATTGCCGAGGGCGTGGAAACGGCGCAGCAACTCGAGATACTGCACCAGCTGGGGTGCAACGAGATGCAGGGCTACTTCTTCAGCCGTCCCTTGCCTTTTGAAAAGACGGTGGAGTTCTTGAAGACCACCCCGCAGCACGCGCTCGGTTGCCCATAGGGCGGCATGCGTTGGGATGAGGCCCCTGGTCAATCTGGGGGGCAGATCTGCCGCAAGGTGTTCCTACACAACAACCGCCGGAATTGATGCACGGATGCGGGGGAAGGTGGGTCTGGCCCATAAGCGCACTGCGCCATGCATGGATTGCGTGGGGAGTCGCTTTCAGCCGGTGGCGTCAACCAGGTGGCCTTTGCCTGGGCAGTCCATCACACTGCAGCGCTGCCGGTCGATGCCGCCGGTTTCAACATGTCGATGTGGGGAATGCCATCATCGTCATAGACATCCCCGGCGGCCTGGAAGCCGAGCGATCCATAGAACTTTTCGAGGTGCGCTTGTGCACCGATCCGTATGCCTTGGCCGGGAAAGTGTTTTTCCGTGAAGGCGATGGCCTCGGCGACCAGCGCGCGGCCAATTTGGAGGTTGCGGAATTGGGCCAGCGTGATCACGCGCCCGATCGAAGGCTCCGTGTATTTGAGCCCGGGATCCACGACCCGGGCATAGGCCGCGAGCTCGCTCCCCACCGTCACCCGCAGGTGCCAGGACTGTGGGTCCAAGCCGTCGGCGTCCTGGTAGGCGCACTGCTGCTCGACGACGAAGATCGATTCTCGGGCGCGTAGCACTTCGTAGATTTCCAGGGCCGTGAAGGCCTCCAGGCGGTTCCAGTGGTAGTTCAGATGCATCATGTGGTGAGCGGGGGGCAGGGGCGAGGCGGCGTTGCCGATGGGGGTCAGCGAAAGTGGCGCTTGATGACCAGATAGCGCGCAGCGGTCGTTCCGCTGTTGCCAAAGGATTGTTCTTCGTGGGTGGACACGCGCGCGCAGTCCCCAGGCTGTAGTTCGTAGACGGTGGCCCCGCTGGTGAGCGTCAATTGGCCTTCAAGCAGCAGGATTTGATCGTCCGAGTGCAGCGTGGCGCTGGCGGCAAAGCTGACGGTTTGCCCCGGTGGCAACTCGACCGCCACGATCTCCACCTCGGCGGCATCGCCCGATGGGGACAGCAGCCGCCGGACATAGCCCGTGGCCGGGTCTGTCCACTGCTGCTGCTCCTGCATGCGCTGGATCGCTGTGGGGGCTGACCGGGGCTCGCGCATCAGGGCCGACATGCTCAGGCCCATGGCATCACCAATCCGGGAGAGCAGCACGGCGGTGGGGCTGCTTTCACCGCGCTCGATCTTGGAAATCATGGCCCGGCTCACGCCCGCCTGGGTCGCCAGCTGGTCCAGTGTCAGTCCGCGTCGCATCCGCTCTTCGCGGACGCGCTGGGGGATGAGGTGTTCGGGGGATGTGTGGGGTGACATGAATTCCATTATAGTGGATATCTACTATAGTGGAATATATGCGTGCAACGTTCTCGAATACGACAGCCGTGCCGGTGCTGGCGCTGCTGCTCAATGCGCTGGCCTGGGGTGTCGCGTGGTGGCCTTTCCGGCAGCTTCAGTCCTTGGGGCTGCATCCGCTGTGGGCGACCGCCTGCATCTACGGGTTGGCGGCCAGCGTGATCGGGCTGTGGCGCCCCCAAGCACTGGGCCAGGTCGTGCGCCTGCCGTCGCTGTGGGGGATCCTCATCGCCTCAGGTCTGACCAATGCGGCCTTCAACTGGGCGGTCAGCATCGGGGACGTGGTCCGTATGGTGCTCTTGTTCTATCTGATGCCGCTGTGGTCGCTGCTGCTGGCAAGGCGGTTGCTCGGCGAAGCGGTGACGGCCGGTGCGTGCGTGCGCGCTGTGCTGGCGGTGGTCGGGGCCGGCTGCGTGCTGGCCGGTCCTGCGGCAGCTGCAGCGGGCATACAGGCCAGTTCTGCCAGCCTTGCCGATGCCTTGGCCTTGCTGGCCGGCTTTGCTTTTGCCTTGAACACCGTGCTGCTGCGGCGTGCGGCCGCGGTACCGCGCGAAGGGCGGGCGATGGCCATGTTTCTGGGCGGGGCTTTGGTCGCGGGGGCTGCTGCCACCTTGCTGTCCGGGGCAGGGGATGCCGCCTCCCTGGCTGTCACCTGGCCTGGCGCCGCGGCAGCGTGGGTGCTGCCCGTTGCGGGACTGGCCCTGGCCTTTCTGGTGGTGAACCTGTGCCTGCAATATGCCGTGGCCCGTCTCAGCGCCCGGGTGACGGCGGTGGTCCTGCCGTGCGAAGTGCTGTTTGCGGCCGTCACCGCCGTCTGGTGGGGTGGCGCGTCCTTGCATCTGGGGCTGGTGGTGGGCGGGGTGTGCATTCTGTCCGCGGCGATGGCCAGTGTCTGGGGGCATGCCAGGGCGGCCTCCAACATGGTGTCCGAGTGATCCATCGGAGTGAGGGCGGCTGTGCCCATGGCATGGCGCGGCCTGTGCGTGAAGGCTCCAAAGGGCGCAGGGTGCGCCACGTTTAGCTCGGGCGAATGCTCGTCCTTCTTCCTTGCTCCGTGGTGGCTAGGACTGCGCTGGTGCTGTGGTGCGCTCCTCCCCCAGGGGGGGGCTCCTGATTTCAGCCGGACTGTGACGCTGCTTGCACGATCGAACGGCGGGCACGCCGCGGCTCGAAGGGCCGGTTACGGGTGCAGGGGGGCAGTGTCCGCAGAGTGAATACCTCTCTGAGGCCGTGGGCGTCAGCACCCCCATAAAACAAGCTGCCAGGCATCTGCCTGGCGGCCTGGGAGGATGATCCTGAGCGGTGGCTCAGACCCTCACGGTTTTTGCAGCATCTTGATGACGCTGGAGAAGTCTTCGCCGCCGTGGCCCGCAATGCTGTGGGCCGCATAGATGGCGCGGGCCATGCCGCCCAGCGGGGTGCTGGCCTTGGTGGCGATGGCGTTGTCCTGGGCCAGGCCCAGGTCCTTGAGCATCAGGTCCGTGCCAAAGCCGCCGGCATAGCCCTTGCTGGCCGGGGCGTTCTCGTGCACGCCGGGGAAGGGGTTGTACTTTTCCAGCGCCCAGTTGCCGCCGGAGCTGCGGCGCATGATCTCGCTCAGCACCTTGGGGTCTAGGCCGTTGGCCACGCCCAGGGCGATGGCTTCGCTGGTACCCACCATCAGGATGCCCAGCAGCATGTTGTTGCAGATCTTGGCGGTCTGGCCGGCCCCCACGGCGCCGGCGTGGAAGATGTTGGCGCCCATTTTCTCCAGGTAGGGCTGGGCGCGTTCCAGCTGCGCCGTGGTGCCGCCGACCATGAAGGTCAGCGTGCCCGCAATCGCGCCGCCCGTGCCGCCCGACACCGGGGCGTCGATGAAGTCGATGCCGGCGGCATCGGCCGCCTTGGCCACCTTCTGGCTGGTGGCGGCGGCGATGGTGGAGCTGTCGATCACCAGCGTGCCCGGGGCAATGCTGGCCAGCAGGCCGGGGGCGCCGTCCTTGCCCAGGAACAGGGCCTCCACGTGCTGGCTGGCGGGCAGCATGGTGACCACCACCTTGGCGCCCTGCACGGCGTCCTGTGCGCTGAAGGCGGCGGTGGCGCCTTCGGCAACCACCTTGGCGACGGCCTCCTTGGACAGGTCGAAGGCGCGCACGGCGTGGCCGGCTTTTTGCAGATTGATGGCCATGGGGCCGCCCATGTTGCCGAGGCCGATGAAAGCGATGGTGGTCATACCGTTGTCTCCTGGTGGTGTTGAACTGTGGTTGTAATCTTCAAAAAAACTAGCTGTCTGCGCTGGTGTGATAAGGGCTGGAGGCTTAAAAGTCTTGCAATCCGAGCTAGCTAATGCCGAAGTCGGCCCCGCGCTCGCTCAGCAGGCTGCGCAAAATGCTGCGGTGGCAGCGGGCCTCGTCCTCGCAATAGCAGCCCAGGGCGAAACGGCCGTGGTGCGACAGGGCCGCCAGCAGGTCCAGCGTGCGCGCCGCCGGGGCTTCGGCCATGGCCCTGCGAAAAGCTTTCTCAAACTGTTGCCAGTCCTTGGCGTCGCCGTTTTTCTGCGCAGCCTGGCCCAGGGCCATGAGTTCGGCCGAGGGGGACAACTCCGGGTACCAGACGTCGTAATAGTCGCGACGGGCAAATTCGGCCTTGGGCACACCGCGCGGCGGTCGGCGCACGGTGCCGATGCGCAGGCCCTCGTCCGCGCTGCGCGGGCTGCCAAGTTGAACGATGCGGATGGGCATGGCGTGTCTCCGGGCCGGTCAGGCGTCGTCATCGAACACGGAGTGCTTGCGCGCAGGCGGGCGTGGTGTGGCCTTCGTGTTGGTGGGCGTTTTGGCCGTTTTGTGCAGGCTGGAAGCGCGTGGTGCGCTCTCTTTGCGCGAGCGCGGCGGTGCCCCGTCACCGCGTGCGGCCTTCTTGCGCGTGGCCTTGGCCAGCGGGTTGAAGGCCAGGGCCGCGGCGATCCAGTGCTGCCACTGCGCGCGCGTGGCGTAGGCGGCCGGGCTGATGTAGAAGTAGCCGTCCATCAGCCCCTTGCTGGACAGGGTGCGCACGCCCGGCGTTTCCGCCACGGCGGCGTGTGTGTCCGACGGCAGGCGCACCAGCAGCTCGTCGCCTTCCACGCCCAGACACAGCTTGCCGTTCACCATGAACACATGGCAGCCGAACATGCGCTTTTCCTCGACCTCGCCGGCCTCCAGCAGCGCTTCGCGCACGGCGTCGATGAGCTGCAGGGTGTCGTCGGAAAGCGGGCGGGCAGGCATGGCGGTTTGGGTGTGAAAAGGGTGTTGGGGCTTGTGCAGTGCGCGCTGCCAGCTATGAAAATTTCAGCGGATGGCGTCGGGCGCGTCGGCCTCCAGCATGCGCCGGGCAATGATGACACGCATGATCTCGTTCGTGCCCTCCAGGATCTGGTGCACGCGCGCATCGCGCATCAGGCGCTCCAGCGGGTACTCGCGGATGTAGCCATAGCCGCCGTGCAGTTGCAGGGCCTCGTTGCAGACCATGAAGCCGGCGTCCGTGGCAAAGCGCTTGGCCATGGCGCAATAGGTGGCGGCGTCGGGGGCGGCGGCATCCAGCTTGCTGGCGGCCAGGCGCACCATCTGGCGCGCGGCGACCAGCTCGGTCGCCATGTCGGCCAGCTTGAACTGCAGGGCCTGGAAGCTGGCAATCGCCTTGCCGAACTGCTTGCGCTCCTGCATGTACTGCTGCGCCTGGGTGAGCGCGCCCTGGGCGGCACCGATGGAGCAGGTGGCGATGTTGATGCGCCCGCCGTCCAGCCCCTTCATGGCGATCTTGAAGCCTTCGCCTTCTTGGCCCAGCAGGTGGTCGGCCGGGATGCGCACATTGTCAAAGCTGATGACGCGCGTGGGCTGGCTGTTCCAGCCCATCTTCTCTTCCTTCTTGCCGTAGCTGATGCCCGGGGCATCGGCCGGCACGGCAAAGGCGCTGATGCCTTTGGCGCCCGAGTCGGGGGCGCCGGTGCGGGCCATCAGCACCAGCACGTCGGTGCTGCCGGCGCCGCTGATGAAGGCCTTGGCCCCGTTGATCACATAGTGGTCACCGTCCTTGTCGGCCCGGGTCTTGAGCGAGGCGGCGTCCGAGCCGGCGCCGGGTTCGGTCAGGCAGTAGCTGGCCAGCTTCTGTCCACTGGTGAGTGCCTCGCCCCAGGTGGTGCGCACGGCTTCGGTGGCCCAGGTGCCCAGCATCCAGGTGGCCATGTTGTGGATGGTGATGAAGGCGGTGGTGCTGGGATCGACGGCGGCCAGTTCCTCGAACACCAGCGTCGCATCCAGGCGCGGCAGGGCCAGGCCGCCGGCGTTCTCGGGGGCGTACAGGCCGCAAAAGCCCAGTTCACCGGCCTGGGCGATGGCCTCGCGCGGGAAGATGGCTTCGCGGTCCCATTCGGCGGCATGCGGGGCCAGGGCGTTCTGGGCGAACTGGCGCGCGGTGTCGGCAAAGGCGCGTTGGTCTGCGCTGAGTTCAAAGTCCATGGCGGTGTCTCCTGTCTCTTTGTTGTTGTCGAAGGCGGTGTCCGCAGATGCAAGGTCCGCGGCTCAGGGGGGCGGCGCTTCGCCGTGGTGCAGCCAGTGCCGCAGGGCGGCGTGGCGGGCTTCGGTCTGCTGCGTTAGGCAGTCGTGCAGACGCTGGGGCCAGTCGACGCGGCCCTCGTCGCCGGCATGGCGGGCCTTGCAGGTGCTGGTGCGCTGGCGGCTCCAGGCGCTCTGGTCCTTGCGCAGGGCCGGGCGCTCGTGGGCCGACAGGGCGCGCATCACATCGCCATACAGAATGTTCTGCGCGCTGTCGGCCTGCTGAAAGCGCTGCACGGCGCAGGCATTGCGGCTGGCGGTGTCGCTGGCACCGGGTTCGCAGGCCGCGCCGGCCTGGGCCCGCACGGCAGGGCTGTGGATCAGCACGGCCACCAGCAGGCAGGCGGTGGCCAGGGAGGGGGCAGGCAAATTCATGCCTGCATCATCCCAGAGTTTGGTATCCAAACGGCCTCCTGCCCAATCTGCACCAGCGCTGCCAGCTATGCTTTGCGCAGGCCTTACTTCAGGCTGATGGTGGTGTTCACGCCGTGGCTGGTGGTCGAGTCGTCGAACCAGCGCGCGGTGACCGTCTTGGTCTGGGTGTAGAACATCACCACCTGCTTGCCGTAGGGGCCCAGGTCGCCCAGCTTGGAGGCACGGCTGCCGGTGAACGAGAACAGGGGAACAGGCACAGGGATTGGCACGTTGATGCCGACCTGGCCGACGTCGATCTCTTCCTGGAACTTGCGCGCAGCGGCGCCGCTTTGGGTGAAGATGGCCGTGCCGTTGCCGTTGGGGTTGGCGTTGATGAAGGCGATGGCTTCATCGATGTCCGCGGCTTCGGCAATGCACAGCACGGGGCCAAAGATTTCCTGGTCGTACACGCTCATGCCGGGCTTGACGCCGCTGAAGATGGTGGGGCCGACAAAGTTGCCCTTCTCGTAGCCGGCTACCTGGGGCTTGCGGCCATCCAACTCCAGCACGGCACCTTCGGCAATGCCACGTTCGATCAGGCTTTCCACGCGCGACAGGGCAGCGCAGCTGACCACGGGGCCGACGTCAGTGCCGGGCTCGGTGCCACCGGAGACCTTCAAGGTCTTGGCCTTGGCCACCAGCTCTGGGATCCAGTTGCGGGCCTCCCCGACTAGCACCACCACCGACAGCGCCATGCAGCGCTGGCCGGCCGCACCAAAGGCGGCGCCGGCCAGGGCGTTCAGCGACTGCTCCTTGTTGGCATCCGGCAGGACGATGGCGTGGTTCTTGGCGCCCATCATGCACTGCACGCGCTTGCCGTTCAGGCTGGCGCGGTTGTAAACATGGGTGCCGACCTTGGTGGAGCCCACAAAGCTGATGGCTTTGATGTCGGGGTGGTCACAGATGGCGTTCACCGCGTCTTCACCGCCGTGGATGACGTTCAGCACGCCGGGGGGCACGCCGGCTTCCAGCGCCAGTTCGCACAGGCGCATGGTGACCATGGGGTCTTGCTCGGAAGGCTTCAGGACGAAAGTGTTGCCGGTGGCAATCGCCATGGGGAACATCCACAGCGGAATCATCGCGGGGAAGTTGAACGGCGTGATGCCGGCGCACACGCCCAGCGGCTGGTTCAGCGTGTAGGTGTCCACGCCATTGGCCACGTTGTTGGCCAGCTCGCCCAGCTGCAGGCTGCCGATGTTGGCGGCGTGCTCCACCACTTCCAGGCCGCGGAAGACGTCGCCTTCGGCGTCGGGCAGGGTCTTGCCCTGTTCGGCGGTCAGGATGGCGGCCAGCTCCTTCATGTTCTCGCGGATCAGCTGCTGCAGCTTCAGGAAGATGCGGGCGCGGGTGCCGATGGGGGTCTTCTTCCAGGTCTTGAAGGCTTCCTTGGCGTTGCTCACCGCCAGGTTGATTTCCTCGGGGGTGGCAAAGGGCACGCGGGCCAGCACCTCCTGGGTGGCCGGATTGACCACGTTGCGCCACTGGGTGGTCTTGGATTCGACCAGCTGGCCGTTGATCAGCAGTTTGACGGTCGGGGCAAGGACGGCTTGGGAAGCAGGTGCATTCATGGTGCGTGTCTCCAGGGTGTTGTAGGAATCAGGTGGGCTTGGCAGCGGCTGCGGTGCATTCGTCCGACCATGGAGGACATGCTAGGTGTGCAAAACTGCCAAAGCAATACGCATTTACGCACCTTGGCTTTGCATAAATGCACAGTCATACTGTGGGCATGGATTGGGATCATTTGCGTTTCTTTGCGGCCCTGGCCCACACCGGCACGCTGGTGGGGGCGGCACGCGCACTCGGTGTGGAGCACACCACCGTGGCCCGGCGCATCCAGGCGCTGGAGCACCAGCTGGGTACCCCGCTGTTCGTGCGCGATGCCACGGGGCACAAGCTCAACCAGGCCGGGCGCCAGCTGCTACCGACGGTGCAGGCCATGGAGCAGGCCGCCAGCGGCATTGAGCACCTGGCGCAGCACAGCGATGCCGAGCATGCGGCGGTGGCCGGGCTGGTGCGCGTCGGCGTGACCGAGGGGCTGGGTGTGCAGCTGCTGGCCGCGCCGCTGTCGCGCCTGTCGCTGCAGTACCCCAAGCTGTCGGTGGATCTGCTGGCGCTGCCCCGGCTGATGCACCTGTCGCGGCGCGAAGCGGACATCGTCATTTCCCTGGAGCGGCCCAAGCGTGGCACGGTGGTGGTCAGCAAGCTGACCGACTACCACCTGTATCTGTATGGCGAGCGCCAGTACCTGGCGCGCAAGCCGCTGGTGCACAGCAGCGAGGACCTGCGCCACCACCAGTTCATCCACTACGTCGACGACCTGTTGTTCTCGCAGGAGCTGCAACTGCTGTCGCAGCTGTACAAGCCCACCCATTTCGTGTTCCGCAGCACCAGCATTGCGGCGCAGTACGAGGCCGTGCGCGCCGGCGCAGGCCTGGCGGTGCTGCCGGCGTTCCTGGCCGACCGGGACCCGCTGCTGCAGCGCGTGCTGCCTGAGCAGGCGCGGTTCGAGCGGAGTTTCTGGATGTCCATGCCCGAGGAAGCCAAGGGTGTGCCGCGCATCCAAGTGGTATGGAAACTACTGAAGCATTTGTTCACAGAGCACCAGTCTCGGCTCAAGCCCCTGTGAGCGCGGTTCACTCAGGGTTATTTAGCAGTTTGGTTTGCACAAACAGGACCTGAGCCAAGGTTATGCTATCGCTCCGGTTAAATTTTGTTAGCAATTGCATGCCTGCATTGCGGCACAGCTCTAGTGATTCATGAAACTTCGCTCTAAGTTCCGACAGCGATTGCAACTGTGGTGGCTTTCCGCGACCGTCTGCGCAGTGGGTGGTGCCCTGAGTCTGGGCCTGTGGCACACCCTGGAAGCGCACCGGGCCAGCATGACACTGGAGCGTCTGGAGCAGCAGGCCCTGCAGCTCAGCAGTGCGCTGGAACAGAAGATGGATGCCTATGGCGAGCTGGTCTATGGCATGGCCGTGCTCGGCAAATCGCCGGAGAGCCTGTCTTCGCCCTTGCTGCCCCAGCTCAATGCGCAGCGCTATCCGGGCGTGGAATTCCTGAGCCTGGTGCGGCGCATGCCTTCGGCCGTGGCCGGCTATGAAATGGCCGATGTCTGGCCCACCCGCAGCACCGATGTCTGGATGGGCGAGAACGCCCAGAACCTGGAAGCGCTGACCCAGCTGTGGGCCCGGCTGCCCGAAAGCCTGGAGCCCAGCATGAGCGAGCCGTTCGCGCTGCTGGGCGGTGATGCCTCGCCGCAGCGGGTGGTCATCGGCATGCCGATGTGGTCGGCCTCGGCCCGGTCCGCCGCGGTGCACCAGGGCGACATTCTGGCGATGGGCCTGCGTGCCGACCAGTTGCTGGAGCATTTCATGTCACGTGGGGGGCTGGAGCAGGGGCTGGTGTCGATCCACGACCAGGGCTCGGCTTCGCACCGCAGTGCCACCAGCCGCACACCGCGCCTGCCCATCTATGTGAGCGATGGCTGGGCAAAGTTGCCGGCCAGTGCCCCCAAAGTGCAGCATGAGCTGCTGGTCTCGGGGCGCATCTGGTCGCTGGAGTTTGCCCCCCAGCCCCAGGTGCTGTCGGCGCTGGAAAGCGCCTATCCCATGATTGTCGGCATTGGCGGGCTGGGCGCGACCCTGGTGCTGGCGGCCCTGGTGGCCGTGCTGTCGCACCAGCGGCTGCGCGCGCAATTCCAGACCCGCGTCAAGCACAACTTGCTGCGCCAGCAAAGCGACCGCCTCAAGGCGTTGCTGCACCAATCTGCGATCGGCGTGGCCGAGATCGAGCCCGGCACTGGCCGCTACCTCAGCGTGAACAGCCGCTTCTCCGATGTTGTGGGCTATGACCCCAAGACGCTGGAGATGATGGATCTCTACCAGATCCTGCACCCCGAGGAGCGCCCCGAGTTCCAGCGCCTGGAAGGCGCACTGGCAGCCGGCCGTCTGGCCCACTTCACGGTGACGCAGCGCATGGTGCGCGCCGATGGCAGCGAGGTCTGGGCCGAGGTCTGGGTCTCGCCCGTGGTGGACAACACCGGCCAGTCCATGGGGCGCCAGATCGTGCTGCTGCTGGACGTGACCGAGCGCCAGATCCTGCAGGCGCAGTTGCACGCGCGCGAAGCCTATTCCAGCGAAATGCTGCGCTACATGCCGGTGGGGCTGGTGGTGGTCGGGCCCAGCGGCAACATCGAGTTCGTGAACCACCAGTTCGAGGTGATGACCGGCTGGTCGCAGTGCGACATGGCCGACGAAACCACGCTGTGGCGCCTGTTGTGCGTGGACGCCATGCAGCATGCCGCGCTGCTGCAGCGCCTGAACACTGGGCGCTGCGAGGTGGTGCCCACCGGCGTCAATATGCCGGCGGCCGAATACCTGCTGCGCAGCAAGGATGGCAAGGAGCTGCCTATCGAGGTGTCGGGCCGCTTCCTGGGCGGGCGCATCCTGCTGAGCTTTGTGGACCTGAGCCAGCGCAAGGCTGCGGAAGAGGAGATCCGCTGGCTGGGCTTTTACGACACCCTCACCCAGCTGCCCAACCGCCGCCTGCTGCTGGAGAGGCTGGCCGAGGCCGTGTCCCGCTGCCAGCGCCCGGGTGGGGGCAAGGGTGCACTGCTGCTGCTGCTGGACATCGACAATTTCAAATCCCTGAACGAAACCCTGGGCCACCAGCATGGCGATGCACTGCTGCGTCTGGTGGCCACGCGCCTGAGCAACTGCATCGCGGGCCAGTACACCCTGGCGCGCCAGGGGGGGGACGAGTTCGCCGTGGTCCTGGAGGACCTGCCCAGCGAGCCGCTGGAGGCAGGGCGCCGCGCCGAGCAGGTGGGCTGCGCGGTGCTGGAGGCGCTGCGCACGCCGTTCTACCTGGGGGCGCAGGACTTTCACGTCACCGTCAGCATGGGCGCCGTGGTGTTCAGTGGCAAGAGCGACACCGTGGAAGAGCTGCTCAAGCGCGCCGACCTGGCCTTGTACCAGGCCAAGAGCGCGGGCCGCGACACGCTGCAGTTCTTTGATCCCCGCATGCAAAAGGCCGTCAGTGCCCGGGTCGAGATGGAAAAGGACATGCGCCTGGCCCTGGAGCGCCATGAGTTCGACCTGTACTTCCAGCCCCAGGTGCAAAAGGACAAGGTGATCGGTGCTGAGGCGCTGCTGCGCTGGAAGCACCCGGTCAAGGGCTTCATCTCCCCCAGCGTGTTCGTGCCGGCGGCGGAAGAGTCCGGCCTGATCCTGCCGCTGGGCGAATGGGTGCTGTACGCCGCCTGCCGCCAGCTGGCGCAGTGGGCCAAGGACCCGCAGATGGCGGGCCTGACCATGTCGGTCAACGTCAGCCCGCGCCAGTTCTACCAGCCCAGCTTTGTGGAGCAGGTGCAGCAGGCCCTGCGCGTCACCGGCGCGCCGCCGCGCATGCTGGAGCTGGAGTTGACCGAGGGCATGCTGCTGGCCGATGTCGAGGACACCATCCGCAAGATGGTGCAGCTCAAGGCCATGGGCGTGATCTTCTCGCTGGACGATTTCGGCACGGGCTATTCGTCGCTGAGCTACCTCAAGCGCCTGCCGCTGGACAAGCTCAAGATCGACCAGAGCTTTGTCTACGAGGTGCTGTCCAGCGCCAACGACGCCACGATCGCCCGCTCCATCATCGCCCTGGGCAACAGCCTGGGCCTGCAGGTGATCGCCGAAGGCGTGGAGACCGAGGCGCAGCGCGAATTCCTGGCGTCCAGCGGCTGCCATTACTGGCAGGGCTTCCTGTTCAGCCAGCCCAAGCCGATTGCGGAATTCGAGACCTGGACACGGGCCTACGGCGCGGCACGTTCAGAGTGCAGCCATGTCTGAGGCGGTCTGGGTGGGCAGCCTGGGGGGGCTGCTCAAGACGGCGGGCCTGTTCGTGGCGACCGCCGTGGCCGAGATTGTGGGCTGCTACCTGCCGTGGCTGTGGCTCAAGCAAGGGGGCAGCGCCTGGCTGCTGCTGCCGGCCGCCGCCAGCCTGGTGGCCTTTGTCTGGTTGCTGACCCTGCACCCGGCCGCCGCCGGTCGGGTCTATGCCGCCTACGGCGGTGTCTACGTCGCCGTGGCCATGGTCTGGCTGTGGCTGGTGGACGGCCTGCGCCCCACGGCCTGGGAATGGGCCGGTGTCGCCGTCTGCCTGTGCGGCATGGCCATCATCGCCTTGGCACCGCGCCCGGTGTGAGAACCCTCGCGGACCGTCAACTCCTGAATTGAGAGCTGAACGCGCTGGCTGCACCTGCGCAAAAGCCTTTTTTGTTACAAAGTCCGCGCCGAAGCCCGGGCGGCAGTTGTAAGCAGGCGCGTTATCATCGGCCTCTGGTTTCCACTGTTGCCACGTCTGCTTCTCCGACCCGACCTCCGTGCGCCTTAATTCGATCAAGCTTTCCGGCTTCAAATCCTTCGCCGAACCCACCAACTTCCTGCTGCCGGGCCAGTTGGTCGGCGTGGTCGGCCCCAACGGTTGCGGAAAGTCCAACATCATGGATGCCGTGCGCTGGGTGCTGGGGGAGAGCAAGGCCAGCGAGCTGCGCGGCGAGAGCATGCAGGACGTGATCTTCAATGGCACGACCCACCGCAAGCCAGCCAGCCGCTCCAGCGTGGAGCTGGTGTTCGACAACAGCGACCACCGCGCGGGCGGCCAATGGGGTCAGTTCACGGAAATCGCCGTCAAGCGCGTGCTCACGCGCGATGGCAACAGCAGTTACTTCATCAACAACCAGCCGGTGCGCCGCCGCGATGTGCAGGACGTGTTCCTGGGCACCGGCCTGGGCCCGCGCGCCTACGCCATCATCGGCCAGGGCACCATCAGCCGCATCATCGAGTCGCGCCCCGAGGAGCTGCGCCTGTTCCTGGAAGAGGCGGCAGGTGTCTCTAAATACAAAGAACGCCGCCGCGAGACCGAAAACCGCCTGGGCGACACGCGCGAGAACCTGACGCGTGTAGAGGACATCCTGCGCGAGCTGAACGCCAACCTCGACAAGCTGGAAAAGCAGGCCGTGGTGGCGGCCCAGTACAACACGCTGCAGTCCAGCGTGACGCTCAAGCAGCACCAGCTGTGGTTCCTGAAAAAGCAGGACGCTGAGGGCGATCTGGCCAAGATCCGCCAGGAAGGTCTGCAGGCCGTCAACGAGCTGGAAAGCCGCATGGCGGAAATCCGCCACATCGAGGCCGACCTGGAAGCCGTGCGCCAGGCGCACTACGAGGCCGGCGACCAGGTCAACCAGGCCCAGGGGCGACTGTATGAAGCCACGGCCGAGGTGGGCAAGCTGGAGGCCGAGATCCGCTACGTGGTCGAGGGCCGCCAGCGTGTCGAGCAGCGCATGCAGCAGCTGGCCGAGCAGATTGCCCTGTGGGCGCAGCGCAAGGACGATGCCGAGGCCGAGCTGGAGCACTTGGCCGCCAGCGGCATGGACGCCGAAGAGCAGGCCGAAATGCTGGCCGCACAGCTGGAAGAGCAGAGCCAGCGCCTGCCGGACCTCGAAGACGCGCTGCGCGCCACCCAGCACAAGGCCAATACCCAGCGCCAGCAGGTGGTGCAGGTGCAGCAGCAGATCCAGGTGCTGGCTGCCGAGCAGCGCAGCCTGAACGAGCAAACCCGCCAGCACGAAGCCCGGTTGGAGCGGCTGCGCAACGATCGCAATGCGCTGGCTGCCCC
This sequence comes from Comamonas aquatica NBRC 14918, assembly GCF_000739875.1. Taxonomy (GTDB): domain Bacteria; phylum Pseudomonadota; class Gammaproteobacteria; order Burkholderiales; family Burkholderiaceae_C; genus Comamonas; species Comamonas aquatica. The sequence goes on from NZ_BBJR01000024.1 coordinate 144,336, forward strand.
CGACGAAGATCGGCTGCAGCAAGTCAGCGCCCAGTACGCCGACGCCGCCGATATGGCCGAGATGGCCGAGGCGGTGCTGGTGGAGCTGCAGGACAGCGTGCCCCAGCTGGATGACGAGCGGCGCCAGCGCCAGCAGGCCCTGAATGCCGAAACGTCCAAGCAGGCCGAGCTGGCCGCGCGCATGGAAGCCCTCAAGGCGCTGCAGGAAAAAGTCAAGACCGATGGCAAGCTGCAGCCCTGGCTGGCCCAGCATGGGCTGGAAAGCCTGCAGGGCCTGTGGACCAAGATCCACGTGGAAGCCGGCTGGGAAAACGCCCTGGAGGCGGCCTTGCGTGAGCGCATGGGCGCGCTGGAAGTCAGCCGCCTGGACATGGTGCGCGGTTTCCTGGGGGCCGGCGCCAAGGATGCCCCGCCGGCGCGCCTGGCGTTTTACTCCCGGCCCGATGCCAGCATTGCGCTGACCAGCCAGAGTCTGCCCCTGCTGGCCGACCTGCTGCGCGTGACCGACGCGGGTCTCAAGGCCGTGCTCTGCGAATGGCTGGCCGGTTGCTACACCGCTGCTTCGCTGGACGAGGCACTGAGCCACCGGGCGCAGCTGCGGCCCGGCGACACCATCTATGTGCCCACCGGTCATGCCGTGACGGCGCACAGCGTGAGTTTTTATGCGCAGGATTCGGAGCAGTCCGGCCTGCTGGCGCGCGCCCAGGAGATCGAACACCTGGAAAAAGAACTGCGCGCCCAGGCCCTGATCAGCGAAGAGACCCGCACCGCCCTGGCCAAGGCCGAAGCCGCCTATGCCGATGCCTCGCAGCGGCTGGTCAGCGCGCGCCGTGAGGCCACCGAGGCCAAGCAGAGCGCGCACGAACTGCAGGTGGACATGCTGCGCCTGACGCAGCAGGCCGAGCAGGCGCGCGCGCGCACGGCACAGATCGAGGCCGACGTGGCCGAGGTGCAGGCTGCGGTGGACGAGTTGCAGGAGCGCGCCGTGGCCGCCGAGGCACGCTTTGAAGAGCTGGACATGCAGTTGGCCGACAGCCAGGAGCTGCACGCCCAGCTGGACGACCGCGTGATCGAGGCCGAGCGCAAGCTGGCTGAAAGCCGGGAGCAGCTGCGCACGCTGGAGCGCCGCGCGCAAGAAGCCACGTTCAGCCAGCGCAGCATGCAGGCGCGCCAAGGTGAGTTGCAGCGCACCCTGGAGACGGCCGAGCAGCAGACCAAGGCGCTGCTGGAAGAGCGCGAGCGCGCGCAGGCCGAGCAAGGGCGCCTGAACGATGCCGCAGCCCAGGGCGGGTTGCAGGACGCGCTGGCGCTGAAGATGGAGCGCGAACAGGCCGTGGCCACCGCGCGCAGCGCCTATGAAGACCTGACCAACAAGCTGCGCGCCAGTGACGAGCGCCGCGTGCAGATCGAGCGCGCGCTGGACCCGATGCGCGCGCGCATCACCGAATTCCAGCTCAAGGAGCAGGCCGCCTCGCTGGGCAGTGCCCAGTACGAGCAGCAACTGGCCGACGCCGGGGCCGACCTGGCGGCGGTGGCGCAGTCCATCCTGGAAGGCAACGTCAAGCTGCACGGCCTGCAGTCTGAAATCGACCGCCTGCACCGCGAGATCGCGGCCCTGGGCGCGGTCAATCTGGCAGCCCTGGAAGAGCTGCAGCTGGCCAAGGAACGCAAGACCTTCCTGGATGCCCAGATGGCCGACCTGACCGAGGCCATGACCACGCTGGAAAACGCCATCAAGAAGATCGACAACGAGACGCGCGAGCTGCTGTCGGGCACCTTCAACACGGTCAACGAGCACTTTGGCCGCATGTTCCCCGAGCTGTTCGGTGGCGGGCAGGCCAAGCTGATCATCACCGGTGATGAAATTCTGGACTCCGGCGTGCAGGTCATGGCCCAGCCACCGGGCAAGAAGAACCAGACCATCCACCTGCTGTCGGGCGGCGAAAAAGCCCTGACGGCGATTGCGCTGGTGTTCGCGATCTTCCAGCTCAACCCCGCGCCCTTCTGTCTGCTGGACGAAGTGGATGCGCCGCTGGATGACGCCAACACTGAGCGCTATGCCAAACTGGTGGCCAGCATGAGCAAGGGAACCCAGTTCCTGTTCATCAGTCACAACAAGATTGCCATGGAAATGGCGCAACAACTGATCGGTGTGACGATGCAGGAGCAAGGTGTCTCGCGCATCGTGGCCGTGGACATGGAATCGGCCCTGTCCATGGCCCACGCCTGAGTCAACGGATTACGGGACGAAGCAATTCCATGAGTACCCTTCAAATCAGTCTGGCCGTGGTGGGGGTGATCCTGCTGGGCCTGATCGTGGCCTACAACACCTGGACCCACCGGCGCAATGCCCCCAAGCGCGCGCAGCATGCAGACGGAGACATGCGCCTGGGCGAGGGGCATTCGCGCTTTGACCCGGCCCTGGACGGCGTGGATGTGACCGATCTGCCACCCAGCCACCGCGCGCCGGTGGTCGACCCCCTGCTGGATACCGCGCCCGCGCAAGAGGCGCAGGCCGGCATCTTGGCCGCCGACCCGGCGCTGGACGCTGCCCCGGCCACGGCCGCAGTGGATGGCGGTGCGGCCGTGGCCGTGTCGCCTGCGGCAGCGGCCGAGCGCAAGCTGGCGCTGGATGGCCTGATCGACGCGATTGCCCCGCTGCGCGTGGAGCACGTGGTCACCGGCGATGCCGCCCTGATGGTGCAGCCCACCACGCGCCGCGCCGGCAGCAAGCAGTTCCGCATTGAAGGCCTGAACGCCGCGACCCAGGAATGGGAAACCGTGCGTGCCGGCCAGCGCTACACGGCGTTTCAGGCCGGGGTGCAGCTGGCCAACCGCCTGGGTGCGCTCAACGAGATCGAATTTTCCGAGTTCGCGGCCAAGGTGCAGGGCTTTGGCGATGCGCTGAATGCCGCCGTGGACCTGCCCGACATGCTTCACGAAGTGGCGCGCGCGCGCGAGCTGGACCAGTTCGCCGGCGAGCACGATGCGCAGCTGAGCTTCATGCTGCGCCCGCGCCGCGCGGCCTGGAGCCCCGGTTACATCGAGCAGCACGCCGCGGCCGTCGGCTTCGTGCCGGCCACCATGCCCGGACGCATGCTGCTGCCGTCCGAAACGCCCGGCCATGCGCCGCTGCTGACCCTGGCTTACGACGCCCAGGCAGCCCAAGCCGACAACCTGGACCAGACGGCCGTGCACGAGGTCTGGCTGAGCCTGGATGTGCCCCAGGTGCCGCGCACCGAGGAGCCGTTTGCACGCCTGCGCCAGGTGGTGCAGGTGCTGTGCGAAGGCATGGACGGCATGCTGTGCGACCAGAACGGCTACCAGTTGCTGCCCCAGGTGCTGGATCCGATCGAGGCCGACCTGCAAAAGCTGTACGACAAGCTCGACAGCCGTGAACTGTCGGCCGGCTCCATGCTGGCGCGCCGTCTGTTCAATTGAGGCGGCATGCACGACAATCTAGACCTTTTTGGCGCTCCAGCGCCCGAGCAGCCTACGCCTGCTGCTCCTGAAACCGTTGTTGCCAAGGTGCAGCAGCTGCGCGCCCAGCTGAACCAGTGGGCGCATGAATACTATGTGCTGGATGCGCCCTCGGTGCCCGACGGAGAGTACGACCGCGTGTTCCAGCAACTGCAGGCTCTGGAAGGCGCCTACCCCGCGCTGCAGACGCCGGATTCGCCCACGCAGCGGGTCATCGGTGCGGTGCTGGAGGGATTGAAGCCGGTGCGCCACGTGGTGCCCATGCTGTCCATCCGCACGGAAACCGACAACGAGGCTTCGGGCGCCGAGGCCTTTGATGCACGCATCCGCCGCGAGCTGGAGCTGGACCTGGCCGCACCGCCCGTGGAGTACGTGGCCGAGCCCAAGTTCGACGGCCTGGCGATGAGCCTGCGCTACGAGCAGGGCCGCCTGGTGCACGCCGTGACGCGCGGCGACGGCGAGGTGGGCGAGGACGTGACCCACAACATCCGCACCATCCGCCAGATCCCCCTGAGCCTGCCGGACGGCGTGCCCCCGGTGCTGGAAGTGCGTGGCGAGGTCTACATGCGCCGTGCCGACTTCCAGGCACTGAATGCGCGCCAAGAAGCCGCCGGCGGCAAGCTGTTTGCCAATCCGCGCAACGCGGCGGCGGGCTCGGTGCGCCAGCTTGATTCGCACATCGCCATGCAACGGCCGCTGTCCTTCTTTGCCTACGGCGTGGGCGAGGTGACCCCGCCCGAGCAGGGCGGGCCGGTGTTCAGCACCCACTATGGCTTGCTGCAGCAGCTGCGCACCTGGGGTTTTCCGGTGGCAGAGCAGGTCTGCATTGCGCGGGGTGCTCCTGAATTGGTGGCTTTCCATGCCGAGCTGGGCCAGCAGCGTGCCAGCCTGCCGTATGAAATTGACGGGGTGGTCTACAAGGTCAACAGCTTGGCCCTGCAGCGCCAGCTGGGCTTTGTGACGCGCGAGCCGCGCTGGGCCGTGGCGCACAAGTACCCGGCCGAGGAAATGCCCACCGTCATGGAGGGCATCGACGTGCAGGTCGGGCGCACCGGCAAGCTCACACCCGTGGCGCGGCTGGCGCCGGTCAGCGTGGGCGGGGTCACGGTGACGAATGCCACGCTGCACAACCTGTTTGAAATCCGCAAGAAGCGCGTGCGCGTGGGCGACACCGTCATTGTGCGGCGCGCTGGTGATGTGATCCCCGAGGTGGTGGGTAAGGTGCCCGGCGAGCGCCCGGTCTACGTGCCCAACTTCCAGATGCCCAAGGCCTGCCCGATCTGCGGCTCGGAGGTGGTGCGCGAACCCGGCGAGGCCAACCACCGCTGCACCGGCGGGCTGTTCTGCCCGGCGCAGCGCAAGGAAGCCCTCCTGCACTTTGCCGCGCGCCGCGCCATGGACATCGAAGGCCTGGGTGACAAGCTGGTGGACCAACTGGTGGATGGCAATGTGGTGCGCACCTTGCCGGATTTGTACCGCTTGGGCTTGACCGCGCTGTCTTCGCTGGATCGCATGGCTGAAAAATCGGCCCAAAACGTACTGGCAGCGCTGGAGAAATCCAAGTCCACGACGCTGAACCGCTTCCTGTTCGGCCTGGGCATCCGCCATGTGGGCGAGGCCACGGCCAAGGACCTGGCGCGCCATTTCGGCACGCTGGACGCCATCATGGACGCCAGCGTCGAGCAGTTGCTGCAGGTGCGTGACGTGGGGCCGGTGGTGGCCGAAAGCATCCACACCTTCTTCGCCCAGCCCCACAACCGCGAGGTGGTGGAGCAATTGCGCGCCTGCGGCGTGCACTGGGAGGAGGGCGCACCGGCGCAGAAGGCGCCGCAGGTGCTGGCAGGCAAGACCGTGGTGCTGACCGGCACCCTGCCCACCCTGGGGCGCGATGCCGCAAAGGAGCTGCTGGAGGCGGCCGGCGCCAAGGTCAGCGGCTCGGTCAGCAAGAAGACCAGCTATGTGATCGCGGGGGCCGAGGCCGGCAGCAAGCTGGCCAAGGCCCAGGAACTGGGTGTGCCCGTGCTGGACGAAGCCGGCATGCTGGCCCTACTGAACGCTACGGAGAACTGAGCATGACACTGGCCCGGCGCACCCCGAAGATTGGATTGGCGCTGGGCAGTGGCTCGGCACGCGGCTGGGCGCACATCGGTGTGTTGCAGGCGCTGGACGAAGCCGGCATCCGCCCCGATGTGGTCTGTGGCGCCTCGATCGGTGCTCTGGTCGGCGCGGCCTATGCCGCCGGCGAGCTGGAGCGGTTTGCCGACTGGGTGCAAAGCCTGGGCATGCGCGATGTCTTCGGCTTCATGGACTTCAACCTGTCGGGCGGCATGCTCAAGGGCGAGAAGCTGATCAGCTTCTGGCGCCGCAATTTCGCAGATTTCAACATCGAGGATTCGGCCCTGCCGTTTGCCGCCGTCGCCACCGACCTGCATTCGGGCGCCGAGGTCTGGCTGCGCCATGGCTCCATCGCCGACGCGGTGCGGGCCTCGATCGCGATGCCGGGCCTGTTCACCCCGGTGGTGCGCGAGGGGCGGCTGCTGGCCGATGGTGGCCTGGTCAACCCGGTGCCGGCCTCGCTGGCGCGCGCCATGGGCGCGGACATCGTCATCGCCGTGGATTTGAACGCCAGCTTGCTGCACCGCCACATGCACCCCCTGGGGGTAGTGGCGACGCAGCCCGACGAGACGGCCGGCCAGCCAGCGGAGGTGGTGGATGCGCACAGCGCGGCCTGGGTGGCGCGCCTGCAAAGCCGCCTGCGGGGGCGGCGTGCCGGGCGCGCCACCCCGGCCAGCGATGCGATCCCCATTCCCTCGCTGCTGGATGTGGCGATGACCAGCGTCAACATCATGCAGATGCGCATCACGCGCAGCCGCATGGCGGGCGATCCGCCGGAGCTGGTGATCGCCCCCAGGCTGTCCGACATGGGGCTGCTGGATTTTCACCGCGCCAAGGAGGCCGTGGCCGCGGGCTATGCCGCTGCGCAGGCCGCCCTGCCGGGCTTGCAGCATTTCGGCTGGAAGGCCGCGGTGGACAAGTCACCCCAGGAAAATTCTTGAACCATAGCAGTCGGCGCTTGCTGGTATTGCGCAAAACGCTGATTCGATGGTGAATCTCCGGCGCCTAGCGGCGGCGCACGGCACCCGCGCGGCCGGCCTTGCTCCAGTCGTAGGGTTCGCCATCGGGGGTGCGGCCGTTCTCCACCGCCGCCACGCCCAGGGTGCCGACTCTCTCGCTCAGGGCTGACGAGAACCATAGCAGTCAGCGATTGCTGGTACTGCGCAAAACGCCGATTTGATGATGAATGTCCGGCTCCTAGCGGCGGCGCACGGCCCCGGCGCGGCCGGCCTTGCTCCAGTCGTAGGGTTCGCCATCGGGAGTGCAGCCGTTCTCCACCGCCGCCACGCCCAGCGTGCCGACCATCTCGCTCAGGTCGGACGAGATGCAGACATGGGCGTTGCGCGGGTCGGCGCGCAGGCTTTGGCAGTGGGCCAGCGCCTGGGTCATGGCGCTGTCGCTGTAGGCATGGCACTGCGGCACCCAGACAGGGGCTTCGGCAGCGGGCTGGGCGTTGTGCAGGTGAAAGACGACAATGCTCATGGTTGGATGAAGAGGCGAAAAAGGGAAGGCGGCACAGCCGGGCAGGTCTGGGTACGCCCAGCGTATCGTCTGGTTGCAGCGCTATAAGCCTACAGCCTCCAATGTTGGAGGGTCAAACGTACACTGGCGGGTTGAATTTTCCCGCACGAAATCCCTCGATGAACGCACCGATTGATGTTTCCTTTTTTCAGCGCGATGCCAAGCCGCTGACCAGCTATCGCCCGTACTGGGCGAAACGCTTTGGCACGGCCCCGTTTCTGCCGATGAGCCGGGCAGAGATGGATCAGCTGGGCTGGGACAGCTGCGACATCATCCTGGTGACCGGGGATGCCTACGTGGACCACCCCAGTTTCGGCATGGCGGTGATCGGCCGGGTGCTGGAAGCCCAGGGCTTCCGCGTGGGCATCATCGCCCAGCCCGACTGGCAGAGCGCCGAGGCCTTCAAGGCCCTGGGCAAGCCCAATCTGTTCTGGGGCGTGACGGCGGGGAACATGGATTCCATGATCAACCGCTACACGGCGGACCGCAAGATCCGCAGCGACGATGCCTACACCCCCGGCGACGTCGGCGGCAAGCGCCCAGACCGTGCGGCCATCGTCTACTGCCAGCGCTGCCGCGAGGCCTACAAGGATGTGCCCATCGTGCTGGGCGGCATCGAGGGTTCGCTGCGCCGCATTGCCCACTATGACTACTGGAGCGACAAGGTGCGTCGCTCCATCGTGGTGGACAGCAAGTGCGACATCCTGCTGTATGGCAACGCCGAGCGCGCCCTGGTCGAGGTGGCACACCGCATTGCCCGCCGCGATCCGGTGGAGAGCATCACCGATGTGCGCGGCACGGCGTTCTTCCGTCGCAGCTCCGAAGACGGCTGGTTCGAGGTGGATTCCTCCGTGGTGGACGAGCCCGGCGTGGTCGAGCCCCACATCAATCCCTACATGACCACCAGCGAGCAGGCCGCGGCCCAGGGCCAGAGCTGCTCCAAGGAAGATGCTACAAATGGTGTAGCACCCAGCGCAGGCGCAGCGTGCGCTACAGGTCAAAATTCTGCTGAATCGGCGATGCCGGCCGTGCAGCCCATCCAGTTCATGCCCAATCTGTCGCTGCGCAGCAAGGCCAAGCAGCCCCCGCGCGACAAGACCGTGCTGCGCCTGCCCAGCTACGAGCAGGTCAAGAGCGATCCGATTCTGTACGCCCACGCCAACCGCGTGCTGCACCTGGAGACCAACCCCGGCAACGCCCGCGCCCTGGTGCAGGCCCACGGGGAGGGCGCGACGGCGCGCGATGTGTGGCTGAACCCGCCGCCCATCCCGCTGAGCACGGCCGAGATGGACTGGGTGTTCGGCCTGCCGTACGCGCGTGGCCCGCACCCCAGCTATGCCGACGAGCACGGCAGCCACGAAGGTGCGACCAAGATCCCGGCCTGGGAGATGATCCGCACTTCGGTTAACATCATGCGCGGTTGCTTTGGTGGCTGCACCTTCTGCTCGATCACCGAGCACGAAGGCCGCATCATCCAGAGTCGCTCGGAAGATTCGATCATCCAGGAGATCGAGGACATCCGCGACAAGGTCAAGGGCTTCACAGGCACCATCTCCGACCTGGGTGGCCCCACCGCCAACATGTACCGCCTGGGCTGTTCTAGCCCCGAGATCGAGAAGCACTGCCGCAAGCCCAGTTGCGTGTTCCCAGGCATCTGCCCGAACCTGCACACCGACCACGGCCCGCTGATCAACATCTACCGCCGCGCGCGCAAGCTGCCGGGCATCAAGAAGATCCTCATCGGCTCGGGTCTGCGCTACGACCTGGCCGTCAAGTCGCCCGAATACGTGCGCGAGCTGGTGCAGTACCACGTGGGTGGCTACCTGAAGATCGCGCCCGAGCACACCGAGGCCGGCCCGTTGTCCAAGATGATGAAGCCCGGCATCGGCAGCTACGACAAGTTCAAGCAGCTGTTCGAGAAGTACAGCGAAGAGGCGGGCAAGAAGCAGTTCCTGATCCCGTACTTTATCGCTGCCCACCCCGGCACCAGCGATGAGGACATGATGAACCTGGCCATCTGGCTGAAGAAGAACGGTTTCCGCGCCGACCAGGTGCAGACCTTCTACCCCAGCCCCATGGCCACGGCCACGGCCATGTACCACAGCGGCCGCAACACCTTGACCAAGGTACGCCGCGAAATGCGCGACCGGGACGAGGAAGCCGTGGACATTGTGCGCGGCGAAAAGCGCCGCCGCCTGCACAAGGCCTTCCTGCGCTACCACGATCCCAACAACTGGCCGCTGCTGCGCGATGCGCTCAAGACCATGGGGCGTGCCGATCTGATCGGCAACGGCAAGCACCACCTGATTCCGACCTTCCAGCCCATGGTGGACGGCAGCTACCAGAGCGCGCGCAAGAAGAACAGCACGCCCTCGGCAGGTGGCAAGACCGGCCTGGGCTATACCACCAACCAGGATGGCAAGGCCGTGGCGCTGCGCCCGCGCAAGCAGGACGAACACGCCCTGCTGGAGCCCAAGAGCGATGTGCGCTTCCGCGGGGCCGAGGTGCGTGGCACCGCACCGCGTCCCGGCAAGCTGCTGACCCAGCACACCGGGCTGCCGCCGCGCCCGGGCGTCAAGCCACGCCCTGCAGCAGGGGGCAAACCCAAGCCCAAGCGCTGAAGGCGCTGACCCCACCAGCCAGCGCTTGTGCTGGCTTTTTTGTGGGCGGCCTCAGTCGCGTGGTGCCGGGGTCGCGGTGGCCCGGCTGCGCTGCTGTGGGGCTTGGTGGGCGTGCTGGAAGTAGGTGGTGTCCAGCGGTACCGGCGTGGCGATGTAGTAGCCCTGGGCGTAGTCGATGCCCATGCTGCGCAGGGCGTCGAAGGTGGCCTGGTCGCCCACGAATTCGGCGACGGTGGATTTGCCCATGACGTGGCCTATGTGGCCGATGGCCTCCACCATGGCGAAGTTGCTGGGGTTCTTGAGCATGTCGCGCACGAAGCTGCCGTCGATCTTGAGGTAGTCCACGGGCAACTGTTGCAGGTACCGGAAGCTGGCCATGCCGGAGCCGAAATCGTCCAGCGAGAAGCGGCAGCCGAGCTTGCGCAGCTCGGTGATCATGGCGATGGCGCTGTCCATGCTGGCGATGGCGCTGGTTTCGGTGATCTCAAAGCACAGCTTGTCGCCGGCGATGCCGAACTCCAGGATGCTTTGCCGGATGAACTCGGTGAGGTCGCTGTCCCCCAGGCTGGAGCCGGACAGGTTGATGGAGCAGGTGCGAATGTCGGCGCCTTGCGCCAGGTGCGTCTTCAGCAGTTGCAGGGCGTGCCGCACCACCCAGCGGTCAATCAGGTTCATCAGGTCGTAGCGCTCGGCGATCGGGATGAATTCGGACGGCGACAGCTGTTGCCCAGGGACATCGGACAGGCGCAGCAGCACTTCGAAGTGCACCCCCCCCTGGTCCTCGGGGTGCAGCGGGTAGACCGTCTGCGCAAACAGGGTGAACTTGTCTTCTTCCAGGCTGTTGCGCAGGCGTTGCACCCATTCCATGTCGCCCTGGTAGCGCTGGAAGGCACGGTCATGCGGGTTGTAGACCGTGATGCGGTTGCGCCCGCTTTCCTTGGCGTGCTTGCAGGCGCTTTCTGCCATGCCCAGCAGGCTGGCCGGATCGCTGCTTTGCTGTGGGTCGATGTGCACCACGCCAATGCTGACGCCGGTGTGCAGGTTGTGCTGGCGCCACTGCACGTTGAGATTGTGGATGGACTGGCGCAAGCGCTCGGCCGACTGCATCGAGGCATGGGGTGGGCAGTGGGTCAGCAGCACGGCGAACTCGTCGCCGCCCACGCGCGCCAGCACATCGCTTTCGCGCAGCACCAGGCGCAGTTGCTGGCAGACCTGGCGCAGGATCTCGTCGCCCGCTGCGTGGCCGTAGCTGGCGTTGATCATCTTGAAGTGGTCCAGGTTCAGGTGCAGCAGGCTGGCCTGGTGCTTGCCCAGCACCTGCTGCAGGTATTTCTCGAAGGTCGCGCGGTTGTCCAGGCCGGTCAGCAGGTCGTGGCTTTGCTGCCATTGCAGCATGCGCATGTAGTTCTGCTCCTGCGAGACATCGTGCAGAACCACCACGGTGCCGGAATTTTCACCATCCAGCGTGGTGGCGCTGACGTGGACGGCCACGTTGTCGCCCGATGTGCGGCGGATCCAGTGCACGCTGTCGTCGCGACGTGGGGCCATTCCCGGCTGTTTGGGGCCTGCCAGGTGTTTGACCAGCACCTCGGTGGCAAACGGCAGGATGGTCTGGATGTCCTGGCCCAGCAGATGGCCTTGCGACAGGTCCAGCAGCCGCGATGCGGAGGGGTTGGCGTAACGGATGCGGTGCTGCTCGTCCAGGTTCAGCACGCCGTCGCCCAATGCGGCCAGGGTGGTGCTGCTGCGCTGGCGCTCGGTCTCCAGCTTGCTGCTGGTTTTGCGGTTTTCGACAATCGCTTTCTGGATGGCGAGCCAGTGCATGGTGCACAGCAAGGCGGCGGTGAAGATGTTCACAAAGATCAGCAGCCATTCCAGATCGCGGGCATTGCTGGCCAGCGTTGCGTTGAATTTCTTGGCCAGCGGGACCACGGTGGTGCTGATGTTGTTGATTTCTTCGTGCCAGGATGCAATCGTCTGGTCTGTCACCGGGCGCCCAGAGTTTCTGTGGTTGTAGATGTCCTTGCCCAACTGGTTGAGGGCTTGCACATGGGCATCGCCGCTGCGCCAGATCGTCAGCGTGGGTGCCAGCACGTCCAGGGTCCATACCCAGGGCAGTGCATACAAGAGCGTGTCGACGTCGTCCGGGTGGTTTTCTCCCTGCAACAAGCCGGTGCGGATGCGCGTGCTGTGGCGGTCGCCTTCGTCCAGTGCTTCACGCGCCTGGCCGACGCCCAGCGGTGTCGTCAGCGCATCCTGGAAATCCAGAAAATCCTGGGTATTGCCAGTTTCTGCGTATTGGTTGAGGTGCAAGGCTGCCGCGTTGAATCCTTTGCTCCACAGGCTCTCGCCACCCACCACGACGCGCACCGAGGTCATCAGCACGATGCTGATGCAGGCCACCAGCAATTGGACGCCAACAGCGGTGATGAAGAGCCAGCGTCGCCGGGTGTAGGCTTTGCTGGCAGAGGTCTGGCTTGGCATCAAGCGTACTCCCCGCAGTGGAAGGCCAGGGATGCACGGCGCCCGCTGCCAGCTTGGGCCGGCAGATGGGGGACTGGTGCATGGCCTCCAGGCAGAAACCTGCCATGGTGGATCGTGCGATGGTCATTGCTCGGCACTGGAAACTCCAGGGTGGGGGCCGTCTCGGGGATCGGGCGATCCCAATCCGGGTCAGGCCACAGGGCGATGGAGATAGTTCGTTGCTTGCGCAAAGGCTCAGGTCATAGGTTCAAATCAATGCCTCCTGATTGACAAAGATTATTTGTCTCGGACTGGAATTACATGTAGGGGGATGTCGCTTTGTGCTGCCATCGCTGCCAGCTGTTCGCAGCGCTGCAGCGCGAAAAAGCGCTCCAGTGCGGCGTGGGAGCCGCTGTGGTGCATGCTGGGCAGGCTGCCGTCGCGCTGCACCAGCCCTGCGACCTGGGCGATGCGCTGGGCAAAGTGCGGCTCCAGCGCCGCCAGGGCGACCCAGCCGTCGGCACAACGGTACATGCGGTAGCCGGCGTGGGCGCCGCCGACATCACCGCCCGGGGTGGTCATGCCCCAGTGGCGCGGCAGCGCCAGCCATTGCGCGGCCTGGGCCAGGCCGACGTCCAGACAGTGGCCGTGGCCGCTGTGGCCGCGTTGCAGCAGGGTTTGCAGCACGGCCTCGCTGCCCATGACGGCACCGGCCATGTCGGCGAACAGGCTGGCGGGCAGGTGGCCGTCATCGGTCAGGCCGGCCTGGGCCTGGTAGGTCAGGTCGTGCCCGGCGTGGTTGGCCTCGTCGGGGTCGGTGCTGCCGAAGATGCGCACCATGCACAGCCGTGGATGGCGGGCGTGCAGGCTATCCCAGGACAGCCCTAGCTTGTCCAGGGCAGCGGGGCGGAACGAGGTGAGCAGCACGTCGGTCTGCGCCAGCGCCTGGTGCAGCGTGGCTTGGCCGGCGGTGCTTTTCAGGTCCGCGTGCAGGACCTGCATGCCGGCATGCAACTGGGCGTAGGCCGCGGGGCTGTAGCTGTGCATGGGGTCGGCGCTGGGCTGTGCGGCGGGCGCGGGGGGCTCCAGCTTGGTGCAGTGCGCGCCCATGTCGCGGCAGCGGATGAGGGCGGCGGGGCCGGGCAGGTTCAGCGCCAGGCTCAGGATGTGGGTGCCGCTGAGCGGCTGCAGGGTCGGTGTGGTGTGCATGCCGGTTTTGTAAACCAGCGCAGCGTTCAGGGTTGACGCCTGGGCGTCGATTCGTGGTTTTGATAGCTGATGGCGTTGATCAAAACAGGGTTTCAGACGCTAAACATAAGAAATTCCTTGTCTGATGTGCGCAACCAGCTACGTATTTTGAATACACCTGCCATCAAAAAAGCCACCCGCAGGTGGCTTTTTGCTTGGACAGCGTGGTCCCTTAGATCACGGCGGCAATCGACTTGCAGACGTGTTCAATGTTCTTGCTGTTCAGCGCGGCCACGCACATGCGGCCGGTGTCGGTGCCGTACACGCCGAATTCGGAGCGCAGGCGCACCATCTGGTCCTTGGACAGGCCGGAGTACGAGAACATGCCGATCTGCGTGGTGATGAAGGACATGTCCTGGGTCACGCCGGCGGCCTTCAGGCCATCCACCAGCTTCTGGCGCATTTCCTTGATGCGTACGCGCATCTCTCCCAGTTCCTTTTCCCACAGGGCGCGCAGCTCGGGGTTGTTCAGTACGGCTGCCACGACCGCACCACCGTGGGTGGGTGGGTTGGAGTAGTTGGTGCGGATGACGATCTTCAGCTGCGACAGTACGCGCGCGGCTTCTTCCTTGTCGTTGGCGACCACGGACAGGGCGCCCACGCGCTCGCCGTACAGGCTGAAGCTCTTGGAGAAGGAGGTGGACACGAAGATGTTTAGGCCGGCGGCCACGAACTTGCCGATCACGGCGCCGTCTTCGGCGATGCCGTGGCCAAAGCCCTGGTAGGCCATGTCCAGGAAGGCGACCAGGCCCTTGGCCTTGACGACGGCGATCACTTCATCCCACTGGGCGGCGGTGATGTCGTAGCCGGTGGGGTTGTGGCAGCAGGCGTGCAGCACCACTATGGTGCCGGCGGCGGCGGCGTTCAGGTCGGCCAGCATGCCGGCGAAGTCGACCGAGCGGGTGGCAGCGTCGTAGTAGGCGTAGGTGCCGACTTCAAAGCCCGCGTTGGTGAAGATGGCCTTGTGGTTTTCCCAGCTGGGGTTGGAGATCAGCACCTTGGCGTTGGGGCTGATCTTCTTCAGGAAGTCGGCGCCGATCTTCAGGCCGCCCGTGCCACCGATGGCCTGTACTGTGGAGACACGGCCGGAGGTGACCACGTCGGAGTCGGCACCGAACACCAGGCCCTTGACGGCGTTGTCGTAGGCCGCAATACCGTCGATGGGCAGGTAGCCGCGCGCAGCGGGCTTGTCCATCATGGCCTTTTCCGCGGCCTGCACGCATTGCAGCAGGGGCAGCTTGCCGTTGTCGTCGAAGTACACGCCCACGCCCAGATTGACCTTGTTGGGGTTGGTGTCGGCGGCAAATTGATCGTTCAGACCCAGGATGGGGTCGCGGGGGGCCATTTCGACGGCGGTAAACAGAGACATGAATCGTCCTTGAGGGGTAGATATAACGCTAAAGGCCCCCACCTGATGGTTTAGGCTCGAGGGTTAACTCGGCATTTTACTCCCGGGGGCGCCATGCGCGCCGCACATAACGCTATGCAAGAATCCACCAGCACCGCTGCGCCAGAAGGCACTTTTGCCCACTTTGACGGCTCGCCGTTCGAGTTGTTCCAGCCGTATCCGCCGGCGGGCGACCAGCCGTCGGCGATCGCCAAGCTGGTGGAGGGGGTGCAGGATGGCGAGGCCTTCCAGACGCTGTTGGGCGTGACGGGCTCGGGCAAGACCTTCACCATGGCCAATGTGATCGCGCGCCTGGGGCGGCCCGCCATCATCTTTGCGCCCAATAAGACCCTGGCGGCGCAGCTGTACAGCGAATTCCGCGAGTTCTTTCCCAAGAACGCGGTGGAGTACTTCGTCAGCTACTATGACTACTACCAGCCCGAGGCCTATGTGCCGCAGCGCGATCTTTTCATCGAAAAAGACAGCGCCATCAACGAGCACATCGAGCAGATGCGCCTGTCCTGCACCAAAAGCCTGATGGAGCGGCGCGATGTGGTCATCGTGGCCACGGTGTCGGCTATCTACGGCATTGGCGAGCCCGAGAGCTACCACCAGATGATCATGACGGTGCGCACCGGTGACCGCATGAACCAGCGCGATGTCATCGCCCAGCTAATCCGCATGCAGTACCAGCGCAACGACCAGGATTTCTCGCGCGGCACGTTCCGCGTGCGTGGCGACACCATCGACGTGTTTCCGGCGGAAAACTCCGAGCTGGCGCTGCGCATTGAGCTGTTTGATGACGAAGTGGACAGCCTGCAGTTGTTTGACCCGCTGACCGGGCGCATTCGCCAGAGCATCCCACGCTTCACGGTCTACCCCAGCAGCCACTACGTCACGCCGCGCGACAAGGTATTGGCGGCCGTCGAGACCATCAAGGAAGAGTTGCGCCAGCGCAGCAAGCAACTGGTGGACATGGGCAAGCTGGTGGAGGCGCGGCGCCTGGAGCAGCGCACCCGCTTTGACCTGGAGATGCTGAGCGAGGTGGGGCACTGCAAGGGCATTGAGAACTACACGCGCCACCTCTCCGGGGCGGCACCCGGTGAGCCGCCGAGCACGCTGACCGACTACTTGCCCAAGGACGCGCTGATGTTCCTGGACGAGAGCCACCAGATGATCGGCCAGCTCAACGCCATGTACAACGGCGACAAGCAGCGCAAGACCACGCTGGTGGAGTATGGCTTTCGCCTGCCGTCGGCGCTGGACAACCGGCCGCTGAAGTTCGAGGAGTTCGAGCAGCGCATGCGCCAGGTGATCTTTGTGTCGGCCACGCCCGCGGATTACGAAAAGACCCATGCCGGGCAGGTTGTTGACCAGGTCGTGCGCCCCACGGGGCTGGTGGATCCCGAGATCGAGGTGCGGCCCGCCACCCACCAGGTGGACGATGTGCTGCAAGAAATCCGACTGCGCGAGCAGCGCGGGGAGCGGGTGCTGATCACCACGCTGACCAAGCGCATGGCCGAGCAGTTGACCGACTACCTGACCGAAAACGGCGTGCGGGTGCGCTACCTGCACTCGGACATCGACACCGTGGAGCGCGTGGAGATCATTCGTGACCTGCGCCTGGGGGTGTTCGACGTGCTGGTTGGCATCAACCTGCTGCGCGAGGGGCTGGACATTCCCGAGGTGTCGCTGGTGGCCATTTTGGATGCCGACAAGGAGGGTTTCCTGCGGGCCGAGCGCAGCCTGATCCAGACAATTGGCCGCGCGGCGCGCAACCTGCATGGCAAGGCCATCCTGTACGCCGACCGCATCACCGACTCCATGCGCAAGGCCATCGATGAAACCGAGCGCCGCCGCGCCAAACAGATCGCTTACAACGAAGCGCACGGGATTCAGCCACAGGCAATTGTCAAGAGGGTGAAAGACCTGATTGATGGGGTCTATAGCGAAAAGAGTGGCCGTGCGGCCGACGACCAGGCGCGGGCCCAGGTGTGCCACGAAGCCGAGGCCGTGATGTCGGAGGCCGAGCTGGCGAAGGCCATCAAGAAGCTGGAAAAGGACATGCTGGCGCATGCCAAGAACCTGGAGTTCGAGGCTGCAGCACGTCTGCGGGACCAGCTGGCCGTGCTCAAGCAGAAACTGTTTGGGGCTTGATTTTCAACACTTTTTCTCCTTGATAGATTGCGTTGATGACGTTGATTGGCGGTATCCGACAAAATTGATGGGGTTTCTGGTATACTTCGGGTTATCACTCAACAACAACAAAAGACTTCTTAGGAGAAGGGCTCTGCGCTTGCTGGTTACGGGCAGGGCGCTGGAGTAAGGGCGGAGACGGTATCAGTCCGATTGACCGCGATTGATGTTTCTGTAACTAACAGCCTGACTGAAGGAGCTCACGATGCGTCTCACAACAAAAGGCCGCTTTGCGGTCACCGCCATGATCGATCTGGCACTGCGCCAGAACAATGGTCCTGTCACGCTGGCTGCCATCAGTCAGCGTCAGCAAATTTCCCTGTCGTACCTGGAGCAGCTGTTCGGCAAGCTGCGTCGCCATGAGCTGGTGGAATCCACCCGTGGCCCAGGTGGTGGCTACACCCTGGCCCGCAAGGCGGCAGAAATCACGGTGGCTGACATCATCGTGTCGGTGGACGAACCCATCGATGCTACCCAGTGTGGTGGCAAGGAAAACTGTATGGGCGAGGCCGGTCGCTGCATGACCCACGAGCTGTGGTCCGCCCTGAACCAGCGCATGGTGGAGTTCCTGGACTCCGTGACGCTGCAGAAGCTGGTCGATGAACAGTTGGCCAAGGGTATCCAGATCGAGGACAAGCCCGTGGTGCGTCGCGCCATCTCGACCGCACCCGTGGTCAAGCCGATTCGCGTGAATGCCCCCAACTCGGTGTTCGCACTGGGCAACGTATTCGCCAAATCTTGATGGTGTGATTGGCCCGCCGGGCGCGCTCGGCAGGCAAGGACAAGTTTTCAATCGGCAACCCCGGCGTTGCCAGACAGATATCAGTAGAGCCAGCCATGGACATGACCCCACATTTCCCCATCTACCTTGACTACGGTGCGACCACACCTTGCGATCCGCGTGTGGTGGACGCCATGATCCCATGGCTGCGTGAGCACTTTGGCAATCCTGCATCGCGCAGCCACGCCTGGGGTTGGGAAGCGGAGGAAGCGATTGAAAAGGCCCGTACCCAGGTGGCGGAGCTGATCAATGCCGACCCCCGTGAAATCGTGTGGACCAGTGGTGCCACCGAATCTGACAACCTGGCGATCAAGGGTGCCGCGCACTTCTACCAAGGCAAGGGCAAGCACCTGATCACCGTGAAGACCGAGCACAAGGCCGTGCTGGACACCATGCGTGAGTTGGAGCGCCAGGGCTTCGAGGTGACCTACCTCGACGTGCAGGAAAACGGCCTGCTGGATCTGAACGTGTTCAAGGCAGCCATCCGTCCCGACACCATCCTGGTGAGCGTGATGGCCGTGAACAACGAGATCGGCGTGATCCAGGACCTGAACACGATCGGCAATCTGTGCCGTGAGAAGGGCATCATTTTCCACGTGGATGCCGCACAGGCCACGGGCAAGATGCCGCTGGACATGCAGACCATGCCTGTCGATCTGATGAGCCTGGCTTCGCACAAATCCTATGGACCCAAGGGCATTGGCGCACTGTACGTGCGCCGCAAGCCCCGCGTGCGCCTGGAAGCCCAGATGCACGGTGGCGGCCATGAGCGTGGCATGCGTTCGGGCACCCTGCCCACGCACCAGATCGTGGGCATGGGCGAAGCCTTCCGCATCGCCAAGGAAGAAATGCAGCAGGACTTCGACCACGCCAAGCGCCTGCAGCAGCGCCTGCTGGAAGGTCTGAAGGACATCGAGCAGGTGTTCGTGAACGGGGACATGGAACACCGCGTGCCCCACAACCTGAACATCAGCTTCAACTACGTCGAAGGTGAGTCCCTGATCATGGGTATCAAGGGCCTGGCCGTTTCCTCGGGTTCGGCATGCACCTCGGCTAGCCTGGAGCCCAGCTATGTCCTGCGCGCCCTGGGTCGCAGCGATGAGTTGGCACACAGCTCGCTGCGCATGACCATCGGCCGCTTCACCACCGAGGAAGAGATCGATTACGCGATTGCGACCATCCGCAAGAACGTGGAAAAGCTGCGCGAATTGAGCCCGCTGTGGGAAATGTACAAGGACGGTGTGGACCTGAGCACCATCCAGTGGGCTGCGCACTGAGCCGTCACATAGATTGAATTTGAAGAGGTAGACATCATGGCTTACTCCGACAAGGTCATTGACCACTACGAAAATCCCCGCAACGTTGGCTCGTTTGAAAAAGGCGATGACAGCGTGGGTACTGGTATGGTGGGTGCGCCCGCCTGCGGTGACGTGATGAAGCTGCAGATCAAGGTCAACCCTGCAACGGGCGTGATCGAAGATGCGCGCTTCAAGACCTATGGTTGCGGCTCGGCGATTGCCTCGTCCTCCCTGGTGACAGAGTGGGTGAAGGGCAAGACGCTGGACGAAGCGGCTGCGCTGAAGAACAGCATGATCGCTGAGGAGTTGGCATTGCCACCCGTGAAGGTGCACTGCTCCATCCTGGCGGAAGATGCCATCAAGGCCGCGGTCGACGACTACCGCGCCAAGCACAGCGAAACTGCCTCGGCTGCATAACCATGGCTGTCACGCTGACGGATGCTGCTGCACGCCACGTGGGGCGTTACCTCACCAAGCGTGGCAAGGGGATCGGGGTGCGTCTGGGGGTCAAGACCACCGGCTGCTCCGGTCTGGCTTACAAGCTGGAGTACGTGGACGCGCCCGAACCTGAGGATGTGGTGTTCGAAAGCCATGGCATCAAGGTGATGATCGATCCCAAGAGCCTGGCGTACATCGACGGCACGGAGCTGGACTTCGTGCGCGAAGGTTTGAACGAGGGCTTCAAGTTCCACAACCCCAATGAGCGTGATCGCTGTGGCTGTGGAGAAAGCTTCCGGATCTGATTGCTAAAGGGCGGTTGTGCTGCCCCTGATTTTTCAAACCGCCATTGCAGCAGTGCTGGCGGTTTTTTATTGACATGAACCTTCAGTCTGACGATTTCGAATTGATGGGCTTGCCCCGGCAGTTTGCGCTGGACCGCGCGGTGCTGGACGAGCGCTGGAAAGAGCTGCAAAAGCAGACCCACCCCGACCGCTTTGCTGGCGAAGGCGGTGTGGCGCAGCGGGTGGCCATGCAATGGTCGGTGCGCATCAACGAGGCCTACCAGCGGCTGAAACACCCGCTCAAGCGCGCGGCCTACCTGTGTGAATTGTTTGGCGTGCCTGTGCGTGCCGAGGACAACACGGCGATGCCTGCGGCATTCCTGATGCAGCAGATGGAATGGCGCGAGGCGCTGGAAGAAGCCGACTCCGAAACGGATGTGGATGCTTTGGCCGACGAGGTCATGCTGGTCAAGCGTCAGATGCTTCAAAATTGCGAGCGCCTGCTGGCGTCGCAGGAGGGGGCGACGCAGGCCGTACAGGTGGTGAGATCCCTCATGTTTGTTGAGCGCTTTGCGCAAGACATCGAACGCCGCCGCGAGCAACTGGAACAATAACCCAGTCGTTGCATGCAACGTCGCGTCCTGCACACCCCGGTGCGGGCGTCCAGAGCGGAGCATTCCGTTCACACAGAGACTGATGAACATGGCTTTATTGCAAATCTCCGAACCCGGTCAATCGCCCAATCCCCACCAGCGCCGCATCGCGGTGGGGATCGACCTGGGTACGACCCATTCCCTGGTGGCCTCGGTGCGCAACGGCGTGGCCGAGTGCCTGCCGGATGACCAAGGGCGGGTGTTGCTGCCGTCCGTGGTGCGTTACGCCCCCGAGGGTAAGCGCCATATTGGCTACGAGGCGCGTGGACACGAAGTGGAGGACGCGCCCAACACCATCGTGTCGGTGAAGCGCTTCATGGGTCGCAGCCTGTCCGACCTGGGGGCGCAGGTCCAGCAATTGCCCTACACCTTCGAGCCGCAGGCCGAACAGGGCATGGTCAGCCTGCAGACCCGCGCTGGCACCAAGAGCCCCGTGGAAATCAGTGCCGAAATCCTGGCCACGCTGCGTTACCGCGCGGAAGACACGTTCAACGATGACCTCTACGGCGCGGTCATCACCGTGCCCGCGTACTTCGACGATGCGCAACGCCAGGCCACCAAGGATGCGGCCAAGCTGGCGGGCCTGAACCTGCTGCGCCTGATCAACGAACCCACGGCGGCAGCGATTGCCTATGGCCTGGACAACGCCAGCGAAGGTACCTACGCCGTGTACGACCTGGGCGGCGGTACCTTTGACATTTCCGTGCTGCGGCTGACCCAGGGTGTGTTCGAGGTGATCTCCACCGGGGGCGACTCGGCCCTGGGTGGCGATGACTATGACGCTGCCCTGACCCAGTGGGTGCTGGCACAGACCGGGGTGCAGGCACAGTCGGCGGAGGACTGGGCGGCCCTGCGGGTGGCGGCCAAGGCCTGCAAGGAGCGCCTGACGGATGTCGAGCACACCGAATTCGCTGTGCAGTTGCCCAGTGGCGCGGCCCTGCAGCAGGCGGTGGCGCGCTCGGATTTCGCGCAAGCGACCGAGCACCTGACCAAGCGCTCGCTGCAGGCGGTGCGCCGGGCACTGCGTGATGCCGAGTTGACGGTGGAGGACGTGCAGGGCGTGGTCATGGTGGGTGGTTCGACCCGCATGCCCCAGGTGCAGGAGGCCGTGGCCCAGCTGTTTGGCAAGCAGCCCCTGACCAATTTGAATCCGGATGAGGTGGTGGCTTTGGGCGCCGCCATCCAGGCCAACCAGCTGGCGGGCAACAATGCCGCTGGTGAATTGCTGCTGCTGGATGTGATCCCGCTGTCGCTGGGTGTGGAAACCATGGGGGGGCTGGTCGAGCGCATCATTGCCCGCAATGAAACCATTCCCACGGCGCGCGCCCAGGACTTCACGACCTACAAGGACGGGCAGACCGCCATGGCCATCCACGTGGTGCAGGGCGAGCGCGATCTGGTGCAGGACTGCCGCAGCCTGGCGCGTTTCGAGCTGCGCGGCATCCCGCCGATGGCGGCGGGCGCTGCACGCATCCGTGTGAGCTTCACGGTGGATGCCGACGGCCTGCTGTCCGTGCATGCCAAAGAGCAGGTCAGCGGCGTGGAAGCCCAGGTGGCCGTCAAGCCATCCTATGGCCTGTCGGATGACCAGGTGGCACGCATGCTGCAAGAGGGCTTCAGCACCGCCCAGGAAGACATGCAGGCCCGGGCCCTGGTCGAGGCGCGCGTGGATGCCGACCGCATGCTGCTGGCGACCCAGAGTGCGCTGGATGCCGATGGTGATCTGCTGTCGCCGGCACAGCGTGATGAAATCACGGCTTTGATGGATGCGCTGCGTGCCACGGTGACCGCGGCCGATGCGGCGGTGATCGAGGCGGCCACGCAGGCCCTGGCCAAAGGCACGGAAGCCTTTGCGGCGGAGCGCATGAACCGCGGCATTCGCGATGCGCTGGCTGGCAAGAACGTCCAATCTCTTACTTGATTCATAAGAACATGGCTGTAATCAAAATTCTTCCCCACCCCGAATACTGCCCGGCTGGCGCTGAGATCGAAGCGCCCGCAGGTACCTCGATCTGCGAAGCCTTGCTGGACCACAACATCAAGATCGAGCATGCGTGCGACATGAGCTGTGCCTGCACCACCTGCCATGTGATCGTGCGTGAAGGCTTCAACTCGCTGAACGATGCCGAGGAAGAGGAAGAGGACCTGCTGGACCGCGCCTGGGGGCTGGAGCCCCAGTCGCGCCTGAGCTGTCAGGCCATCGTGGCGCAGAAGGATCTGGTGGTGGAGATCCCCAAGTACTCCATCAACCACGCCAAGGAAAACCACTGACCTATGTCGCGCCTCGTTGTTCTGGATACCGAAACCACGGGCCTGTCCGCAGAGGGCGGGGATCGCATCATTGAGCTGGGCTGCGTGGAGCTGGTCAACCGCAAGCTCACGGGCAATAACCTGCACCTGTATTTCAACCCCGGGCGCGACAGCCACCCCGATGCCCTGCGCGTCCACGGCCTGACCACCGAGTTTCTGAGCGACAAGCCCAAGTTCGAGGCCATGGTCCAGGACATCCTGGCCTACCTGCAAGGGGCGGAGCTGATCATCCACAACGCGCCGTTCGACGTGGGTTTCCTGAACAAGGAATTCTCGTTGCTGGGTCTGCAGCCGCTGACCCACTATGTGGAGGGGATCACCGACTCTTTGGCCATGGCCAAAGAGATGTTCCCTGGCAAGCGCAATTCCCTGGATGCGCTGTGCTCGCGGCTGGATGTGGACAACAGCGGTCGGGCCCTGCACGGGGCGTTGCTGGATGCGGAATTGCTGGCCGACGTCTACATCAACATGACGCGCGGGCAGAACGCCCTGGTCATGCCGGAAGATGACGAGTCCCCGCAGGAGCAAGAGGCCAGCGATGCGCTGCCAGTGCTGGATCTACGTGCCATGGTGCTGCCCGTGCTCAAGGCCAACGAGCAGGAGTTGGCAGCGCACGACGCCGTGCTGGCCGATCTGGACAAATCGTCCGGTGGCAAAACTATTTGGCGAATTGGAAAAGACGCGGCGCAAGCTGTGACATAATCTAAGTCTTGTCGGAACACTGACAAACGGGTGATTAGCTCAGCGGTAGAGCACTGCCTTCACACGGCAGGGGTCACATGTTCGATCCATGTATCACCCACC
>NZ_BBJR01000023.1 GCF_000739875.1 Comamonas aquatica NBRC 14918
AATAAACCCAAAGCTTCCATCATTCCGGCTTCGGGAGCACCATTCGACGTGGCAACACATACTGAATTCGAGCGAATCCCACGCAGAATCGAATGCTGTGCTCCGATCCCATTGTGTACTGATAAGCCAAAGGCCATTGGAGATAGTGGCTCCCCAATAGCTTGCGACTGCAACAACGCTAAAGACTTATCTGAGTCACCATAACGTGAAACCCAGACCACAGGTAAATCGGGCTGGGATGTCTGCGCAAGAACTACATCCGCAGCTGAGACCGCTAATTTGGCGAGCGGCCCCAAACGCCGACGCACCATTGATGGAATGTGTGATAAGTCCAGCGCCAGCTCTCCACTGGGGCACCAAGGTTGAATTGCCCACTGTTGCCAGTGCGCGGTAGTTGGCAGTCCTGGCGCAATCGCCGACCACGCCCGCAAAGCACAAACGCTGCGCACGCAAACCCCCTCAGAAATATTTTTTAAGTCAGCACAGCTTAAGCAGCACTTGTAAATTTTTAGTATATTTTACTTACAAATTTTGCATCGCACCTGCGCGATACCTTATCGGCCACGTAAACCTGCCAGTAGGCCGCTGCATGCGGCTTTCAAACCCTCGTCACGCAGGGCGCGTACACTGCGCTATTGGGATTGCGTTGCTGGGCTGCGTGGCGCCAGTAACGCACGTGGCCATCTGCAACACTTGGCAGATGGGCTCGACCCCGCAGGCATCACGGCGGCGGTCGATGTAGTTCTTCAAGACTTCAATCGGCGGTCGAGTTCCGCCTGCGTTAAAAACGCGCTAGCCGTCTTCAGGATGTCAGCTTTTTGACCTCTCGCTCCAGTTCCCTGATGCGCTGGGCATCCGAACTGGTGGTGCCGGGGCGTTGGCCACTGTCAACCTCGGCCTTCGTGACCCAATCGTTCAAGGTCTGCAGCACGCAGCCAATCTTTGGGGCAATCGATTCAATAGCCGCCCACAGCGATGGGTAGTAGGCTCGGTGCTCCTGCACACGCGCACGGTGCGCTCGAGTCCTTTGGCCTGCTGACGTTCACAAGAAGTTGATCGACTCAAGTTTATGCCGCATGCACGGGCACCTGAATGTCTGCTGGAATTGGGCAAACATAAGGCTTGCCACCTCGGCGCTGCAGCAGTTCAGCGTGGGCCTGCGCAATAAGGTGCGGCTGCTCGACCAGCTCGATTGCAGTGGCTGTAAGGGTACGTGCGGCCATAACCATGCCAGCGTGGGCTAATGAATTCTTGCCTTGAGCCACCATCTGCCAAGAGTGCAGTGGTGTGCCAAACGCGTAGCAAGCAACCCAAGCTTGCACTGTGGGTGTAACCCAGCTCACATCAGCTACATCGGTGGAGCCAAAAATAGTCTCGTGCAGATTGGGCTCATACGGCGCAATATCCCGGAACACCACCGGCACCTGCCCACGCAACACCTGTGCGAGAGGGCGACTGACAGCCTCGATGTCGTTGCCGGTCAGCGTTGCCTGGTACAGCCGGGCCTGCATGTCCATGTCGGTACGCGCAGGCAAAGGTTGGATAGCCTGCATAGCGCGATACATCACCTGATTGAGTGTGGTGTTTTGCAGTAAGTTAGAGCAGGCTTTCTCAAACACCACTTCTACGCGGCATTCGGTCATCAACGCCGCACCATCGGCGATTTTGCACACCCGTTCATAAAGGGCTGCGGCTTCGCTGTTCTGGGCCGCACGCACTAAGTACAGTACCTCCGCACGCGCCTGCACAACGTTGGGCGACAGGCCACCGCTATCCGTGACCGCATAGTGCACGCGTGCATCCGAGGGCATGTGTTCGCGCAGGTAGTTCACCCCAACGTTCATCAGCTCTACCGCATCAAGTGCGCTGCGCCCTAAGTGCGGGGACTGCGCTGCGTGGGCGGCCTTGCCATGGAAAATAAACTTAGCTTGGATATTGGCTAGCGTGGTCTGGCTGAATATGCCGGTGAAGCTGGCCGGGTGCCAGGTCAGTGCAACATCCACATCGTCAAACACCCCTGCACGAGCCATAAAGGTCTTACCCGAACCGCCTTCTTCTGCCGGGCAACCATAAAAGCGGATGCGCGCTTTCTGCCCGCTCTGCTGCAGATGGGCCTGCAAGGCAATTGCAGCAAAATGCGCCGACGTACCCAACAAGTGATGGCCACAGCCATGGCCTGCGCTGCCCGGACTTTCGGTTGATGGCTTGCAGACCAGCGCCCCACTTTCTTGGTTCAGACCCGATAGCGCATCGTATTCCCCTAAAAAAGCAATCACTGGACCTTCATCTCCCCAGTGCGCACAAAACGCTGTGGCGATACCAGCTAAAGGGGATGTGATGGAAAAACCTTGCGCGGCTAGCGCCTGCATGTGCAATTGGGCCGAGGAATTTTCGGCATAGCGCAGTTCAGCCAACGACCAAATCTGGTCTGCCAGCGCTGCCATGCGCGGCGTGTGTTGGTCAAAAAATGGCTGCAAATGTTCCATGGGTTGTGTCTCCTGCACTTATTCGGCCTTCACGCCGACCTTGTCCAGCAATTGCTTATTGCGTTGCAATTGCTGCGCGATCTGTGCACTGAACGTGGTATTACCCAAATCGGTAGGGGCTGCACCCAGCTTGGCCAGTTGCTGCTGTACCTCTGGACGGCGCACGGCCTGTGCGGCAGCGCTGGCAATCTTGTCGACAATTGCCTTGGAGGTATTGCTGGGCACTACCAGACCGAACCAGCTAATGCCTAAATCGTTAAGCTGCGTATAGCCCAATTCCTTAAAGGTGGGCACCTGTGGCATCTCGGGCGAACGCTCAGCCGCAGCAATCACCAGCGGCTTCAGCTTATTGGCTTTGACCAACGACAGCGAGGATGGAAGTTGGTCCACCAGCATCTGCACCGATCCCGCCAGCGTGTCATTGAGTGCCGGGCCGTTACCTCGATACGGCACGATCTGTATGGATGTGTGCAGCGTGTCATTCATCGACGCCATAAGTAAATGGCCCAACGTGCCGTGGCCAGGCACACCGCCACTTATGCTGCCTGGTTTGACCTTTTCCAGCGCCACAATCTCAGCCAAGCTGTTGGCAGATACGTTCGGGTGCACCATCAGCACTGCAGGCATGGTGACCAAATTGACCACGGGCAGCAGTTTGGGGCTGAGATTGGCTGCGCGCTGGTACAGCAACGGGTTCACAGTCAGCGTGCTCACCGTGGCCATGCCGATGGTGTAACCATCTGCTGGGGCACTTGCAATCGCCTCGGTACCAATCAGACCGCCGGCACCACCTCGGTTGTCCACCACCACAGGTTGACCCAGCGTGTGACGCATAGCCTCTGCAATCACTCGCGCCACAATATCGGTAGAACCGCCAGCTGCAAATGGAACGATCAGCTTAATTGGTTTGCTGGGATATTCAGCGGCCATGGCTGCACTAGCAACCAAACCAGCCCAAACTGCACCAGCTGTCAGCAGCATTTTTTGAACCGCGCCTAGGCGATGAGGGGCATTTTTTTTAAACATCAAAAGTCTCCTGACATGACGAAATTTCGGGAAGGCATGTCATGGAGACCATGTCTCCATGTGTTTGCTGCATAAAAATATAGCTACAAGTGGAACATTCCAGTGCACACATCAAGCCTCAAGCTATAAGCAGCACCAATACCTCACCGTAACCACTGGTCGCCATGACTTCACTCGATCACCGCGTTCTATTTGCTCGTTTGGCCAAGTACCTGCGCGTGCGCCAATTGCAGCTGTTGCTAGCGTTGCAACAGTCCGGTTCCATCTTGCAGGCAGCAAAAAAGCTACACATGAGCCAGTCGGCGGCCACCCAAGCGCTTAGCGAGCTGGAGAAAGTGCTGGAGCTGCAATTGTTTGAACGTCACGCTCGTGGCATTCGTGCCACTGCCGCAGGCAAGGCACTGATCGATTCAGCCACCGCCGTTATGCACACGCTAGAAGACACCGCCAGTGTTTTGGTCGAAATCAGCTCCGGTGCGAAAGCCGCATTGCGCCTAGGCGTGATTCCCGCCGCCACCTATGCACTGCTCAGCGCCCGGCTCACCCACTTTTACGACCAGCACCCCGATGTTCTGGTCGACATACAGGAAGGCCGTGGGCGCGAGCTGCTTCGCCAGTTGCTTAACGGCAATCTCGATGCCGTGTTCTGCCGCCCCCCAACACCGCTGCCTTCACAGTGCAGGTTTATTCCCTTGGTCAGCGACCATGCAGTGGTAGTGGCCCGCCACAGCCATCCGCTGGTGGGGCGCAAGCATGTGCCACTTGAAGATTTGCGCGGTAATCGTTGGGTGCTGCCCAGTCACAATATTGCCGTGCGCGACATCTTCGAAACCGTGGTCCGCGCCCAGATACCCGATGCCACATGGTTCCCTATCTCGTCGATCGCACTCTCCGTACTGGAAAGCCTACTCAGACAACCCCAGGCCCTGATTTTGATGCCGCACAGCATCTTGCCCGCGCTGGGGGCATCCACCGCCAAATTTGCCGTTATTGATCTGGCGGTCGATGCGCAATTGCTGGCCATCCTCCCCCTGGGTGTGGTCTACACCCCAGCCACCGTGCCACGTCTGCTAAGCACATTTTTGCCCGATGTGACGCTGGACAAACTCTGACGACAGCTGCGCTGCCTGCATCGCTCGGGCGTTGCGACATCTGGCTTGATGCATAAAACGCTAGTTGCCCGACAATTGGTGCGCGGCCCCAGCAGGCTGATCCCTGGCAACACAGGTGCCGCGGCGCCAGTTCCGTTTTGCCGCCGAACGGGTCTCCTGCCTGCTCAAGAAAAAAAGCCTCGATGCGCTCGGGGAAGATGTCAGCGCGGCCCCACTGGCGTGCTGCAACGAGGCAATCAACATCGCCATCTTGGAGAAAACCAACCAGCACTGCACTCGACGGGCTGGATGGATTTGGTGAGTGTGGGGACACGCAGGGTGCAGCTCACATCACGGCACAACGTCACGCCAAGCAGCTACACAGTTGTTGGAAACA
Organism: Comamonas aquatica NBRC 14918; assembly: GCF_000739875.1. Classification (GTDB taxonomy): domain Bacteria; phylum Pseudomonadota; class Gammaproteobacteria; order Burkholderiales; family Burkholderiaceae_C; genus Comamonas; species Comamonas aquatica. Next base: position 5,001 of record NZ_BBJR01000023.1, read on the forward strand.
AGCAGATGCGCACCTTGGCAAAGGGCCACGATGCACACCAGATCATGGCAGGTCAGCTCCAGCAATCACGCTGGGGTATGCACAGTCAGCGCACGACGTTGGCATGGCCAGGTGGCAAGAATGCTTGGACGCTGGCCGGTTTTCAAATTCGGAGGCCCGGTGGCAAAAAGGAAGGATTTGATTCCAATACGCCTACGCAAACCTCCACTACACCTACGCGTGGCGGTCTGGGAGCGGGCACAGACAGCATTGTCACAGCTAACTGAA